>DWYS01000147.1 GCA_019118585.1 Candidatus Enterocloster faecavium | reverse complement strand
CAATGACCGTACAGAATATAAGCAGGCCCGCTTTTCTTCCTTTTCCAAAGGACTCCGGAAATTAGCCGCCTGGCTTGCCAAATATTCCTGTACCGAGTGTACCGAGGTCTGTTTGGAATCGACTGGCAAGTACTGGATCCCTGTTTTTAATATCCTTGAAAAGTCCTGTTTTGTCACCCTGGCCCATCCCAAATATGCGAAGCCGCAAAAGGGCAATAAGACCGACCGCAAGGATGCAAAATGGATCTGCGATCTGTTCATGTGCGACATGATAAAACCTAGTTTTATCCCTTCGCCTGAAATCCGCCAGCTTCGAGACCTGATGCGCTACCGCTTCAAGCTTACCAATATGCTCACCGGCGAAAAGAACCGTGCACAAAACTGCCTGACTGTCTCCAACCTGAAGCTTGATGATGTCTTCAGTGATATTTTTGGTAAGTCGGCTCGTTCTATCACGAACTATATCCTCGACCACCCTGGCGAAACCTTTGATGTCTCTCCTTTTGTAGACCCTCGCTGCAAAACGCCTGTCTCTGAAATCCAGGCTGCTGTTGACGGGGCGATCTCTCCCCAACAGGCTGTCAAACTCCGCCAATGTCTCGCTCACATTGATGAACTTGAAGCCCACCGGAAAGAGATCGAGTCTGAAATCCTTCAGATCGCAGAACCTTTTTCTGCCGTTTTAGATCTGCTTTATACTCTTCCGGGATTAGATAAGAATCCGATGACTGCTATTGCCATTCTCTCCGAGATTGGTCCGGACATGTCCGTGTTCCCGTCATCCAAACATCTTGTCTCCTGGGCTGGCTGCTGTCCCCGTAATGACCAGAGCAACCAGAAAGTAAAATCCAGGCGGGTCTCCCGCGCCGGCAGTTATTTGAAACCTCTTCTTGTCCAGGTTGCCAATGCCTTGATCAAATCCAAACAGCACCCGGAATTTAAAGAGAGGTATCACAGGATCAAATCCCGCCGGGGTCATAAAAAGGCAATCATCGCGGTCTGCAAGATGATCCTGACCGCTATCTGGAACATGCTGAGCAAGCTTGAGCCTTATAACCCGGAAGGATTTCTAGAGCACAGACCTGTCAAACAGGAAAAGACTTTGACCGTATCCCAGGCTCTTGAACTTCTCAGACTTCGGGGATATACAATTACTAATCAATAGTCGTTGTTATCTCTCTATTCTTTATACATTGCAGTTGTTTTCACCCGCTAATTGCTAATTTTCGGGTGGCTTGTTTGTTATACACTTTTTTGGTGGTTTACCTCTACTTCTTTGTTTCAAACTTCCTCCTCCCCAAGCATCCCGGTAATATAAGCTTTTACGGAAAGAGACTTTCCCAATTTTGGAAGGCACAGCTCTTTCAGAGAACAGGCATTGCAGGCCTTACTATATTTCACCTTCGGTGTATATGCCCGTTCAAAATATCCATGCATCTCCCGGAAACAGTTTCGTACCTCCTGACGCAGCTCCTCTGTAATTTCCACCTGTTCTCTTCGCCTGGTTTCCCCATAAAAAACAGCTCCAACCGGTACGCTGGCAGAAAACATTTCTTCCAGGCACATGGCCTGTGCCGCAAGCTGCAGCCGGTCTTCTTCCGTCAGCTTAGGCTTCCCTTTCTTATACTCGACCGGATATATAGAATACAGTCCTCTGTGCCCATGAAGACGAATTCCATCTTCACTCAAACGAAATTCCACCACATCACACTCACCGCTTACCCCCATCTCCCTGGAGGACACCGGAAGGGCCCTTGCCACAATCAAGCCCTTCCTCTTCTCCCTCAGTTCCGGGTCGTGAACTCTCTGGTGCATGATTTCTCCTATTGCAGTGTGAACATTTTCTGCCCACTGCTGCTCAATGTGAATCAATGCCCATTGGCGTCTGCAGAATTTAAAATGCTGGATTCCTGAGATCATCAGGTAATTATCCTCTGTATATTCCATTAAATCATCCTTTTTACTTCTACTGACTTCGGAATCTGGTCCTCGTGAACCTGAACTGTGTAATCCTGGTATTTCCTGGGATAAACCACGTTCTCATTTTTTTTCACTTCCACCGCATCAAACAATTTGTAAGCCGGGCAGTCTCCCAATTCCTTGCTGTGCTTAAATACGATCAGTTCCCGCACCGCCATTTTCCCTCTTGCGGCGGAATGGTCATGTTCAAACATATTGACAATGGCTTCCCACAGCAGTTCCAGGTCCCCCTCTGAAAATCCTGTCACCCTCCTGGCAAGATTTGCGGAAACATATCCTTCTGCCCGGTATAACCCGTATGGCACAATGCTCTTTCTTCCCATCTCTGTCGTCTTGTTTTCCGCATCCTTTTCGGTCGTAATTGCCACTCTTGTAATGGTCACTTCCTGGCTGATGATGGGGTCAATGCTTCTGGCAAATCCTAGCTGCACAGGCCCTCTGACCTGTCCACAGTTTAAGGATGCCTTTACAAAGGTTGTCATAACCGCCCCAAAGGTCCGGATATCATAGAAATTTTCGCACATATAATCTCTCAGCTTGATATCTACATTCGGGTCATTTTTCTTTAACTTTTTCAGCGCTTCCGTCTGCTTTTTATCATCCGTTTCATTTACGCCAAGCTCCTGACATGCTTCCCGGTCGCTCCGGTTCAACGGAACATCTTCTCTTATATAAATTTTATAACCCTTTTCATCCTCTTTCACTGTTTCCACATAATTGCGTATTTTCCGTTTTAAACATACATCCGTCACCAGACCTAAACCACTTTCCGGGTCGATTCTTGGCATATTGCCCGCATCCGGGTCGCCATTGGGGTTCCCATTTTCCACATCGAATAAAATCACAAACTCATATCGGTTCTTAATCGCTTCCCTCATTTACTTTTCCTCCCTTTTCTCATAGCGTTTCTGCATTTGATGGTAATACCCTAGGATAAATTTTCCCTGTTCTTCCAGAGACAATCTGGATGGAAATTCCTCTAATTTTTCCAGAATTTCCGTAAGCAGTTTTTCATAGAATATTTTCGAACCAGCCCGCTCCCGCTCGATTCTTTTCATGTGGCTGTTTTTCAGTTTCATCAGCACCGGAAAAACCGAGGCCGGAGCTGCGCAGGCCGAATTAAAATAGCGGTCCCGGATAGTAGCGTTAATCCCCGGATTCGCATCCTGCTGAATTGATTCCAGTACCGCAAACAAACGCCCCAGCACATATGCCTCTTCTCTGCTGCCTTCATTTAACCCCATATAGTGTTCTCCTTCCTTCCAGTGGTAATTTCGAATCAAATAGGCCTTCAAAATTCCGGCTCTTCCCCAGGTAACAGTTCCCCGCTCTGAGCGAATGCGGATTAAGGTATCCGTATAGAGACTTGCCGGGTATCGGCTGCCAGAAATAATGGCCTGCAGGACCATTGCTGCCATATTGGGAACAGGGGACTTATCCTTTGATTTTTGATTGACTGTCTCAAACAAAAGCTCCCGAATTCCCAGATACTCCCGGTCCTCCCAGGCAGGTCTGACCATCTCCATCCGCTGGTAATGAGCCGCCAGATTCTTCAAAATATTTCCAAAATTGTCCTGATAGAAAAAACGGACCGACAGCCTTGCAGCGTTAGGCGCTAATGCCAGTATAAAAAAACGCTGATCCGGATTGATTGCCGTATCATCCAGCCGGACGGCCCACTGTTTTTTCAGATTATCAAAAAGGTCCTTCACCACATCCTGATTATCCCGGTTTGGCTCCGCCGACCAGACAAATGCTTCCTGATATGCCTCTTCGCTGCTCTCATCCCAGAAAACAATCATGGAATCCCCCAGCTGGAAGGTGTAATCCCGGTGGCTGAGCAGGTCATTTAAGGCAGTTGTATAGGCAAACTGGGCGTATTTTCCCACCGGTGCATTATAACTCTGCTCCTTGCCGTAGGACTCAAAGGCCGGTGCATTAAATGAAACCAGGGATGCCCCGCTGGACTGAGCTCCCGGAACTCCTTTAATTGTCCGGTGAATTCTGGAGATCTCCGACCGTTTACCCGTCACCAGACAGATTCCTTCCTGTCCTTCCCCTGATACACTGCGTGTCTGCTCCCATGCCTCCTGTATCATCGGGTCATCCTGAGCTTCCTGTATGCCCATACAGAAAATCAGATTTCCTCCATCTGTAACATCTTCCCAGTTTTCCTTCACGGGACCACATTCTTCCGCCTCCTGGGGATTCCAGTTTTCAAAAAACAGCCGTACCGCCTGGGCCATTTCCCCCTCCACTCCCTTCAAAAGCTCCAGATGGCGTTTTCTGGCTGCCTGAAAACATTCCTGAATCCGCTTTCCGCTTCCCTGTGCATCAATCCCCAGAAGATACTTGGAATTGTCACAAAGAAAGTTGGCCGAAACTCCGGAGGAACGGGTCACCATCTCCGGTACTGTCCGGAAGTCCGGGACAATAACAGTCTTCTTTCCCCGTTCTTCCTCCTGCTTTAGAGAAATGATTCCCGTAATCTTCCCTTCCCGTGACAAATTGATCCCATAGGAGACTTTTGCCTGGCACCATCCTTCCCTGGAAACCTTCCCCTGAGCCGCCAAGTTCTCGTAATGACGGACCAATGCCTGCAGAATCATCGCATCACCTCACAATTCCTCAAATCCAGTACCCCGCGCTTCAGCACCGCGCGGAAAAACATGGGCTGAATGTCTTCCGGATTACGATAGTCCAGATCATACAGCATAAGCCCCAAGTCCCTTTCTTCCACATCCTCGTAGGCTGTATGAATCTTTTCCTCCTCCCACAAACAAAAATGGGCCGGGAACTCCCTGCAGCCGAAGTACGGCATGTGAAAGCATTCTCCCCGCCTCAGCCGCCGCATGATAATATCCTTGAACTTTCCCGGATTATCCGTGTCATTTGCCTGCTCCGTCATCTCAAAATGGGCGTCAATTACGTATTCCACATCGCACAGCAGCAGGGAGGCTCTCTGGACAATCTCCTCCTTGCTGCTTATGTATAGAGGTTTTTCACCTCCGTTGTATGCCTGGAGCACACTGCTGGCCAGGACCTTGCTTTTTACCTCATTTCTCCTGACACTGGTAAATTGGATGGGCTTTCTTACGTAAATTTTATCTACCACCCATTTGAGGCCCGGATGCCAGTAAATCGCATCCAGAATCCCTCTGGCTGCTGACGGCGTCATCACATCGTAGGAGCACCGCTCTACTTTAAGTTCCGGCCGGCTGAAAAGGGCGAAATCTCCCCATACTTTCACCTTGACTCCCATTCCCATTTCATCGCCTCCCTTTCTTTACATCCATCACATAGAATCATTGATTTTCCCCTTTATTATTTTTCATCATTTTGTATAATATTTTGCTCATTCTTGGTTATATTCTGTATATATTGACACTATATCACACCTGTATATAAAATGCAACAGATTTTTATTTTTTATTATATAAACATAAATTGAAATAAATTATAATAATTATCTTTTTATACTGAAATTTTATCAATTGTCTGCTATACTATGTATCGAAGTCAGGTACAGCCTGTGGATTGAAATAATTTTTATTTCTATAACGCAAATTGCAGCGGCGTCAAAGAATTCCCATTCTTGACGCCGCTGCCGCACTCCTCTCTCTTTTTCACTTTCATCAATCAACTAAACAAAGCCATCCCCGATTCAATCCCCAAATCCAGCCCCATTTCATCCGAATACCGGCCTTCATTTACCAACTCATAGAAATCTTCCATGTCTTCCGAAACCGAACGCACCATTCCTGCGTCATACAATTTTTTAAAGTCCTCGTCATAAACCTGGATACAATACTGCTGGACTCTGCGCATAACCGATTTCGTATAACCGCCGTTTTGTATTTGCCAGAGAAGCTGCTTCGCTTCCTCCTCTCTTTTTACCAGAATGGTCTTTGTCTGTTCCTGAATCAGGTGGAACTCCTTTCCAACCTCAGCAAATCGGAAGATTCTTTTGGAAAACGCCTCCATAATCCGTTTTTTATCCAGAGAAGTTCCTCTGGCATGGTACAGGCGCTTAAAATACTCCTCTGTACAGTTTAAGTCTGAAACATCCCATCCTTCCGCCAAAAGGTTCTTTGCCACATCAAGCTGCTGTCTCTGCCCCGGACTTTTATCTCTTTCTTCGAACTGAAAGAGATACACGCTGCTCTCATCCGCGCTTCTCTTTCCCTCCCGGTTGCAGCGCCCCGCCGCCTGAATCATGGAGTCGATTCCGGCCAGCTGACGATAGACCGCCTGAAAGTCCAAATCCACTCCCGCCTCCACCAGACTGGTAGAAATCACAACACATTTCTCGCCGTTCTGCAGCCGCTCTCTGATCGTTTCCAAAATACGCCTTCTATGTTTCGGATACATAGTTGTTGATAAATGGTAAACTCCATCGCCCTTTAATCCTTGATAAAGGGACTGCGCTCTTTTCCTGGTATTCACAATACAGAGGGACTGGATTTCTTCCGAAAGCTTAGCCTGCAGTTCTTCCTCCGTCACATTTCCAATATTCCGGAATTTCACTCTCTCAAAAAAGCGAAACTGCTCTTCCATTCTCGGACACAGTTCCCGAATGTTGGCTCCCTCCTGAAAAAAGGATGTAAGAGCAGGCTGCGTAGCCGTACAAAGCAAGAGGCTGCACCCATAATTTTGAACCAACTCCTCCATCATAGCCGTGCAGGGCTTCATATAATCCAGAGGAAGCATCTGAGCCTCATCAAAAATGATCACGCTGTTAGCGATATTATGAAGCTTCCTGCAGCGAGAAGACTTGCTGGCAAAAAGGGATTCAAAAAACTGCACATTGGTTGTAACTACTACCGGCTTGTCCCAGTTTTCCGAGGCGAACTGCATAGATCTTAACTCCTCCGAGCTCTCGTAATCCACGTTGCAGTGATTTTCCAGAACATTTTCCCCGCCCAGAATACGGCGAAATACGTCTGCATTCTGCTCGATAATACTGGTGTATGGAATGACATAAATCACCCGTTCCAGATGCTGCGTTACCCCATGGCTCAAAGCGAAGGCCAAAGAAGCAATGGTCTTTCCACCTCCGGTGGGAACCGTCAGGCGAAATATTCCCTTCTCAGCCGTTCCGCCCTCCAGACAACTTCTCAAAATCTCCGTTCTTCTCCCATTAACGGTATCAATATCTTCATTTTTCAGCCAGTCTTCGATATGATGTTTCAGCCTTTCCAGAAGTACCTCGATTGATTCACCTGATATGCGTTCAACCCGGCCATTTTTCATGAAATTTTCCGTATCCAGAAAATCCGCATCCACCAGACAAGAGTACAGCATACGAATCAATACACTCAATGAAAAATCAACATTCCTGACTTTTTGCTGGTCAAAGGGCACTGATTTGATCTCCGGTATTTGAATCTCCTTCTGGTAGGCCGAAAAGTCAGGAATTCGCTTTCTCATTCTTCCCTTTAACGTAGGGGCGCTTCCAGTATCCTGCGTACCTCCCGTATCCGGCAGCCCTGCGTGATGGCCTGCTATACAGTAGCTTAAAAATCCATAAAAGCCGCCTTTCTGTAAGCAAACCTTTGCGCCCGCGGTGGCGTGATCCACCATGGCTGTACTGTTTTCCCTGATTTTCTTCTGGAAGTCATCGGAATATTTTCCAATATCGTGGAGAAGACCGCAGCAATACCCCCAATCCCCCTTTCCAAAACGGCTGGCAAATCCTTCTGCCAGCCGTGCGGTTCCTTCCAAATGTGCGATCAGCGTCTGCACTCTTTCCTTATCGGAATGTGCAATATACTCCATTCCTCATCACCTCTTAGTGACAAATCCGTCCTTCCGAATGCCCGCAGCTCATGTAGTGCTCATAGTATGCAGGCAGGTCATCGCCATAAACATTTACAAGATCCGAATTATTTTCCCGATAAACCGAAACATTAAAGGAATCACAGGCCACCCGCCCTTCCTTCATTCCTGAAGTAAGGAAATGGTTCAAAAGCTGCTCCTCATCATAGCCGTAAGCCTCATACAAATCCGTGTTGTGGTCCGCATAATATCTGGCATCAAAGACCATGGAAATATTCTCCGGTATCGTTTGAGCCGGAGCAGCCGCCGGCGCTGCGCCAGCATTGCTGTCATACGGGCAAATACCGTTGGTATGCAGATGAGCCGGATGTCCTCCGCAATGGTAGTGATAACTTCCCAAACCGCTCTTATTCTTATTGTCCCGATGACCTCCATTGCTGTCCGTGCGTCCGCTGTGTGCCTCCGCCACAATCGTAGCTGGAACTACAGGCAACGCCTGCGGCACACATAATGCAAATGTAAGTGTTGCCATCCATACCGCTGCTTTTCTTTTCCTCATTTTCGTCCTCTCCTTGTACAATTTCATTTTGCAGACACTATAATCGTGTCTATATATAGTAAGACTTTTTTCAAAACGCAAGGCTCTCGCGAACCTCAACGTCAAATCTATCTAATTTGTAACAATAAATTCTACTGTTATCATAGCACTTTTCGCCAATAAACAAAACAATTATTGCCTAAAAAAGTAAAATTCCCTAGATTTTCCTCTCTTTTCGCAGCTGGTTCAGGTGCGGATCCCCCTTAAATTTCATGCTCACTTGCGATTCACATTATACGATCATGCACAAATCGATGCTCAGTTCACCCCTGCACTCTGTACATTTCATGCAAAAAAGCTCCCACCCAAAGGCAGGAGCTTTCGAAAATATACTGATTATCTCTTGGAGAACTGCGGAGCGCGACGTGCAGCCTTTAAGCCGTACTTCTTTCTCTCTTTCATTCTCGGGTCTCTGGTCAGGAATCCCGCTTTCTTCAGCACAGGTCTGTAATCTGCATCTGCATGCAGCAGAGCTCTGGAGATTCCGTGACGGATGGCGCCTGCCTGTCCGGAGAAGCCGCCGCCATGAACATTTACCAAAACATCAAACTTGTCAACGGTCTCGGTAGCTACCAGGGGCTGACGAACGATCAGCTTTAAGGTCTCCAGTCCAAGATACTCGTCGATGTCTCTCTTATTGATGGTAATCTTACCGGTTCCGGGTACTAAATATACTCTGGCGATGGATTTTTTCCGTCTGCCTGTTCCGTAAAATTTTGCGCTAGCCATGATACTTTCTTCCTCCATTCCTCATTAAAATGTTAAAACTTCCGGTTTCTGTGCTGCCTGCTCGTGATCCGGGCCTGCATATACATG
>DWYS01000146.1 GCA_019118585.1 Candidatus Enterocloster faecavium | reverse complement strand
CTGCCGGGACACTTCCTTCGGTATTTCCGTTTCCATCGTATGTCAGGGTGTAGCTGGTTTCCTCATAGTCAGGAGTTTTATCTCCATCCTCATCCTTCGCCCACACTGCATAGACAGTTTCATCTTCTCCAGGCATTGTCAGGGTCTTGGTGATTCCGGCTGTTTCGGCTCCGGCTTCTGTCGTAATCAGCTGGTTTTCCGTCTGACTCCACCCCAGGAAGATTGCTCCTTCTCTGCTTAAATCTCCCTGTAGCGCCAGTGTTACTTCCGCTCCCTCCACATACGTTTCCACTGCCGGGACACTTCCTCCGGTATTTCCGTTTCCATCGTATGTCAGGGTGTACGCTCTTGTATAGGATACGATAATTTCATCGTCACCCTCAACCGTATACGTCAGTGTATATGCTCCTGTCTGATTAACCGGGTATTCCTGATCGTTGATGCTTACTTTAGAAACTACATAGCCTGAATCGGGTGTTATTACAAATTGGACTTCCTCGCCGCGTTTCAGTTTCAGCGTTGTTCCTGCAACTTCTTCCTCACCGTATTGAATAGTTCCATTGTCCGTAGCATTCTTTACCGTTACATTTTTTACAGGTGCAGAATAGTACAGCTCAAAAACATTTTTAGACGCTTCTTGACCCAAACTCAGACGAACCGGAGTTTTTACGCCGTCTCTTTCATAATCGCCGTACCCGCTCTCGTCCTTCTTCTTCTCAATCGCAGCCTTTACAGCCTGGATTTCCTCTACGTCATTTGCTGTTACATAAGTGCCAACATTTCCTGTTCCAGCATTTGAAATCGTTTCAACCAAGTCATCATCAAAATAAATCTCTACGCTAAACTGTGTTGTCACCGCCTCTGCCGCATCGACAAATACCGGCTCCAGTACAATCTTTGCTCCCAAAGAAGCATTTTCTTCATACTGGATTACATCTGAGTTGTTAGCGTATTTCTGAAGAGTTTCCCTTGATATAGAAGAATTTTGGGAATAAAGTCCCTCCTCTTCTCCAAGTCTCCACCCTGCAAATACTGGGTTTGCAAGATCACCTCCCGGATATTTGGGAACAGCAGATGTAATAGCCTTTGAGAAATAGTCTGTCTGCCCCAGTGTAAATCCATCGCTGTCTGGAATCGGAACTCCTAATTCATCGACTGCCTCGCTGTAGCTAAAATGGAACGGTACCTTTTCGCTGCTAATATCAAGATAGCTGAGTCCGCCGCTAAAGCGAATTTCAGCATTCTGAGTGCCATACCACTCTCCGCTCCATTCACCTAGAGAAGCGTTTCCATCTGATGTAACTGCTTCAGACATGTAATAGCCAAATTCCGGCGTTACTTCCAGCTGTGCGGGTGAATTCCAAATCAGGCCATTGACTCCTACATTCTCCTGAGGTTGTCCATTTGGCGTTGACTTCAGGCTGAGGCCTTCTCCCAGAGACTGCACAACCACCTCTGAATGTCCGCTTGCTCTCAAGTTAAAGTTTGTAATTTTCAAATAGGAAGCAACATTGGTAAACCTAATGGTGTAGGTTCTGGCATATCCTTCTACATTTCCCCAGAACCAGTTTCTTTTTTCCTCTTTTTCAACCGTTATTTCGACATTCGCAATCGGATCTCCTTGCTGGTCATAGATAATGCCAGTGGAAGAAGCTCCATCAGAATCCTCCGGAACTGTTACTGCCTGTCCATTCACTGCAAAGGCGTCCAGAATCCACTGGGTATCATTGACGCCTACCTCCGAATAAACCGTCATTGTAATCGATTGGCCATCAATATTAGTTTCCCATGTATTTCCATTTGGATCTACAACTTTTTCATTTACCTTTACCTCTGCCCCATGATAGTTTCCGTTATTCAGATCATCTCTGCCTTGATAATGTGAGTAATCCAGGTATGGGGTAATTTTCTCAAACTTAACATTAAATGTCTGATTCTCATCCGTTCCTGTCACATCAAAGGAAAAGGTTCTGATCTGGGTTTCTTCTATGGAGGAGTCGTATGTGGATCCATCGGGGTATGTTAAAGTAAATTTGTAGCCCTTAGCTACCTCAATCGGAATAGTTCTTGTTTCGCCCTTCGCAATTTCTCTGTTAATTGTAGGTTCGGCTAACCCGTCCACTAAATTTCCAAAGGCAGTGCTTGCGCCCTCCACATGAATTGTTAAGCGCGTTCCCTTTTTGAAATAAAGGTGAATGGAATATCCGTCCCCTTCGTAGCGGGATTCTTCTCCGTCCAGCGTCACATAGTAGTTCCCATTAACAGATTTAACGGATTCAATTTCGGAAACCATTCCGTCCGGACCGTGGATTTCCGCATGGGAGAAGGAATAGATTCCTTCAACCGAGGCGCTCTCCAAAGCTTCCTGAGCCCGTTCAAAGTCAATGCTGCCTGTTCTTAAATCCACTCTTTTTTGAGTATCATAGTCCCCATCCAGATCATCATCAAAATGGGCTGTGGCCTCAATTATGGTGTAATCGCTGGGCGAATACCAAAGATAGATATCGGTAATTGGATTATCCTCATTCACGATATCTTCATAGCTCAGCTTTGTCAAGCGGTCTCCCGTGCTGTCCTCAGAAGCAGTGGCATATTGATAGGTATAATAGAGTCCATCTGCTCCATCCTCCTGGATTTCCGCCATATCGTGAGTCGCCACATGCTGGTCAATGGTAATCGCTTGATCACCAAGGGTTACGTCAAATTCCTCTCCTTGGAATTTGCTGTAAGCAAGCTCCTCTGCTTCTTCTCCCTCAGCCGGAAGCTTCATCAGATGATAGGTCACAGATTTATGTGTCGTAGCATCCTTTATGAAGGTTACCACATAGGTAGAAAAGTGATCTGCCGTGAAAAGAATATTTCCCTCCTCAGAGAGCTGATCCTTCACTCCCTTCGTCACTTTCGCCGCCTGGTAGATGTTTTCATCCTCTGCTGCCGATAATACTGAGAGTTTTGGAGCAGCTGAACGCTCTTCCGCTTCCTCGTCCGGCGTTTCTTCAATATGGTAGATGCTGACCTTCTCGTATTCCTCGTCAGTGTCTATCCCCTCAACGCTTACGGTTACTGCTCCCTCCGGCTCCGTTTCATTTCCCTCTTCATCAAAGAGTACAATATCAATGGCCGCATAGTCTGCAATCGCTTCTGATTCATCCAGTTTCTCGTCAATGGCCTTCTCGATGTCTTCGTCCTTTGAAAGAAGCTCTGCCTCCATATAGGCTACATCCTTTAAGGCTCCCTTATCCTTTTCTGTAATATTCAGACTTAAACCTTCTGAAAGCTCATAGCTCAGCGTATTTTCTTCGATTTCATTCAGCGTAACCACAATATCCAGGTCTTCTCTGACAGACTCTACCTGATATTCGCAGTACTTGCTGCCAAAGAGCAAGAACTCCTTTTGTTCTTGAGTTTCTTCCAGCTCTTCTCCATTGACAACCACGCTCTCAATCTCATATCCATCTTCAGGATACACCTTAAAGGTAAGATCGCGTCCCGATCTGATTTCATCTTTGCCCTTTACCCTAGCTCCTTCCTCAGGGTCCACGGTATAGAGCACCTCATAAATTTCGTTCTCCGGTTCCACTACGTCCGCATCACTCTTAGTAGCCACATCCGCATTGCTGGGTGAGGCTGTATCAAATTCCTGTGATACTTCCTCTTCCTGAACCGTCTTTTCTTCTGCCGCACTGGTCATCGTAAACATACCTGGCTGTCCGGATACAACCATAGACACTGCCAGCAATGCGGCGATCTTTCGTTTCAGTCTCATTCTCCTTCCCTCCTTTTTGCAGATTGAAACTTCATCCTGCCGCCCATCCGTACCGTACCCGGTTTTCCGGCGTCTCTATCCTTTTTTCCAGGTCCGGCCGTCCCTTAATATGGCGGCAGATCTCTCACTTCATATTCATCCTCCCTTTCTCTCACTTTTTTTATGAAGCAACTCTCCCGACTGCTCCTTGCGGTAGCGGTCAAGAAAGGCATCATACAAATTTTCCTCTGCCTCCTGCCGGGCCTTTACTGCATCTTCATATCGGTCAAAGGTTCCAAGATAATGAAGCTTGCCCTGAAACCCAATGGCGGCCCTCCACCGGTTGTTGTCCCTGCGGTATACACCTCTGTGTCCGGTGGTATTGTTGGCGCAGTTCTTCCGGCTGGCAATCCGTTCAATACAGGTCCCCTCCACGAAATGGATGGCCTTTTTCACATTTTTCCTGCGCTGTTCACTTTGAAGACAGCCGCAGCTTTTCGTTGCCCCGGAAGAAAGATTTTCCTTGTAGCAGATCACCCGTTTCCCGCAGTCGCAAAGGCATTCCCAGTTCTGAATGGAGCCGTCTGCCTCCACCACAGGCCCCAGAACTAAAAGCCGCCCATAGCGCCGTCCAGTAAAATCCATCTGCCTTTTCCGCGGCAGCTCACGGCGGTAGCAGCCGCAGCTTTTGGTATGCCCGCTTTTTAAATGGGATTCCTCCACTACCGTCTGCTTTCCGCAGTCACATTCGCAAAGCCAGTAGCGCTTTCTGCCTCCTTTCCTGGTCATCGAGTCTATAGCGGTCAGACGTCCGAATTTTTTTCCTGTCAAGTCCTCTTTCATTAAGCTTTTCTCCTTTTACGACATAATAGGGATTATGTCGTAAAAGCTGTCTTGAAATGGCTTTACAAAGTTTTTTTAGAGAATAGCCAAAAAAATAAGACTTTTTCTACATCCAGCTATCCGAAAATACGCCGCCTAACGTTCTTTACTTTGAAAAAAGCAGTGGTTCAATCATCTGAAATTCATCTGATTGAACGCTTCAAAAGGGCTGGATGCTGTTTTTATGCTGTTTTTACGGTAATTTAACTTCAAAAATTCCTTGGAATTAATTGAAAAAGCGATATGAAAATGCTATAATTTGGTTATATGTAGCAGCTCGAAAACTAGATTTTTACAATACGACATAATCCCTATTATGTCGTATTTTTTATTCCCTGAAAACAGCCGGTTCATCAGGCAGAAGCCCCAGCTCCAGCTGCTTTAAGCAGGCCTTCATGCTGGCTGTCTTTGTATAGCGCCTGGTAGTCTCCACGCTGCTGTGTCCCAGATAATCTGCCAGACGCACCAGATCTTTTTCCTTCTCATAGTAGCAGCGGGCAAACAGATGACGCAGATTATGGGGAAACACCTTGCTTTCCTGGACCCTTGCCAGCCTGCACAGAGATTTCATTTCCGCCCAGATATTGCGGCGGTCCACAGGATTCCCGTTTCGGGTGATAAAAATGCTGCCGCTGACAATTTTCTTTTTCCTGCAGTAATCCGTCAAAAGCCGGACCAGAGAACATGGCAGCAGAATGATCCGCTCTTTTCCCTTGCAGTAAATCCGGACTATTTTGCTTTTCAGCGCCTCCACTGTCACGAACCGCAGCTCACTGATCCGGATTCCTGTAGCGCCAATCGTCTGCAGGATATGGCATAAACGGCTTTTTCCCTTTTGGCTGGCCTCCCGCACCAGGCGGCAGTATTCATTCCGCGTTAATTCCTTTTCCTCGGGCCGGAAAATCTGCCGCTGGACCCGTACCGTCTGGAGCTTCCACTCCGCATGTCCGATAAATTTCAGATAGCAGTTCACTGCAATCAGCATAGAATTGACGCTGGTAGTCTGATACCTTTTAAGCAATTCCTCTTTGTACTCCAGCGTAAGCCTGCGATTTAAAATTTCCTCCTCCCTCTCCCCCTTCCGGCTCCCGCAGGCAAAGGCAAGGAAACGCCCCACATCCCTCAGATACTTTTCCACTGTATTCCGGCTTTTTTCCTGCATTCTCAGATATTCTTCAAATTCCTTCAATTCCTGATTCATTTTCATTTCTGTTCGTTCCTTTCTGATGTCTTTTTCTCATTATTCCCAATTTCACAAAAAAAGCCGGTAAAAAATTGATCTGCCCGTGCTTTTGTCCGATTATACCTTAACAGCGGCTTCTGCATAATTTCAGGGGGGGATTCTTTTTTCAGATATACAGACGCAAAAATCCCCGGAACCGTTTTCCTTTCAGATTCCGATTCCGGGGACTTCCGTTTTTATGCCGGTTGTGATATAGTTGGCATAGAGTTATTCAGAACAAACACAAGGGAGAGTACTATGATCTGCGATTTTCATCTACACACCGAATTTTCCGGGGACTCCGAGGCGCCGGTCCGGGGTCAGATCGAGCAGGCCATCCGCCTGGGTATGAAAGAAATGTGCATCACTGACCACCATGACTACGACTCCGATTTCAGCGGCATTGATTTTAATTTGGATGTTCCTTCCTATTTAGAAACCTTAAACGAGCTGAAGGAAGAGTACCGGGACCAGATCCGTCTGAATATCGGCCTGGAACTGGGACTTCAAAAGCACATTGAAGATTACTTAAAAGATTTCGTTGCCAAATATGGCTCCTGTTTTGACTTTATCATTGGTTCCAGCCACTATGTGGACCGGATGGACCCCTACGATGCTTCCTTCTGGCAGAGAACCACCACTGATAAAGCCCTGGAACGTTTTTTCAACGTTTCGCTGGAACGGATCCGCAGTCTCTGGTCCTGCTTTGATGTGTACGGTCATCTGGACTACGTGATTCGCTACGCCCCATGCCCCCACCGCTTCTACGACTACAACCGATACGCTCCGATCATCGATGAAATGCTGAAATGCCTGATCGAACACGGAAAGGGCATCGAGTGCAACAGCGGCGGCCTGGCTTACGGGCTTCCGGAGCCCAATCCCTGCCGCCAGGTTCTGTCCCGCTACCGTGAGCTGGGCGGAGAGATCCTTACCATTGGCTCCGATGCCCACCAGCCCTCCCGCTTAGGCTTCGACTTTGAGCGCTGCCGCCAGATTCTTCTGGAATGCGGCTTCACCCATTATACCGTATTTCATGATCGAAAGCCGGAGTTTCTCCCTCTTTAGAGGGAGTCAGCCTTCCTGCAGCCAGGATTTTTCCCGGATTGCATGCTTTACATCTTCCCGGAACTGCTCCCATTCGTCCTCATGCTCTACATAATATTTCGGGCACTCCTTTCCGCTGACGTCATAATGCCGGATCACATCCTTTTCCGTCAAGTGCAGCTGGCTGCAGAGGCAGGCTGTCAGCTTTACCAGGGAGTCATAGGTGGCCGGATTGAAAGCTCCGCTCTCATCCGGATGGCAGTTCTCAATGGAAATGGTGTCATCGTTTCTGGGAGCGGCCGCATAGGCCATCTCCGTCACCGGAATGCACTGGATCACCTCTCCTTCCAGGCCCACTACAAAATGGGCGCTGGCGGAGGTGCCGCCTGCCTCCGGGTCCTGGTCCGCCAGACGGTCAAAATAATCGCGGTTGGCCTGGGCGCTGGAACCCGGATTGGCTACATAGTGGATCACAATGTTGTTGACCCGCTTCAGGCTTACATCGGGCCTGGAAAAGATATTCTTCCGGATAAAGTCCTGCTTCACCCAGGCAGGCACCTCCACCGCTTTCAGGTCTACGGTGTAAGGACGTTCATATTTCCATTTCAGCCAGCCTGTCCCGACGCCGGCGCCAAAACCGATCACCAGGGCCAGGAAAATGACCGGTATGGAGATCCTTCTTCTCCCGGAACGCTTTCTCATGCCCTCCCTGCTGCCGGAATTCTCCCGTTTTCCGGCTTTCTCCCTTCTTCCTGCCGCCCTCCGGCTTTTGGCGGCTTCGCGGCCTCTGGAAACGCCTCGGCTTCTGCTGCCTCCGCTTCTTTCGGGCGTCTGAAGGGTTTCCGGGGTCCCATGTTCATCTTCCTGTCCTAAAATCGTACTGGTATTTCTCTCTTCTCTCATGGTCTGTCACCTTTTTCGCATATTCTCCTGAGTACACCTGATTTATACACACTATACCATCGATTGCCCTAAAAAACAATCAGTCCCTCTGCAACTTTTTCTCCTTCCGGGACGTCTAACAGATAGAAGCAAGAACAAAGGAGGCCTTTCAAATGAATCCCAACATACAGGCCGCGGCCGAAAAGCTGCTGTTGGAAAATTATGAGTCCTATTACCGGCTGGCCTACTCCTATGTACGAAATGAGTCAGACGCCCTGGACATTGTTCAGGAGAGCGCCTGCCGGGCCATTACGGAATGCGGTTCCGTCAAAAAGCCAGAATATCTCTCTACCTGGCTGTACCGGATTGTCATCAACACTTCTGTGGATTTTATCCGGAAATACCGGCGGGAAGAAACCACAGATTCTCTGCCGGACCCGGTCTGGGAAGACCGTTATTCAGACATGGATTTAATGAGCCTGGTAATGGCTCTGGATGAAAAAAGCAGAACGGTTCTGATCCTCCGGTATTTTGAGGACCGGAAGCTGGAAGAAATCGCCAGGATTTGCGGCGAAAATCTGAACACCGTCAAAGCCCGTCTGTACCGCGCCCTCAAAAAGCTGCGGCTGGACCTGGAGGGCTGAATTCAGGAAAGGAGCTGTGTGAAATGAAAGAACAGGATTTCTCCATCTTGGAGGATTTGAAAAAAGAATATCAGAACATCCCCGTTCCCCCGGAGGCAAGGGAGCGTATCCTGAAGGGGATCAAACAGGCTCATGAGGCCCCGGCCCCGGATGGACCAAAAGCAGCAGAACCCAAGCCGGCAGGCAAAGGTCTGCTGCGCATTCTCCGCCCCACTGCGGCCACTGCGGCTGCGGCTGCAGCCGCCATCACCCTTCTGGCAAATGTCAGTCCTGTTACCGCCCAGGCCATGGAGCAGATCCCGGTGATCCGTTCCATTGCCAAAGTTGTGACCTTCCGCACCTTTGAAGAGGAGCAAAACGGCTACCAGGCCAACATCTCCATTCCTCAGATCACGGACGGAGGTGAGGGACAGGAGTCTGTCAACCGTTCCATTGAGGAATATGCCCAGGAACTGATCGCCCTCTATGAAAAGGAGGTGGCAAAACGTCAGGGACAGGAGGGCCATTACTCTATAGATTCCTCCTACGAAGTGGTATCAGACACAGACCGGTATCTGTCCATCCAAATCAATACCACCGTAACAATGGCCAGCGGTGCCCAGTTCGTAAAGATTTTTACCATTGACCGGAAAACAGGGGAAATCCTCTCCCTTATGGATGTCCTTGGAAATGATTCCGGCCGACTGGAGGCAGTCAGCCAGAATATCAAGGAGCAGATGCGCGCCCAGATGGCAGCAGATTCCCAGATTTCCTATTTTCTGGACAGCGATATGCCGGATACCGATTTTAAAGGGTTGACCGGCCAGGAGAATTTCTACTTCAATTCCAGCGGCGAGCTGGTCATCGTTTTTGACGAGTATGAGGTAGCCCCCGGCTACATGGGCGCCGTATCCTTTACGATTCCGAAATCCGTAACGGAAAATTAGAAATTTCTTTAGCTTTTTTATGATTTCTTTATCGCGCGCTCAAACTTTGGTCATATTCTCCCGCTATACTAATAAACGTACAAGGCGATGGCCTTTTCAACATAAAGCTTTTCATACTCAAGCCGGCAGATCCCCCTCTGCCGGCCCCTCCTTTTTATAGGAAACCATTTCATCCGGCCCATCGCCGCTCTCTCATTCCCATCACAGTAAATTTACACTCTGTTCATAAAACCGTTACAGTTTTCTAAAACTCTCCTCATATTTTCCCCGTAGAATAAAACATGTAAAGAGCTAATGCTTACAAGACTTTTTTTCATAATACTCTGGCCGGGAAGATACCTTTCCGGCCTCCTCCTTTTTTATCCCGGATCGGGTTTGACGGATTCCGTCCCGGAGCCTTACGCAAACCGGTCTGTCTGGCATATTTTCCCCCATTCTTACATAAGCTGTAACAAATCCCCCTCGAGGTTCTGCCTATGAGCTCGAAAACAAAAATCATTGTACTTCGGATGAAGGAAATCATCTATACGGGTATTTTCCTTGGGCTGGCCGTCCTCTTGATCGCCCTGTGCCTGATCATGTTCCGCCCCAAAAAGGATGGAGAAACCCAGGCCGCAAGCTACATACCCGGTGTTTATACCGCCTCCTTAAATCTCGGCAGCCAGAATGTAAACGTGCAGGTATCCGTGGACTCCAATGCCATCAAATCCATCTCCCTGGTTCCATTAAGCGAGGCAGTCACTACCATGTATCCGCTGATGGAACCGGCCCTGGAGGAGCTTTCCGACCAGATTATCAGCACTCAGTCCCTGGAAAATCTTACTTACTCCAGTCAGTCCCATTATACCTCCGCTGCTCTTTTGGGCGCCATTGAGCGTGCGCTTGAGAAGGCCAAAATCTGACTCCAGTCCGAATACACTCTCTTTTTTACAGCGAAAAGGGATGCCGCACAGATATGCGGTATCCCTTTTCGTCTGTCAGGATTCTGCCTTTTCTAAAACAGTCAGCCTGTTACCGTTTCCTTATTCTGCTCCACAAACTTCCGGATATTGGACGCCCCGGAGAACTTCTGCATGATGCCGTCCGCTACCGCTACCAGCGTGGGGGCCTGGAAGATCCCATACTTCTCCGCCAGCTCCGGATGCTCCTGGGCATCCACCACCTGATAATCCATCCCCTTCAAAAATCCCATGGCCGTCCGGCAGTTGGGACAGGTTTTGGTGGTGAAAAGGTAAAGGCTTACGGGCGTATTCGCCCCAAGAGCCTGCTGCTCTTTCGCAGGCTCCTCCTTCTTAGCCGCCGGCTCCGCCTGCGCCTGGGCCCTGGCGGAACTTCCAGCCTGAATCCTGGAAAGCCCGTGGGTCAGCCTGGAAGCCCCGATGTTGTAAGCAGTGCGGTTCTTGTACTCCTGGAGCTTTCCCTCATTCCAGTTCTGCACCGGACGGTAATACCCGGTAATCCGGCTGTAGACCTCCGCCTTGGCCCCGCATTCCGGACAGATAAAATGCTCTCCTGCCAGATAGCCATGGGTTTTGCAGATGGAATAGGTAGGTGAAAGGGTGTAATAAGGCAGCTTGTAGTTTTCTGCAATGGTGCGCACCAGGCCTGCTGCCGCCTTCCAGTCGGGCATCTTCTCTCCTAAAAATGCATGGAACACGGTGCCGGAAGTATAAAGAGTCTGTAGGTCATCCTGAATATCCAGTGCCTCAAAGATATCTTCCGTGTATCCCACCGGAAGATGGGAACTGTTGGTATAATAGGGGGTATCTCCCTCTCCCCCCGCCGTGATGATATCCGGATAGCGCTTCTTGTCGTGCTTGGCCAGGCGGTAGCTGGTGGACTCGGCGGGGGTGGCCTCCAGGTTGTAGAGGTCCCCGTACATCTCCTGGTAATCGGACAGGCGGTTTCTCATGTGCTCCAGCACTTCTTTGGTAAACTTCTGGCAGGCCGGGTGGGTCATATCCTGGCGGATCCATCTGGCGTTTAATCCTGCCTCGTTCATTCCCACCAGTCCGATGGTGGAGAAATGATTCTCAAAGGTGCCCAGATAACGTTTGGTATAAGGGTAAAGCCCCTGATCCAGCAGCTTGGTGATCACTTCCCGCTTGGTCTTTAAGGAACGGGCGGCAATGTCCATCATGTGGTCCAGGCGTTTGTAAAAATCCGCCTCGTCCTTGGCCAGATAAGCAATTCTGGGCATATTGATGGTCACTACGCCCACCGAGCCGGTGCTCTCGCCGGAGCCGAAGAATCCGCCGGTCTTGCGGCGCAGCTCCCGAAGATCCAGACGCAGGCGGCAGCACATGCTGCGCACATCGCTGGGCTTCATATCGCTGTTGATATAGTTGGAAAAATAAGGGGTGCCGTACTTGGAGGTCATCTCAAAGAGAAGACGGTTGTTCTCCGTATCGGACCAGTCGAAGTCTTTGGTAATGGAGTAGGTGGGAATGGGGTACTGGAAGCCTCTTCCGTTGGCATCGCCTTCGATCATGGTCTCGATGAATGCCTTATTGACCATATCCATCTCTGCCTTGCAGTCCTTGTACTTGAAATCCATCTCCCTGCCCCCTACAATGGCGTTCAGCTCCGCCATATCCTCCGGAACGGTCCAGTCCAGGGTAATATTGGAGAAGGGTGCCTGGGTTCCCCAGCGGCTGGGAGTATTGACCCCGTAGATAAAGGACTCAATGCATTTCTTCACCTCCGGATAGGTCAGGTGATCTGCCTTTACAAAGGGCGCCAGGTAGGTATCAAAGGAGGAAAATGCCTGGGCTCCGGCCCACTCGTTCTGCATGATCCCCAGGAAATTCACCATCTGGTTGCACAGAACGGACAGGTGCCTGGCCGGTGAGGAAGTAATCTTTCCGGGGATTCCTCCCAGCCCCTCCAGAAGCAGCTGCTTTAAGGACCAGCCGGCGCAGTAGCCGGTGAGCATGGACAGATCATGAAGATGAATGTCCGCGTTCCGGTGGGCATCTGCAATCTCCTGGTCGTAAATCTCGCTGAGCCAGTAGTTGGCCGTCACCGCTCCTGAGTTGCTTAAGATCAAGCCGCCTACCGAGTATGTAACGGTGGAATTTTCCTTAACGCGCCAGTCCTCCACCTTCACATAACCGTTGACCAGGTCCTTGTAATCCAGAATGGAGCTGTTCATATTGCGGATCTTCTCCCGCTGCTTGCGGTAGAGAATATAGGCCTTGGCCACTTCGGTGTAGCCGGTCTGCTCCAGCACATGCTCCACGCTGTCCTGAATCTCCTCCACGGAAATCTTTCCGTCCTTCATCTTGTTCTGAAAATCCGCCGTTACACGCAGAGACAAAAGCTCCAGAATCTCGTGGTTATACTCCTTTGACGTTGCCTTAAATGCCTTCTTAATCGCCTCTGTGATCTTGGACAGATTAAATTCCGCAATTTCACCGTCTCGCTTTACAACTTCAATCATCCCAAATAAACTCCTTTCGCACCCCGGTTGTTGTCATAGCTGCAGGCGCTCTCCTGAAAGAACGCCACGCAGTCCATTATATCAGATAGGCAGAAAAAGCACAATATCCATGTTTCATTTCGCAAAAATACATAGATATTGTGCTTTTTTATTTACAGCAGGGGGTGCTGCCGCACCGCCTGTCCCTATGAGATCAGCTCCCGATGCTCCTCAAAATACTGTCTGGCCCTCTCCTTGTCCCGGCCGATCTGAGCCTTGAGGTCCTCAATGGAGTCAAATCGCATCTCTCCCCTGATGAAAGCCAGAAGCTGCACTTCAATTACAACTCCGTAAATATCCCGGTTCAGGTCAAAAATATAAGTTTCCACGCCCACCGGGTTGTCTCCCTCCACCGTAGGCTTTTTCCCGATATCGGTGACTCCCCGGTAAAGACGTCCTTCCAGCTTTACTCTGGATACGTAGACTCCGAACATGGGCAGACGCTTGCTGGAAGGAGGAACCAGATTGGCAGTAGGGAAGCCCAGGATCCTGCCTCCCATATTTTTCCCGTGGACCACCGCTCCGTGAATGGCATAAGGCTCCCCTAAAAGCTCCCAGGCCTTTTCCACATTTCCCTTGTCCAGTTCCTCACGGATATAGGTGCTGCTGATATCCCGTTCATCGTCCTTTTCCTTCTCGATCACCCACAGCTTATAGTGATAGCGATCCTCCAGCTTTCGCAGAAGCTCTGCATCTCCCAGACGATTGTAGCCAAAACTGCAGTCCGGTCCCACCACAATAGCCTTGGCATTCATCTGGCCTACCAGGATGTCACGGACAAAGTCCTCCGGCATCATATGGAGGGTCTCCTTGGTAAAAGGATACTCCACCAGATAGTCTATGCCGGTCTGCTCCATATTTCTCCGCCGCTCCAGATTGGTAGTCAAAAGCCGCTGGGCCTTGCCCGTTACCATGGAATCCGGCGTCACGCTGAAGGTGAACACCGCTGTCCGGTAGCCGTACTGCTCCCGGACCCGGCGCATCTGCGCCATCAGCTTCTGATGCCCCCTGTGCCTTCCGTCAAACTTCCCAATGGTCACCACAGTGGGCTCGTGGATCTGAAATTCCACAGTATTTGTAATATAGTGCATGCCTGTTCCTCCCCCGGTGCTAAGCCAAAAGCATCTTCTTCGGTTTCCAGAAATGACGCTCTTTCTCATACTCATAGATTCCCATCAGCTTTCCCTGGCTGTCATACATGCGGAAAAGCGCTCCATCTTCCGGCTTTCTCTGCTCCCCGTCTTCAAGATCCAACTGCCGGGCAAAGCAGGGATTTCCATTGTGGACCAGTCCGTCCCATTCCGGACGGACGGCAAGGGCCGGATAATCCGTAAGGGCCTCCTCCACCGGAATGATCCGTTCTTCTATGCGGCCCTCATGAGCCAGCTCTTCAATCTCGTCCAGCTTCAGGCTGTCCTCTATTCTGAATCCAGCTGCCCGCGTCCTGGTCAGCTGCTCCATACATCCTCCGCAGCCCAGGGCCTGTCCGATATCATGGCACAGGGTCCGGATATAAGTCCCCTTGGAACAGGACACCTTCAGCGTAACCCTGGGCAGGGTGATATCCTGAATCTCAAGCTGATAAATCGTTACCGGCCGCGCTTCCCGCTCCACCGTCTTTCCCTGGCGGGCCAGCTCATAAAGCTTTTTCCCCTGGACCTTCAGCGCAGAGTACATAGGCGGGATCTGCTGGTACAATCCGATAAAGCGGCCTGCAGCCCGGCGGATTTCTTCCTCCTCCAGTGCCATCGCCTTCTTTCGGTCTTCCTTCAGGATCTGTCCGGTCGTATCCTGAGTGTCGGTCTCCTGTCCCAGAAGCAGCACTGCCTCATAAGTCTTATCCCGGTCCGTCAGAAGCTCACAGAGCCGCGTTCCCACTCCAAGGCATACAGGAAGTACGCCCTGGGCTGCCGGGTCTAAGGTCCCCGTATGACCGATCTTTTTCTGTTTCAAAATGCCGCGGAGCCGGGCCACCACATCGTGAGATGTATAGCCCGGTTCCTTATATACGTTAATCATTCCGTGGTACATGTATGTTCCTGCGCTTCCTCCAGCTCTTTTGCAATATGTCCCGCCAGATTATTGATCACATCGTGAATGCTGCCGTTCATGGTACATCCCGCGGCCCTCACATGGCCTCCGCCGCCAAAGTAAGCGGCAATGCGGCTCACATCCACCACATGCAGGGAACGCATGCTGACCTTATACTGCTGCGGCCCGGTTTCATAGAGAAACAGGGCGCATTCGACTCCATCTGTCAGTCTCAGCTGGTCAATGATCCCGTCCAGATCCTTGCTGGTAACGCCGTAAAAATCCATATCTTTTTTCTTAATGGCGCTGAAAATGCATTTCCCGTCCATGAAGGTAATGCTCTCTAAGAGCGCGCGGCCCAGGATCTGGTTCTGAACGTAGGTCTTACGGTAAAAACTGCCGTCAATGATCTCTCCGAAATCGATCCCCTTTTCCATCAGCTTTCCCGCAATCTCCATGGTCCTGGCGGAGGTGCTGGAAAATTTGAACACACCTGTATCATGTACAATTCCCGTATAGAGGCACTCTGCCACCGTCCGGTCGATCGCCTCCGGCCGCAGCTGCTCATAGAGCACCTCGCAGGCAGAGCTGGCATTGTCCGCCACCAGATTCACCTGGGCATAGCGGGTGTTGGTAATATGATGGTCCAGGCACAAACTCTTCTTCGAGTTTTTCAAATACGGCAGAAATTCTCCCAGACGGTCGTCACTGCCGCAGTCCAGGCAGATGCACAGATCGTAAACTTCCTCGTCAGGGTGAATGCGGATCTTATCAAATCCGCTCATGTAGCGGAACTTGGAGGAGGGCTCCTCCAGATAAACCACCGCATGAATCTGAGGATATTCCCGCCTTAAATAGTTCCAGAGACCAAGGGTCGAACCCAGACAGTCCCCATCCGGATGAACATGGCCCAGAATGGCAATCGAGGATGCCTCCTGGATCATCGATTCCAGTATACTCATTTCAGGCCCTCCTCTCCCTCCGTCTCCTCTTTCATTGTTCCGTCTTCCCGTGCTCCGCTTCCGGCCTCCTCGTCTGCCTTCGCCACCTCATCGATCAGGTGGGACATGTGAACGCCGTACTCAATGGACTGGTCTAAAATGAAGCGAATCTGAGGAGTATTGCGCAGGTTGACCCTGCGGGCCAGCTCCCTGCGCACGAACCCTTCCGCGCTCTTCAAACCTTCGATGGTGGCCTTTCCCGCCTCCTCATCGCCAAGAACGCTTACATACGCCTTGCAGTATTTCAAGTCCGGCGTCACTTCCACCGCCACCACGCTGGTCATGGGGTGGATGCGCGGGTCCTTGATACCGGAGCGTATCAGTTCGCTCAGTTCCCTCTGCACTTCCATGTTGATCCTTGTATTCTTAATACTGTTTTTGCGCATATAATTCCTTTCTTTCTGACTGAAGAGTGGATACGGCCGCTTTTACCTGGGCACCTCAACCATGGTGTAGGCCTCGATCTCATCGTCTACTGCAAGGTCGTTGAACTTTTCAAATACCAGACCGCACTCATATCCGGCTGCTACTTCCTTTACATCGTCCTTGAAACGCTTCAGAGATGCAAGATTTCCGTCAAAGAGCTGCTCGCCGGCACGGCTTACACGGCACTTGCAGCCCCGCACAAATTTTCCATCCAGCACGTAGGAACCGGCAATGGTTCCAACTCCGGAGGCCTTGAACAGCTGACGCACCACCGCGTGGCCGATTACCTTCTCCTCGAAAATGGGATCCAGCATGCCCTTCATGGCTGCTTCCACGTCCTCGATCGCCTGGTAGATCACCTTGTACAGACGGATATCTACCTTTTCACGCTCTGCCACTGATTTGGCTGTGGCATCCGGACGTACATTAAAGCCGATGATAATTGCATTGGATGCAGATGCCAGTGTTACATCGGACTCGTTAATCGCTCCCACGCCTCCGTGGATCACTTTTACCACAACCTCCTCGTTGGAAAGCTTGGTCAGGCTCTGGCGAACTGCCTCCACAGAACCCTGTACATCTGCTTTGACGATAATCGGAAGCTCCTTCACATTGCCCGCCTTAATCTGGCTGAACAGATCATCCAGAGACAGCTTCGCTTTCGTATCCTCGATCAGTTTATTCTTGCTTTCGGAAATAAATGTTTCCGCAAAGTTTCTTGCTTCCTTCTCATTCTCCGTGGCCACAAAGACCTCGCCGGCCTGAGGCACATCGTTTAATCCCAGAATCTCAACGGGCATGGACGGTCCTGCCTCTTTCACACGGCGGCCCTTGTCATCCATCATGGCACGGATCTTTCCATAGCAGGCTCCTGCCGCAATGGTGTCTCCCACTCTCAACGTGCCTTTCTGCACCAGAACCGTGGCAACCGGTCCCTTGCCCTTATCCAGCTCTGCCTCGATCACCAGGCCGCGGCCCTTCCGGTTGGGATTGGCCTTCAGCTCCAGGACATCGGCTGTCAGAAGGATCATCTCCAGAAGATCGGTGATCCCCTCCTTGGTGTGGGCAGAAACGGGAACGAATACCGTGCTGCCGCCCCAGTCTTCAGGGATCAGTTCATACTCGGCAAGCTCCTGTTTTACCTTTTCCACATTGGCGCTGGGCTTATCGATCTTGTTGATGGCCACAATGATTTCCACGTTTGCAGCCTTGGCATGATTGATCGCCTCAACGGTCTGAGGCATCACGCCGTCATCCGCAGCTACTACCAGGATCGCGATATCCGTTGACTGGGCACCCCGCATACGCATGGCGGTAAATGCCTCATGGCCGGGGGTATCCAGGAAGGTGATCTTTCTTCCGTTGATCTCAATGACCGAAGCACCGATATGCTGGGTAATGCCGCCGGCCTCCTTGGCTGTCACATTGGTCTGACGGATAGCGTCCAGAAGGGAGGTTTTTCCGTGGTCTACATGGCCCATAACGCACACAACCGGAGGTCTGGGAACCATATCTTCCGGATTCTCCTCGTCCTCCTTCAAGAGCTCGGCGATCACGTCCACCTTCTCTTCCTTCTCGCAGAGCACATCGAACTCCAGGGCGATTTCCTCCGCCTTCTCGTAGTCGATTTCCTGGTTCAACGTTACCATCTGGCCCTTTAAGAACAGCTTCTTAACGATCACGGAGGGCTGAAGCTTCATCTTCTCCGCCAGCTCCCGGATGGTCAGGGTCTCCGGAATCACGATGGTCTTGATATCCTCTACCTTCGCCTCTTCCTTCTTGGGCTGCGGCATGATAAAGGCTCCCTTGCCGGTCTTTCCGGAACGGCTGTTCTTTCCCTTTGCCTCTTCCTCATGCTCTCTCTTATCAAAACGGTCATTCTTATGAGCATTCTTGTTCTGCTGGCGCCCGCTGGTAGGCTTTGTCTGAATGGGCGCATCAAAGCTTACCTTGCCTCCGTCACGGCTTCCCTGCCTGCGGTTTCCGTCACGGCCGCCCCTGTTGTCACGGCTGTCGCGGTCCTTATCTGCGCCATCACGGCCTCCTCCGAAACGGTTCTGTCCATATCCGCCCTGAGAACGGTTTCCGTCACGGCTTCCCTGGAAGCCTCCCTGGCGGCTTCCGTCACGGCCTCCCCGGCTGTCACGGTTACCTCCCTGACGGCCTCCGTCACGGCCTTCACGATTGCCCTGGAAACCTCCCTGGCGGCCTCCGTCGCGGCCCTCGCGATTGCCCTGGAAGCCTCCCTGGCGGCCTCCGTCACGGCCTTCACGGTTGCCCTGGAAGCCTCCCTGGCGGCCTCCGTCGCGGCCCTCGCGGCTTCCCTGGCGCCCTCCGTCACGGCTGTCCCTTCCATCGCGGCTTCCCTGGAAACCGCCCTGGCTGCGCTCTCCTTCCGCGGCCGGACGTCCGCTGCCTTCAGCTGCCTGAGCCTTTGCTCCTGCAAAAGACTGGGAACGGTTCTGGGATGGAGCGTTCTTGGGTACCGGACGCTTGATCTGCTGCTGGGCATTCTGGGGGCGGAATACGGCTGTCAGCTTTTTCTTCGCTGGCTGAGCGGCCCCCTCTGTCCTGGCAGCCTCTGCCTTTGCTCCGTCGGCCTTCGGTGCTTCGGTCTTCTGGGCTTCTGCCTTCGGTGCTGCCGTCTCCGGCTTTAAAGCTCCCGCTTTCTTGCCGGCCAGGGCTCCTCTTACTGCGGACTCCTGGGAATCGGTCAGCTTGGTCGCCGCAAACATCTTTGCGGAAGGGTCATTTTTCTTTATAATCTCTAATATTTCCTTGCTGGTGGTCCCCAGCTCATTCGCCAACTCACTTACTTTCATTCACACTACCTCCATTTATATTCATCAGCGCTGCCATCGACTTTGCGAACCCGGCGTCCTCCACAGACAAAGAAGCCCGAAACTCCTTTCCCATAGCGTGGCCAAGTTCATCCTTTGTACCGAACAGAACAATCGGAACTTTGTAGTAAGCACACATATTGGTAAACATCTTTTTCGTATTGTCCGAAGCCTCCTCCGACACAATAACCAGATGGGAT
>DWYS01000145.1 GCA_019118585.1 Candidatus Enterocloster faecavium | reverse complement strand
TTTTAAAGTATCTGTATGGTTTGCCATATCCCAGCACTCATAAAAGTCCCGTTCCATCTCCTCTGTTACTTCTATGGTCAGTAAGGCCTTTTCACATATCTGAATACACAGCTTTTTCATAGGCGCCTCCTGTTATTCACTCCAGCTCATAAGCTGGAATCCCAAGATGCAGTAACCGTCTTTCAGCCCTGCTATGTCCTCGTCTATGTAAGAGATACGGGTTTCTGCCTTCCGGCCTGTGAATTTGCCGTCTTTGTAGCACCACAATTCCAGGTCATGGCCCTCTGAAAACTTCTGATCGTTTCTGGTGAGCTTATAGGCCTTTTCTCCTCGTATGATTCGGTCATATTCTTCCTGCCCCACTTTCAGCACATGCCCAGTCTTTACTGGGGCTTCCGGGGTTTTTGCGTGTCCGTTAATGGCCTGATGCCAGTTACCGGGAAGCATATCTTCCGGAATGTCCTGCTGCCCGTTTGCTTCCGACTCATTTTCCGTTGAAAAGTCAGGATCAGACTTTTCTTTTTCCTTTACGTCCTTGATAGAGATTCTTTCCTTCTGTGCAAGCTCCCTCTGGCTCTCAGGCGGAAGGGAAGCGGCCTTGTCTGCGGCAGAATAGCCGATTTCCTGTTTCTTGAATTTTTCTTTCAGTTCCGGCTCCAACTTGTTATTGATGTGCTTTAACTGCGCCGTCTTTGTAACGCTTAACCCCAGTTTTTCCGCTACTGCTGCCCGGATGTCGTTGGCCTGCGCGAACTGGGGCTCTAATCCGGTCAGTTCCCGGAACTTCTCCTGATGCTCCGGCGTCCCTGTCCGCAGGGACTCCAGGGATTCTGTCAGACCTACCACTTCGATCATTCGGTCATGGTCTGTCTTGTTTCTCTGGCCTGCATTGGCGATATAGAGCGTTACCCTCGCCATAATGTCGTCCAGATTTTCCAGATGAACAGGAACCAGGCGGAACTGTTCCAGGCCCAGCTTCTCCACCAGATAGATTACGGCCAGTCTTCTTCTATGTCCGGAAATTAATTCGTATTCCCCCGGCGCTCGTTTGCGGGCAAAAAGCGGTTCTGAAATTCCCCCGGCCAGGCGGATCATGTTTGCTAACTCCTCAATCTCTCCCAGGGAATACTTGTTTTCCCTGTTTGGGATTAGTTGAGTGTAGGGGATCATCTGCACGGTGTACTGGGGCCTCTTTTCGGCGGGCCGGGCTGCCATAATGTCATTTAACTTTGGCATCCTCCATCACCTCCTTGGCCAATTCTCTATAGTCAGCTGCTGCCTGGGAATGTTTCCGGCAGCGGGCAATCGGTTTTCTCATGTTTTCTGCGCTGATGGCGTCTTCAGTGCGGGTGATTGCTGTTTCATAGGCCGGAATCTGGTAACTTTCCAGAATCGTCTGGATCTGCTTCCGGCTCTGAGCATTGTTCTTGAACATAGTAAACAGGATCTTTCTTTCGGTTCTATACGACATTTCCTCAATCAGGTCTGATACCATGTCCAGTCCCTCACAGCCCCAGCGAGTGGCCGGGACAGGGATAATTACCTGATTGGCTGCCTGAACAGCTTCTCTTGTTATCATTCCTGCTGCCGGAGGACAATCTATAATGCAGTAATCATATTGTGTCAGTTTTTTCTTTTCACCCGCCAAGTGACATTGAGGCAATAGGGTTCTCACCCGGATGTCAGCCGGAATAATGGATAATTCCGGAATCCAGGTCTTTTTAATGGCTGACAGAACAGAGCAACGTCCTTCCAGTGCTTCTGTAATACTTCTCTGGTGCAGGTTATAGCGGCGCATCATGGAAGAGGCATTCCCCTGCTGATCCATGTCAATCAACAGAACTTTCTTTCCAGCCTCCACTAAACTGTAGGCCAAATTTACGGCGGTAGTGGTCTTTCCAATTCCGCCCTTCATGTTCCATATGGCAAGTGTTTTCATAATCTCCTCCTTAGGCAAATTTCAGTTGGGGTTCGCTTTCATCTATTAGCAGGTTCGGGAGTCTTTCTCCTACTTTCAGATATCCGCAGTTTTCTCTTACAAGGGCCTCTGCCATAATCGGCACGACACTGTTTCCAATCCTTGCCACCTGCTCCTTGATGGGATACGGCTTCCCCTCAATATCCCGGTCGATAATATAGTCTTTCGGGAATCCCTGCATCAATTTCAATTCCTCCGGTTTCAGCATCCTAAGAAAAATATCTGCTATAGCATACTTCTCACCCTGCATATTAATGGCTACATTGACAAGTCCGAACCTGTCTTTTGTCGTGATTGTATCCAGCGGCCGGCCTATCCTCTGACAGTTTCCTCCGGAACCATAATATTTAATCAGGAACGCTGATACCAAGCCAAAGTGTCCGGGTGATGTCGTGATAGTATGGATCGGTTCTTTTATCGCCTGCCCGATTCCCGATTTATAATATTTTGTGATAAATGTTGTCACCAGGCCATACCGGTTACTGGTGTCTATGGTCTTAATAGGCTCCGAAAGAAGCTGCCCTCTGGAATCCCCTTCCTTGGTTTCTCCATGGTACTGAATAATAAATGCCAGGGCTCTTTCATCTTTTACGATATACGGCTCACTCTCCAGTATGTACTTTCGAATCCCGTTTGCAATCCTCCTCTGTGTAGCCTCTGCCAGCGGCTTTTTTCGGTCAAAGATAGACTTTCCCAGATCTGTCCAGTCTATATATTTTCCGCACGGCTCCCAGTTTTCTCTGGTTCTTGCTGGGTACGGCCATCTAATATCCTTTCCATCTCTTCGGAATATGGCGTACCACCGTTTTCTGGTGGTAGGAGCGCCATAATCTGCTGCCACAAGCTCCCTGCTGTCAAATCGGTACCCCAGAGCACACATGGCCTTGATAAATCGTTTATAGTCCTCCCCTCTTCTCTCTGGAATCGGATGCCCCTTTGAATCCAAAGGCCCCCACTGCTGTATTTCCTCCACATTTTCCATTATGATTACATCTGGGAGGATTTCTCTGGCATGTTTAAATACTGCCCACGGAAGGATACGGAGTCCGCTGTTTCTGGGCTGTCCGCCTTTTGCTTTGCTGTGGGAGGTACAATCAGGGGAGGCCCACATCAGGGCTACCTTCCTGCCGTTTACGATTTTCTTTAGATCTGCTTTAAAAATATCCTCTGTCAGATGCAGGGTATCTGGATGGTTTACCTTGTGCATCCGGATCGCTTCCGGATCATGGTTTACGGCAATATCCACTGGTCTTCCCAGTGCCATTTCTATTCCCACGCTTGCCCCGCCTCCTCCGGCGAAACAGTCTATGATCAGGTTATCCATCGCTTTCCCCTCTTTCACTTTTCCAGTTCTCACAGCATTCCTTTCCTGCTGCCGGCGTCCAGTCACAGGTGTATTCATATACACAGTTTTCACAGGTCTTTTCCATGGTTATCCTCCTCTCAGGCCGGAAACACTGTCCTTGTTTCCGGGTGATAGATTAACTTCATTGTACAGTTTTCGGAATCAGTAATTACTGCCTCGTTTCCGTTGAACTCGATGGAAAAACATTCCCTTACAAATCCCTCCTGCTCCATCCACTTCAGGATGGCATATTCTGCAATGGTCTTGATTCCCTTCATTTTCTCTCCCTAACTAATAAATCCTCTCTTATTCCGGCAGTACATAGCTATCTGCGCCCAGGTGGCGCTCTGGCCATTCTCGAACACTACCAGATGCGGGTACACTGCTTTGATTTTGGTTTTCTCTATTTTCCCCGTTTCATCATCCAGTGTCCCGGACGGATTCCAGATCCGGACTGTTTGTCCTGGCTTCGCCCATCGCTTTACTTTTTCCAGTTCCTTCGGGCCGATGCCTCCAGTCCGTTCCGTTTCGCAGACACGGTGGTTTTCCGGTTTTGCCAGACGGTAGAGTTTCTTCCCACTCTGATAGCCGCATCGCTCCACCCGCCCCTCCCTGGTCATTTCCCCCAGCAGGTATCTGAGGGTGTAATCCGGGATCCCTGTCCTCTCTTGCAGCTTTCCAAATTCCAGGCTTTCTTTCCCTGACAGTTCCCGGCAAATGCGTTCTCTTTTCTCTTCATCTTTCATGCTATGCCTCCTGGGCTTCTTTTCTGGTTTCGGTCTTTTCCACTTTTATGCTTCCTTTTCTGGTTATGGAAATCTTTGCCTTCAGGCCGTTTCCTGCATCCAGCGTCAGGGAGTCAATCAGATCTTCCTCTATCAAATCCACAGCGGTTTTTAAAAGTTCCACAGCGGTTCCTAGAAGATATTTCCCAAACTGCCTTTCGATCGTGCGCTTCGCTTTTTCCACCCGTTTTTTTCTGCTGGCGTAATTTTGCGCCGCGCCGCACTTGCACATCTCTGTTGCCGCTTCATCCAGTTTTTCCTGCGGCCACGGAAGCAGGGTTTCAATCTGGGCCATCTGGCCGCAAAACCGGCAGCTTCCTGTCTGTATCTCTAACCCGTCCGGATGCTCCCTCTTGATTTCTTCCAGTTCGTTTCTTAACATGTCTCCTCCTCCATCCAAATGAATCCATTCTCCTGCTGCCCTTTTGCTTCTTCGTTCTTTTCCTCTGCGTAGTAGCGGCCAAATTCTTCGCGAAACAGCTCCCGGCTGTATTTCTTCTCAAATATCTGTTCCGCCTCTTCCTTCAGGCGTTTGTCCAGCGCCGTGTTCCCGCCGTGGACTCCCGTTTTTTTGTGCCTGTGGCATCCAGGACAGAGATGGACTTTTAAGCCGTAATGCTCTGACTTCTTTCTGTGCTTGGTTCCGTAAAAAATATGATGCTCTTCCAGATTTCTGGTGTCGCCGCAGTTGTAGCACTCATAGGCCCCACGCGGCTCCATGATACTCCTTGCCATTACTCCTCCTTCATCACCCGGCGGGAGTGCGGGGACAGAAGCGTCCAGATTTTCTGCCACTGCTCCACGTTTCGGATGGTTTTCCCTTTGGCGTTTTTCCATCCGGCGGCCTGCCAGCCCGTCAGCCACTCATATTGAAAGGCTGACACAACATAGTCCTCTGCAGAGTAAATATTGAGCATACAGGGCTTTTTTAACACCTTCAGGCACTCAATCAGGGCTTCCAGGGTATTGCTCTGCTTCGATGCGTCCCGCTCTCCCTCAATCTCCTTGCGGTGAGGCCTTCCGGCCGCATCCGTAAATTCCAGGGAGCCCCAGTATTTACTGGGGCTTGCGCCGATTTTTACTGTTACCTCATACATGGCTTACTCCTTCCATGGAATGATGATCCGGGCATACAGTCTGGTGGTGTCCTCTTTATGTCCCGGCTTGCTTCGCTTCTCCTGGGTAAAGCCCTTGATTTTCTGCTTTGCCAGTTCCCAGAGCTCCTGTGTTTTCTTCCCCTTTTTCTTCGGGATCACATAGACATAGGCTCCCTCCGGACAGATGCCGAAGGCAGTGTAGTCCAGCTCTAAGGGCAGGCCGGATGCCCTGATATATTCCTTCGCTGTCTCCCAATAGGGCCTTTTTTCCTCTTCGGTAAAATTAAATGCTCTCATTGCTCTCCTCCAGTTTTTCTCTGTATTTTTTTCGGATCTCAGCCTTCTTGACCGGCCCGATCCCCTTTACTTCCTCCATCGCCTGCTCCAGGGCCTCTCTGGACTTTAACAGGGCCTCTTTTTCTCCGTTATGTTCCGCTCCTTTCCAAAAAAAGGCAGCCAACAGGGTCTCAATATCCTCTTTCTTGTCTTTCCTGATACTTCTGTACTCCTCCCGTGTGATCCTCACGGTTCCATCTTTTCTAACTTCCACGCCGTCTCCTTTCTCTGGGCTTGATCCAGCTTCCGTCATCTTTCATGTCTGGGGTTATCTTATAGCAGGTATAGTATTGATACGGGTATCCGGTAATTTTGGAGTAGCCGGTCACGATACTGTCCTTTGCAATCCAGTAACCTTCCGGGGCCACTGGTTCCTTTCGCCAGGTCCCGGCAGACACCACCTTTGTTTTTACAATCACCGGTTTTAAATTCCGGGAACAGGAATAACTGAGCTTGGAGGGGTTGTCCGGGTTCCGGAAGCTCTTCTGGGTTTCCTTCACCAGGTAGGCCGCCAGATCCTCCACGTCCCCCCGCTCCCGCACCACTGTAAAAAAAGCGTTTCCATGGTTCCACAGCTTTCTTACCATGGCAGGAGTTCTCCCAATGTCATTGATTATCAAATGATGGTGAATGGCTGAGTTTTCATATTCCGTTACTACGATATATTTCAGAGGCTGCCCCTGGGACTGATACGCCTTTCTCATGGCTTTTAAAAACTCTTTCAGCCTCTTTTTTGCCTCCTGCGGATCCGGCCTGTCCTCTTTTCTGTAAGTCAGGACCGTGTGATAGTCTCCGAAGTCAAAATTCAGTTCGATTTTTCTCCTCAGCTTTTTAATCCGGTTTCTCTCATTGATTTTTTTCATTTCCTCTTTTGTCGGTTTGGACTTGGGAGCACACCGGATCCCCTTTTTCCCGTACCTGCTGCTGTGGACTTTCTCCACCTCCCTCTTATAGGGGAGATCCACGATATGTATTAAGTACGACATAATCCCTCCTGAAGGCCTATCTTTAATAGCTGTAACAAGTCATAAAAGCGGCAGCCCGCTCCTTGACTTTTGTTTTAGGATGCCGTACAATACAGATGTAGTTTATTTTTGACACCCCATAATCCCGGCGCTGTTGCTGCAGTGCCGGGATTTTCCTTTTCTTTTTTCTTAATCCCCAACATGGAAATCCAGTTCAAATTTTCCCTCTTCTGATACCCAAATCTTTATCGTGGGAAGGTTTTTTAAATCTTTGGCCATAGAGTTATCCCACATTTCTCCGATCTGGGAGTCGTCATACATCTCTTTCACCATAGAGTCTTCCCACATTTCTCCGATCCGGGTTCTACTATACATTTCTCTCACCGTAGAGTTGCCCCTCACTTCTCCGATCCGGGAGTCGTCATGCATCTCTTTTACCTGGGAGTTATCCCACATTTCTCTTATTCGGGAGTTATCGTTCATCTCTCCGATTCGGGAGCTGTCATTCATTTCTCCTACCGCAGAATTATTCAGCATTTCTCCGATCCGGGAGTCGTCATGCATCTCTTCCACTCGGGAATTCTTATATAACACCCCTATCGAAGAGTCGCTATACATCCCCGCCACTTCCGAATTGTCATATACCGCTTCCACTCTGGAAGAGCTCCACATGTGATCGATCCGGGAATTGTCTCGCATTTCCCCTACCTGGGAATTGGCGTGCATATCCTCTATTCTGGAACTGCCATACATCCGTTCTACCCGGGCGTTACTACATACGGATTCTATCCCGGAATCTTCGTGCATCTCTCCTACCTGAGAGTTATCATACATCCCCTCAATTCGAGAACCTTCTCGCATCTCTCCTACCTGAGAGTTATCATGCATTCCCTCAATTCGTGCCCTTCCTTTTATCTGCTCTATCCGGGAACTCCCCTGCACTGCTTCTGCCCAGGAATTCTCATCCATCACATCGATCCGGGAACTGTGCAGACGAACTCTCGCATCACCGCACAGGCGTTTCACCTTGCAGCCTTCCAGCCAGTAAAGCCCTGTGTTCAGCTCTTCGATTTCCTGCCCTTCTAAAACATGGGATTTCCACCACTGGCAAACCGCCCCTCTGAAAATCGTTTCATGCAACGAGCAGTCAAACCATTCAGGCAGCCCCTCCGGATTTACATAAAAGTTCCATTTCTCCGGATGAGCCTCCGGGTTTATCCACCACTGCCCTTCAATAGGAGTCAGCTTTGCCCAGACAGGCGCCTCCTCTTCGTCTATCTCGCTATTCAGATAAAAATCCGTATCTTCCTGGATGACTGCCCGTTTTTTCAGTACGATTCCTTTTATGTATTTGATCATTCTTTTTCTTCCTTTCTCTTTCATAATCCCTGCAGGGATACCACCGGGTGTATTCTATACAGCGATACCGCTTCCCACAGGTTTTGCAGGTAGGCGGCAGCTCTACAGCCATCCAGCCGCCCCCATTACCGCCAGGAACGCTCCGAAGAACCCGGCTGCCAGAATCTCTGTAAACAGCAGCGCATGGTTCAGAAAGCGGTTTTCTTCCCGCAGGGCTTCATTTACCCGGCGTTCCCTTGTCATTGGATGCTCTTTTCTCACTCCTCGCACGCTCCTTCCGCCATTCTTCTGCTTACTTCTTCCGATCCAGTTAAGATTTGGAACATGATTCTTGCCGTATTCCACTGGAGCAGCGTGTTTTTAAACAATACTTCATGGAGCTTCTTTCCGCTTTTCATATATTCCCAGTGCCTTTTATCTCTTTCCTGTTCCAGATACCTTAAATATCCCTCGGCTCTTTCCAGATTCGCCCCCGTAATATAAGGCTCCTGGGCCAGAGAATCCTCACTTTCCAGCCTTGTGAAATTATTGAAACGGGCTTTTTTTATGACAGGCCCTCTCCTTGGTTTTAATCTGCGCCTCTCCATATCTCCCTCCTATATATCTTTTTTTGCTTCCCGGAGCATTCCCTGAATCTCCAGAATATATCCTCCCTTTGCCGAATAAGGTTCTGCTCTCATCCTTCTCACTGTCGGCAAAGAAATTCCCAGTCTTTTTGCCAGATCTTCATCCGTCCAATTTTTTATAATTTTCAGAGATTCCAGTTCAATCCGGAAATGATCTGCATTTCTTTCCTGTTTTGATTTCACAGCTTCCCTCCAGCTCCCGAATTTTCTTTTCAGTAGGATTAACAATCACCTCTACTGTTCCTATTTCATAATTTTCCCGCCAGTACCTTTCCCTTTTCCAGAATGGAAGTCTTTCGACTTCTCTGATGATACTGCTACAGGCGGCCGCCTCATACAGTCCCCAATGGCCATCGCAGGCCCTTTCATTGCACCATCTGACAAATTCTCTGTATTTCATTTCACTCCTCGTAAATAATGTCCAGCCCATACGCTACAGCCGCATCATGCTCAATTCTGCATCCTCTGGCCGTTTCCCAGCCTTTACAGAAATATGCCGCATGACACTTTGACATATTTTCAAGGGACTTCGCCAGGAAACAAAGTGGGATCTGCACTACACCGCGTTCCTCCATGCTCTCCCGGCTATACCATTCATCCGTAAAGAGTGTATTGACAATCTCATACCCTCTTTCTTTTAAGACTTTAATAGCCTTTTCTCTCGTTTCTCTAATTTCTTCTTCGGTTTTTCCAGCCATCGGCTGTGATAACATTGCTTTCATATGCTCTCCTTTATTCATTTTTTGAATTGCCTTTTCTTTCCTCTTGCCATATACTTTCCTTACAGGCGTTGCAGCGCCGAGTATATAAAAAGGAGGATTTACTTGCTTACTAACACCCAAGTGCATTGCCCCAGAGATTTTTGTAAACATCGCATCTATCTGGCTCTTACCGACGATCCTGAAACAGGTAAAAGGGTATCATTTCCCTATAGCTGCGATTTTGCAGACGGTTCTGAGGGCTGCGCCTCTTGCCTTATTTCTGCCCGGAAGGTGATCGACTCTTGTTTAGAGCGCGATGGATACGTTCCAAGTCTGATTGATACAGCAAGAGAGCGTGTCTTGAACTTCGAGTAAGCGATGGTATCTTTTTTGCAAGCTGATTCATCGCTTTCCAAAGTAGTTGGGCGGCTTTTTGATTCCCAAGAAGCTGCCCGCCTGGGTGGTATCGTTCTGATACAATCTCTGTTTGTATCATGGCTAACATAAATAGCGTATCTTCTTCCCCCTCTATATCGTTTCCCTGTTCCAGTGATGTTCTGGCCGCCTTTACTGCCTGTATCAGGTTATGGATTACATATGAGGGCTTTAATGCCGTCCTTTCTGTAATCTTTTCTGCCTTGTATCTTCCTGTTGTCAAATCTCTTTCTATCTGTTCCAAAAGAGAAATTGTTTCTGAGTTGCTACTTATGATTTCTCGCCTCCTTTATTCACTTTTCAATGTGCCTCCCGATCCTCATCGAACTGTCCGGCCCACTGCTACTATGTACTTTTTCTCCCTTTTTCTGTTGCCTCCAGCTTTGCTCCCATGCTATGATTAAGAAAAATGGAGGTTCCTTATGCCAGTCTCTAAATTTCATTTTCGTTTACTTAAATTCATTTACAAGCATCCTTATATCAAGGGGAAAACCTTGAAAACACTTTTTATGTTCTTTAAGCATCGCCGCTATAATGACGGACATTTCATCAATGCTCTTGAATCCCTTTGTCGTGCCGGTTATGTTGACTGTACCGTCTTTAAAAATGCTGCCGAAGATACCGGACAGAGGATCAAGCCTGACGAAAATCTTTCCATCCCTCAATCATCTCGAGAACTTCTTGAAGATGGTATTTTTATTCCTGAAAAGAAATCTATCTATGGCGAATACCATCACTATCTTGTCACAGATTCCGGAGCTCTTATTGTCGAGCAGGAACAAACGTCCCGGTTCCGCACCTGGGTTCCATGGGGTGTTACCAGTATTATCGCCGTTGCCAGTGTGCTGGTTGGCATTGCAAATCTTTACGTTAGCTGCAATGCAAAATAATTGTGCCGATTGCGACATCAATGGATCCTGCCAGAATAAACACCCATGGCAGGATCATCGTTACGATAACGGATGTATCATAATAATCCATGCCAAATCCCAAAACTAGAATAAAATTCACAATTATACCGATAATTGCGACTGCTACACAGATAATTCCGATTGCCATTACTATTTGCATTTCTGTGCTCAGTCCCATAAATGTTGCTATGAACGTTTCTACCATTTTCCTCACCTCCTTCACTTTTCAATGTGCCCCAGCCCTTACGCCGTTTTCATCGGCTCCGCCTTATAATCCATGTCACATCTCGCTTTTAAGATGTTCATGTTGGAATTGGCGATGATCAGGCTCTGCGGATCGTTCTCTGCCAAATATTTGGCAATCTCTACCATTTCCTGAATGGCTTTTTTCTCTTCGAGTTTCATGAAAACCCTCCTTTCTTGATGACATTTGTTGTCTATGACGTAATGATACATCTCATAGACGTTTTTGTCAATAGTTTTTAACGTCTTTGCAATATTTTATTGACAAGGACGTTTTTTTTGTGTAAGATGAAATCAATAGGAGGTGCAAAGGTGAACACAAGAATAAAAGCACTCAGAAAAGCTTTAGATTTAACTCAGCAAGAGTTTGCAAAAAAGATTGGTAGTTCTCAAAATACGCTTGCTAATTATGAAATAGGAAGAAGAAACCCTTCCAGTTCTGTAATCAATAATATTTGTAAGACTTTCAATGTAAATGAAGTCTGGTTTAGAACCGGAAATGGTGAAATGTTTAACCAATCTTCCCCGGATGAAGAGGCGAGCAATTATGTCAAAGAACTTTTAAACGACTGGGAAAACCCTTTCTATGGAATGATTGTTGACATGATGAAAACCTACCAAATGTTAGACGAAAAATCCAAGGAGGTGATACAAGATTTCTTTCGGAAAGTTAAAGATAGCCGGACTGTTTCCGCTGCCCCGCTTCCCACTGTTGAGGAAGCTGAGGCGGACTATATAAAAAATGTCTTAGGTTCTGCACAGAGCACGGACTCTGCTATATCGAGTTCCACAGAAGACGCAAAAAAAGTAAGCGGAGAATAAAATAAGCACAAAAAATCGGCCCCCTGTTGGCGCAGGGAAGCCGATCAGAGCCCGATTGGCGTCGGGCATACCCGAAGGTATACAATACGTCTACACAAACTTATTGTATCATCTTCGGGGCAGCCTTTCAAGAGGCTGTTATTTTTTGTACTTAAAAGGAGGTAACAGTATGGCTACACCGAAGAAACTTCCGTCAGGCAACTGGCGAATACAGGTATATGATTATACCGACGTTTATGGAAAAAAACATTATAAGAGCTTCACGGCGCCCAGCAGAAACCAGGTAAAACTCATGGCGGCAGAATGGGAAGCAGGGAAGGCTGAGAAAGATCCTGATAATATCAACCTCTTCAATGCAGTTGGAAAGTATCTGGAGATTAAAAAGGAAGTCCTTTCTCCCTCTACTGTCCGGGGATATATGAGTTTGCAAAGAACTCATTTTTCCGGATCGTTAGGCAGGAAAAGACTTAAAGATTTGACCGACACTGCCATTCAGGTGTGGATCGGCGAGCTGTCAGCAAAGGTAGGGCCTAAAACCGTCAGGAACGCTTATGCGCTTCTTTCCGCTACCCTTGAAATGTTTCATCCGGATTTTCGCTTGAAAGCAACACTTCCGGCAAGGCAGCGGCCGGAGCTTTACACGCCCAATGATGAGGATATTAAGAAGCTGCTGGCACATGTGAAAGGGAAAGAGTTGGAAATTGCTATCTTGCTTGCCGCTTTCGGGCCGCTTCGTCGTGGAGAAATTTGTGCGCTGACAGACAAGGATATTCATGGCAACTTTGTTACCGTGAATAAAAGTATGGTTTTCACCCCTGACGGATTATGGATTGTTAAACAGCCTAAAACCTTCGGAAGCTACCGAAGTGTTGAGTTTCCCCCGTTCGTAATCGAAAAATTGTCCGGGATTAAAGGTCGGATTATCAAAGCAACCCCAGATCAGATCAGCAATCGTTTCAGACGTGCTATTGCCTTCTCCGGACTTCCTCATTTTCGCTTTCATGATTTAAGGCACTACTCAGCATCTATTATGCACGCGATTGGCGTTCCGGATCAGTATATCCTGGAGCGGGGTGGCTGGAGCTCTGATAATGTTATGAAACAAGTATACCGAAATGTGATCAGCCTGGAGTCGGCCAAGCAGAACAAAAAAATCAACACGCATTTTGAACAGTTATCAGGGCTTTTGTAGTATCACACGAAATATCACACAACGGTGTTATAACCCTTATAAATACTTGCTTTTTATGAGGGTTCGAGCCCCATTGCTTCCATTTTTTGTGCCCTTGTGTTTGCAGGTAAAATGGAGGTTTTGCTTGTAAATACAAGGGGATTGCTCATTTCTGGTGATTAATTCATATTATACTATGATGCTAAAATATCACACAAAACTTTCCGAAGATGATACAGTCCGGGCGGCTAACGGTCCTCTTTTCAATTACATCACAGTTCCCAGCAGCCTCTTCCCTTGTTTTAATGATTTTCTTATATTCTGTCCATACTATTCCTGAATATGCAGCAGCATAGGGTTTCACAGACACAGAAAAACACACAGAAAAAGGAGAATATTTATGAGACAGGCTAGAAGTACAAAGGCTGTGAGGACCATTCCCAAAGGAGCCTATGAATGCGGAACCACCTCTGATGAGCTTATGAACGGAGATTACAGGGACAGCCTGCATCCGGGATTGGATTTGCAGGGCAACGGCTATTACAGCGACAGTGAGTCAGCAAGGACTGACTCTGCTGCCTTAAAAAATTCTGATTTTCCCGGCTGCGTGAAAGGAAAGCCTCAGGCTGGAGGCCCTGTTTAGGAACCGGCTCCCCGACTCAATCTGGCTGCCGCCCGCTTTTTAACCAGATGCTCTGCACTGACACGGAGAGCTGCATGGCCGGCGGCAGCCTTTTTGAATCCTTCCTGTTCCTTCTGGCCTCCTTTGCCTGATTCTTCTCTGTCACCGGCTTCCTGCCGTTTTCCTGTTTCTGCCCTGCTCTGTTGTATTACTAATTTTTGTCAAATTCAGGATTAAATGCGTAGAAGTTCTTGCTGTCCAGATGATCCTGCAGAATTCTCAGAGCTTCGCCGAAGCGCTGGAAGTGAACGATTTCCCTCTCTCTCAGGTAGCGGATGGGATCACATACCTCCGGGTCTCTTACCACCCGCAGGATATTGTCATAGGTGGTGCGGGCTTTCTGCTCTGCTGCCATATTCTCATGCAAATCTGTAATGGCGTCCCCTTTGCTCTGGAACTCACAGGCGTTAAACGGAATGCCTCCCGCAGCCTGAGGCCAGATTCCGGTTGTGTGATCGATGTAATACGGGCCAAAGCCGGACTCCTCAATCTGCTCTGGTGTCAGGTTCTTTGTGAGCTGATGGATAATCGCCGCCACAATTTCCATATGGGCCAGCTCCTCCGTACCGATATCCGTAAGAAGGCCCTTTGCCTCTGCATAGGGCATGGTGTAGCGCTGGGAGAGATAACGCATGGACGCGCCGATCTCGCCGTCCGGCCCGCCGGATGTCAGTAACGGATTAGGAATAAATCTATTACTGAAGGAGGAATTTCTATGACACTGAAAGAACTTTTTACCTGGTATGTCACTGATATGAGGGACGGGCTTTTAGAGCCCCACAGCGCATCCACGGCTGAAGAAAGGCTGGTAGAACTAATCCAGAAGCAGGTGGATAAGGAAGCATTAGAAGAGCTTTTTGTCTCTGTTCTGGCTGACTGGGAAGAGTACGGCTTCCGGGGAGGATTTACTCTGGCACGGGAATTGTTACTGGCCAAGTAGGTAACTTCACGGTGGGGACTTTCCCACCTCCTTTTATTTTAATACACATCATTTGAAAAACACACTAAAAATCAATATACAAATTATACAAGATTACTATTGTATTTTAAGGAAAAAAAACATATACTTACTATAAAATATTATATATATAAATTATATGGGTGATATACATGAAAAATAAAGCACTTGATGTGGCAAAATATGTGGTCAATAAATGTTTCCAAGATAAACATCCTATAAGTAATTTACAGATCCAGAAGATCTTGTACTTCATTCAAAAAAGTTTTTTACAAAAAGGAGAAGAGGCCTTCTCTGACGAGATAGAGGCATGGCAATTTGGCCCCGTTGTTCCAGAAGTATATTATTTCTTTTGCGGAAATGGTTCAATGAAAATCTTAGAATCCTATGAAACTTCTTTTCCAAAAGAATTTACTGATAGACTAGACGGAATCATAGAAGAAAAACGGGCTTTAAATCCGTGGGATCTTGTGAATGAAACTCACGCTACAGGTAAGGCTTGGAGTCTAATATTTCAGGATGGAGTCGGAGATCACTGTACTATTCCAAAATCTTTAATACGGGTGTGTGGTTAAATGTTAAATTCTGAGGATGAAAAAAACTATAGAGAATATTTTAGAACTACTTTATATCAGCTGGCTAAGGATCAAACTATTTTATCTGATAAAGAAAAATTTAAAATAATCGTTCATTTTTTGGATATTATATATAAAGACGGAGACTTCCGCCACTATTATTCAGATATATACTCAATTATAACAAGCATTGATAAAGATCCTTCAAAAGGCAACTTAGAAATATTAAGTCAAAATATTTCTTATATAAAGGACCATCTTGATGACAAATTATGTGAAAATACAAAAAATTCTATTCGTAAACTATATGATCATGCAAATCTTGACATAGCTAGAATCAATTATATAAAAGCTTTGCAAGACCGAAATTTATCAAGAGAACAAGAAATCATATCTCTTCAAAACAAACTTAATACTAAGCATGAAGAACTATCTGGTTCATTTGAAAAAATGGAAAATGATATTAAAGATTTGTATGCAAATATTTTAACACTCATGGGAATATTTGTTGCTGTATTTGCCTTTATTGCCGTTAACTCCAATATTACTTTTGAATTAACCCAATCAAATCAAGCCGATATATTCTGGGGAATTGTGGAAATAAATGTTTTTGTCGCTATTTGTATTATAGTGTTGCTGTTTACATTGAAGCTTTTCATCATAAAGCCTCTCAAAAAAGGGAGAAGATGTTTTTAATCTTCTCCCTCTTTTTCTATCATATTATATATCTATGCCTTTCAAAATCATACTCTCCCACAATCCGCAGAACTCCCCTCTCATCTGTTACCATACACTGTCCCTCATGGATACCTTTATCCGGGCAGAGAAAGAATCTTTCACCCGCCGGATCTGTCTGGTAACCCGTAAGCATGTATCCGGCACCATCAAAAAGATACCAGCCAGATGTGCCGCCGGTTACTTCGGTCAGCCAGTACCAGCCGTTTCTGGCGTAAAAACCATCCTTAAACTGATACCACCAGCGCACCCCATCAGCGGCCTGGATGAATCCCTGAGGATATTCCTTCGGCACCGCCTCCTCCGGCTCCTTCTTTGCGATTGCCGTTTTGAAGGCCTCCCAAGTGTGGGCAGTGTGGTTGTACACATAGGGATTCGGACAGATTTTTCCGGTCACATCATAATGCCGGAGCACATGATCCGCCGGAACACTGTATTTCTCCATTAATTTCCTGGTCAGCATGGTGGCCGCCTGGACTGTGGCCTCCTCAAAGTACCAGTCCCGGCTCTCCGCCGACTGGCTGCCCTTATTCCGAACACACAGCTCAATGCCGATACTGTTGGAGTTGCGGCACTCCGGATGCCGGTAAGTCTTCGCCCCGCAGTGCCAGGCAATATCCCCATCCTCTACGCTCTGCCAGATTTCTCCGCCGAACCCCACATAGTAGTGGGCGCTGGCCCCGATATACTTGCTGGCGTAGTACCGGCAGTTGGCTTCCGCCCCGCCGATGGCCCCGACGTAATGAATCACGATGTATTTGATTCGGCTGGTGTCGCCCAGGCGGTTCAGGTTGTACGGAGTCAGCAGTTTGTTAATCTGCATCGTCGATCCCCTCCTTTCCGTGCGGGCCCATAGCATCCGGATGAATGGCTGCCTGGAAGTCCTGCAGCGCTGTTTCCGATGCTTCCCTGACCTCCTCCTGAAGTTCGGCAAACCACTTATCGCCAAGGTCTGCTCTCTGCATACTCTTTACCATATAGGCTCCTTTCCGGGAGGCCCTGAGGCCTCCCTCCATAAGTTCCGACGTCGCAACTATTTTCCCGGGCCGGCCGGGGTGTTGCCCTGTCCTTCCGCCGCTGGGCCGGCGGGAGTGTTTCCCTGTCCCTCAGCTCCAGGACCGACTGGAGTATTTCCCTTTCCTTCCAATCCGGGGCCTACGGGAGTATTTCCCTTGCCCTCCAGTGCCGGCCCTTCAGCCGGACCGTCACAGCTGCAGGCTCCGGCCATCTCCGCTGTGATGTGGGTGCCTGGTGCCTCCTGATTAAAGGTTCCGTCCTTGTGTAATTCGCAGTGATTTTTCTTACTCATAATGAGTCCTCCTTAAAATTGATATTTGAAAAGGCCGCCCGGGTGGACAGCCTTTGTCATACTGTTTGAATGTGCTCCGGATCACCCGCCGAAGCTGCGGGAGATGAATGGATCACCTCCTCTCCTACTTATCCTTGTATCCAGTCCGCTCCCAGATCTCTTTCAGCCGCTCCCATCCGTCCATAGATACCAGCGCTACAATAAACGCTGCCAGAATGCAGGCAAATATCATATACCACTCAATCGGCTGCTTCATCCACGCCATAACTGCCACCAGAACAGTCGGACAAAGGATCAGGCTCAGAACAATCACCACCGCCGAAGTAGGCAGTTTGGAAAGACCCGGCCAGCTTTTTATGACCTGGGTAATGGCCGATACCAGAAAGGCCATCACACCAATGACAATCAGCCCATAAGACACATACTGCATTAAGCTTGTTACATCCATCATTTTTCCTCTCTTTCGCTTTTCTTACTTAATATACTGAGATGCCAAAAGGACAGCTCCTGTGACAACTCCGCCTGTCAGAACACCTATGGCAGTGTCCAGAATCTTATCCCCTACCCGGCGCCACCTGTTTCCCGGTTCCTGCTCCAGCTTGTCCAGGCGCTTTCCCAGCTCTTTCTGCTCTTCCAGCATTCCTTTCATGTCATGGGCCAGGGTATGTACAGACAGGACTAAATCCTGGATCGCTTTTACAGACTCGTCCAGGACCTCAATCCGCTTGTTCTGCCTGCGGTCTTCATCCCGCAGGCGTTCAAGTTCCGCTTTAACCGCTTCATCCATCTTCCTCACCTTCTTTCTTTTTGGATGTCATTTTCGGAAAAAATGTTATCCTCCTTTCAAAATCTGTCCTCCTTTTTCAAATTTCAGGATAAAAAAACAGCATATACGTATCTTGCAATCAGAAAACGCATATGCTATAATGCCAGTAGGCAAATGAAACAAGCTGTCCAGTACGGACACATACGAAAACACCCAGGGCGGCATCCCTGGGTGTTTTCTATTCCTATTTTTCGTGGAAAGGCTTAAGTCCACAGGCTGGTTACCGACTACTTATCGCCGTCCAGCCATTTGATGATGTAGTGGCAGGCTACACCAGCCGCAACGGCGATGAGAAATGAAACAAGCATTTCCAATACGAACACCCCCTTCCTGTTGCCAGTATCGGGGCGGTAACAGGAAGAGTATACCATAAGTTTAGTTTCTGCGCTATCCTATTTTACCGGCAAAACACCTCGCCGTTCCAGCTCTTCTTTCACTTCTTCTCTGATTCTTTCCGGAACCTGTTCAAGTGTTCTCAGGCCCTTCTCAATCAAATCCGCATATACTTTAACCACGATTTACACCTCCATACTCTCGTACATTTCAGCAAGGGCAAGCTGCAGCTCGGTCGTTTTCCTCGCCTGCAGGTCGTGTTCCTGCTGGATTGCCATGAGCAGATCAAAATCCTTGTAGGGGTATGTAGCAACCGAACCGTCCTCATTCACCTGGTAACAATATCCTTTGATGACTGTGTCACACCAGCCGTTGAAATAATCGTCGGGTACTTCATATTCTTTTAAGGTTTCGTCGCCAGTGTCATTGACTCTGGCGGCACAGATTTCGTGGTTTTCATTTACATAGATTTTCACGTTAAAGCCTCCTATTGAGTGGAAAAAGTAACATTACGCGCGTATGCAGAGCCACCGCTACCCGGATCGTTTATTGTCTGCATTCCTATATACAAATAATAAATTCCGCTGAAAGAGCTTACATTTAATTTGACATATCCACTTGTGTTCGGACTCGTCCCGATCCATTGAGTATCAAAAGAAAAAGACTGCACATTAGTATTTTTACTTATGCCTATATAAACTTTAGCTACCCTTCCGTTCGTGCTCACTTTTACGTTTATATAATTCCAACCGCTCAGATTAACAGCAGTATTGAATCTTGCTATAGATTGCGCACCTTGAAAAGCATTTTGCGTAATCCCCAAAGAATTACCATCAAAGTTTATCATTGCAGTGCCGTTATGATATGTTAGGGTTCCTTCGTAACTAGGCATACTTGCAGGAGTTTTATACTCTATAACAGTTCCTTTCTTTCCGAATATAATAACACCCTCTCGAATATTCTCCGGCTTAAGATTTGCATCCCCCAGAATCGTCTGCGCCCCTGTCAGATACTGCCCCGCCGCAATCGTCTGATTTGCCGTCCCAGGCGTGTACGTCTGCGCGCCCTTTGTTGGGACGTTCTGCGTCACCTTGCCGCTGCCGTTATGATACCCCGCCGGTATCGTGTAGCTGCCATTGATAGGCAGTGAATAATTTACAGCCCCCTTATTGGGCATGCTGCCTGTATTTTTCTCAAACAACTTTGTCTGAGGATTCCACTTCAAATACGTTTGGCCGGATAAAGCCTGAGAAGCAGCCAGCGTGGTATCTGGATTCAGAGTTCCTTCCATTGCCTCGTCATCTGAGTCCGCCGTTACAGCCTTCATTCCAACTGGTACCGCTGCCTTCATCAGGGTACAGTCATCACTGGAAGCTCCTCCGCCTCCACCACCAGGCATCCAAATTCTTCCCATTTACACTCCCTCCAATCCTATCGTAAGGTCTGTTGCCGGTTTCTTGTCCACCTTGAACGTAACGGTTTCATCTCCTGTCACTCCGGTTCCGCCGCTCACAATCCCAAACGCTTTCCTGTAAGCCTTCCTCTCTTCCGCATCCGCGCTGTCCTCCAGCCCGCTGACCAGGCGAAGATCCATGTTCTCCTGAACACCCGATACCGCAACGGTCTGGACGAAAAGCCCCGATTCCTCCGCCCAGCCGGCCGCCGTCAGGGTGATCGGCTCCACATGCTCCTGACGCTCCAGCTCTTTTATCAAATAAGCATCATTGTTAGCCAGCTGCTCAATCACCTGACCCATCGCCTCTCCATCCGCCAGGGTCTCCCGATCCCACTTGGGAATCTGCTCTGTATACTGCGGCGGATTCTGAATCACTACGTTTCCCATTGTAATTTCCTCCTGTCACATTTAGAAAATTTCGTCCATATCATAGGTCTGGGGAATGTCCTCATCCTTCCCCTTCCGGCGGAACGTCCGGTAGGCAATCAGATCTCCGGCCTCATCTAAAAGTCCCATTTCGGAAATTTCCTTTCCTGTCAGTTCCCCGGCCTCCAATGTGCCGGAATATCTGCAGGTGGTCTGCTCCTCATTCGTATAGGTGTGTCCCTCAATCTCCTTTTCCAGCAGCTTATTATAAAGTCCCACTTCATTTCCTGTCGTAGCCTTCGGTTCTCCGCTTTCATCCACGCCGCCGTCTCCCCAGGCCATCTTTGCAATCTTCGGCAGCTCTGCGTCCCCCGAATGAGCCATGCAGAGCTTTTTCCTTCCAACCAGCGTAATAACTCCCTTGCTGTCTGCCATTCTTCCATCCTTTCCCGGTCTGCGCCGTCCCTTTGCCGGCTTAACCGTCAAAACCTCCATCATTTACAAACTGTAGTGTCCGCCGTCCAGTTTCCTGCTGCCGCTAAGCACCCATCCGCCATCCAGATACCGGTGCTTTGTCATGCTGCTTTCCGTCCTTGCCTGCCATTTCACAACCGTCCTGATTCCTACTTCCTCCTGAACTTTTACATCTTCCGATGCCTCCGCCCTGACAGACAAAGCCTCCCTGGTTTCTGCCTGTGCCTGCGCCTTTGATACCATCCTGATTTCAGACGCTCCCGCCCGGATATCTGCCTTACCAGAAGCCTGGACACGCATCCTTACCGGATAAAAATCCAGCAGCTGGTTACTGTCATAACCGTTCAGTTTCCTCGTCCCATCCAGCGCCCATCTTCCATCCAGTTTCAAATACCCCAGATTGTACCGTGGATAAAATCCGGTGATGAAGCGAACATGATTTCTGTATGAGATTGACACAGAAAAATCTGCCCCGATGTGGAACGCAAGATCTTCCAGCCAGGAACGAACATTTTTGTAAGTATTAATACGTTCTGCAATCCTTTCCCCATCTCCAGGCCTTATCTCATCATCAAGGGCAAGCTCTACAACCGCTTTAAAAAAATAGGGGGCTCCTCCATAGTCGTACCACTCCTTCAGCCTGCCTCCCTGATACAGTGTCGCCAGATATTCTGTCAAGACTGCCCCTGTACCGCCGCGAAAATACCAGGCGATCGTCTGCCTTACCATATCTTCCCGTTTTTTTCTTTTCGCCGCCGGATCATAATACTGGGTTCTCAGTTCCACTGCCAGCAGATTCAGCACTTCATCGGGTAGATCCCGGAGCGCTGCGTACATGGATATGGCTCTGCTGTAATCCTGCAGTCTCAGAAGGCCTACCCTGATTGCCGCGCTCAATGCCTGTGTTTCAGGCCGGCTTAAACTTTCCGGAAGGACGGAAAGAAGATCTGCATCTTTAAAATCAGTCATCCTGCAGTCCTCCATACACCAAATTAACCTCTGATGCCTTAGCAATCTTCGCTCCTGTAATTTCTTTAAAAACAGGACTCCTTATATCCACCCACTTGACTCCAGCCCTCATCAGCTCATACATCAGCCTGGAAGGATTAACATCCCTTGCAATCGCCCCCTGCTGCCAGGATACATAAGACTCGCAGGCATCCTCCGCCTGCTTCTTAATTGTGTCAGCCATATCCCTGTCGGAAGAGCGGATATAATACGTCGCGTCTATCCTGTACTCTTCTGTTTCCGGTGCTTTTACCTTTACCAAGTCTGTAAGGGGCTTTTTATCGCTTTTTGCCAGATACTCCTCCACCGCTTCCAGGAAATCCGTTTCCGGGAGTTCTCCATCCTGCAGCATCACATAAATATCCACCTCGCCCGGATTTTCCGAGTAGATTTTGCAGTCTGCGATTGCACTGCTGTATGACATCGTCCAGTAGCGGTAAGCATCCTCCGGCCCCGCTGTGGTGTAAGCAGACGGCGCCAGATAAATACGCTCTGCCAGGGCCTCATCCGTCTCCTGATCTTCCCCTCCCTCTGAAACTGCCGTGTTTTCGATTTTAGCAATATAATTAATTGGATCCACAAGGATATTGATTTCCCCCGGCAAGAGCCCATTTCCAACGCTTCCGGCCGTCAGACACCGCACCAGAAGCTCCACAGTCTGGCTTCCGGCAGGGATCTCCCCATACTCCTGCGTTGCCCAAAACAGTTCCCGGCCCTTCACCCTTGTTCCGGCCGGAATACTGACAGATTCTTCCCGCAATGCAGAGAGAGTGAAACGTACCTTTGCCTGAGCAGTCTGGGCCGGCAGTCTTTCTACCTTTTTCAGCGCGGCCAGATTATCCAGAAACTCCCCTGTACTATATTTCAAAAGTCCCATTTTCCCGGCCCTGTCAATATACTGCATCCCCTGATAGAGCAGCACGGAACAGCTATATAAAATCAGGCGGATGGGATCTGCCTCCGGAAGCGCCACATCCCTTCCGGTCAATTCCAGGTACTTCTTCTGATAAGTTTCCAGCAGCTCAGACAAAAATTGTTCAAATGAGGTTCCTTCAATAAATGAAATCTCCGGGTATTGCTTCAGCCGTTCCTTAACCGTTTCACTCATAGTCACCCCTCCTCTCGCATCCGATCCGGACTGACATCCCTCCTTCAGCATCGCTGTCCATATCAACCCTGCTGATTTTAGCCTCTGGAATATATCTTTCTGCCTTGGACAACACCTCCTGGTAGAAAAGATTTTCGGCTACTTCCGGCGGGTGATCCAGGCAGCTCCAGTCAATCCCGAAATCCCGATCCGCCGGCACACTTCCTGCTCTGGTCCTCAGCAGTGTATCCATCTGGCTTTTCAGTTCCTTATCCTCTGTCTGTACGTTAAATTCCACCTGCACCCCTCCTATACATATTCCTGCAGCGTCAGCTCTGTTGTGGCACGGTACAGTTCCCCCTTTATAAGGATCTTATCCCACACTTCAGAGCTTTTCACAATCACCCATCTGCCGTTTCCAACCTGGCGCCGGCCGATAATCAGGTATTCCGCCTGTCCCTGCTCCGTCATCGTCTCAATCTCCTCCAACAAATCTCTGGGAGGCGTCCCCAATCCGGCGTCCAGGAAAACCGTCAGCGTAATCTTCTGCAGATCTGCCCCTGCAAACACAGTCAGAGGCTTTTTCCCAATCCGCTCCATCTCGCTCCACCTTCCTGAGATTTCCCGTTTCATGTTCTGCAGGATGACAGCCTCCTGATCGCTCACACGAAATGGAATACGTCCAAACGTGCCAACCTTAGCCATTACAATTCATCCACCCTTCTTTTCAAATCCAGCAGTTCCGATACTGATATAGAGCCTGACGCATCCCGGAAAACAATTTCTCTGGAAGCAAACATCATGCTGCCTGAAATGACGCGCAGAAAAGAGTCTCCCTGCGGCTGGAACTCTTTATAGTAAGTCTCTCCACCGCTTTCAGGCGGTTTTTCATCTTCAGACCAGAAGCCTCCCATTACAATCCCCATGCTGCTGTCATTCGACAGATGCAGAACCAGAACCATCTCCCCTACCTGAGGCATCCGGTACTCCCTTCCCATCCCGCAGAAAACAGGCAGCTCTGCCGTATCCCTGTCACTCCGATCCGGATATGCTATCCTGACTGTGCCCTCCAGCTCATTCACACTTGACACCCTGCCGATTCTCACTTCATTCACCCATTCTCCCTCCTTTTAGGCTGGCGGAATGGTCAGCTCAGTCCCTGGAAAGATCCAGTACCCACCATTTGAACTTTCCTTTCCCCGCCGTTTCGCCTCCTCCTCAATTTTGTCCCTGTTGGCATTATAAATAGTCGAATATTTTGTAGCGTCCCCATAAAAAGATCTGGCCAGATCCCATAGGGTATCCCCGCTTTTCACTGTATAGCTGTTTTCTCCGCTTCCCCCGCTGCCTTCTGCCTGTTCCGTTTCTTCCTGCCCGGCAATCCTGTACATACTCAGGCTTAGCTGGTATTCTCCCCCAGATGACAATCGGTGTCTTGCACAAGTGACAAAATACCGTCCGTCAATTTTCCCAAATCCAGACAGCGCAAGAACCTGAGACGCCGCTGCCGGCAGTGCGATCTCCGGGCATAAGGTGATCTCTGCAGTTATTTCTTTTCTGTTGGCATTCTGAATAGCATACGTTCCGATACGTTCTGCATCCGCAACGCTCTCCGCTTTCTGGTTTACATTTAATACCCGTCCTTCCTTTCCTACAAAGGCTGTCAATGTTTCTTTCTTTTTGGGACTGGAATAGGACACCTTCGCTCCTGTGTAAGTTCCCTGAATGCTTCCCTTGTAGCTCCATTTGCTGGCCATCTCCGGCCAGATGTATGCTGCCGGTTCCCTCGCTTCATACTCCTCATAAGACCAGATAACAAGCTGGGAAGCGTATACCTTAATTCCCAGTCCGTACTGATTGCACAGCTCCTTCAGATAGGCGCTGTCCGTCTTTTCGTTCTGCTCCTCCCGTTCAAGGGTAATGTCCTTTTCCGTATCATACACCAGCGACAGGCCATATCTGGCAGCTATCTCCGCAGCAATCTGGCGGATTGTCACCTTTTCCCAGGTCTGCGTCCTTTTTGTATCCTTAAAATCCCGATCAACTGGGGCGGACACCCCGTCAATCATAATTTTCTGCGGCGGAGCCTGAATCCTGTAAGAATCCACCACAAACTCCCCGCAGCGGATCCTGCTCTCTTTCCCCTGCCCGTTCCAGTTTTCCATCACGATTGACGCCTGAATCCGGTCCCCGTTCACCGGCATGAAAGTTCCGGCCCACATCTTTTCTCTGTCTCCCAGAGTAAGGGAAATGGAATCCGACTCTTCAATAGAATCCGTAAAATCAAAATCCGAGAGGACATCCGAAATATCGCGGTTGGCATCCACTCCGTTATAAAGGATGTCCGTTTTCACCATTCTGGGCTTCATTTTCTCCTCCATTCCGGCCACCCCTGCTGTTCTTCATCCGAAAGCTCCGGGATGTCAACTACAATCCCAGCAGGGAATACCACATAGTTCAGCAGGGAAAAATTGTTCATCATCAGGATGTCCAGCTTCTTCTCATCGCCGTACTTCTTTTTGGCAATCAGATCCCAGGTGTCTCCCTGGACAGTCTTATACTGCTTCATGTCCCCCTCCTTTTTTTCATAAAAAGAACGCCCCTCCGAAGAAGGACGTTCCATTATGTCAATTATTTCTTCTTATTTTTCAACAAGTTTAGTTTTTCGTTGAAATTTAAAATATTTTCCTTACTTTTCGCTTGATTTTCACGTTATAACGTGGTATAATTAAACCATCGAAAGGAGGTGAAGAGAAAATGGTGGATAAAATAAACGAGCTGAAAAAAGTGGTATCAGCACTTATCCAGCTCGCTTTAGAAATTGGAACACTTTTAGCAGTCATTAAAATGATTGTTGAAAGCCTCCAATAAACACCCGGGGAGGGAAACCTCCCCACTAAAAATATATCATATCCCCATTTTTAAAGCAATGAAAAAAACAGTCACCAGTATTATTTCCCTGTTTCTTTCTGTCATCTGGCTCCTTATTATTGTTATCGGCCTGATACTACTATTCACTTAACAGGAGGTCACACCATGAACTTAAAGAAAATCAGGAATGAAAAAGCATTAAGTATCCGCGCCCTGTCAGAGCTGGCAGACGTCCCTCAGCGCACCATCGAGGACATTGAACGCTTCGACCGTTGCAAGGTAGACACCGCCATCAAGCTGGCCGATGCTCTGCAGGTTACGCTGGATGAGCTGTGCCGGAACACCGACGGCGCAGAATAAGCACCCCTGGAGAGAGGTTTTTCCTCTCTCCTTTTTAAAAGCTCACCCTTCTTCTGCCGTCCTCATACCGTTCCATGTACTCCTTCCATTTTTCAAACGTCATCATTAATCCGGCTGAAACATCCTCCCGGCTGGCATTCCCATAAATATTGACAACTGGCTGAAACGCCGGCGCTCCATATCCTCCCACAGCCGTTCCCCCATTTTCCCGCCATCCGCCGGAAATTGATTCATAGATCCGGCTGTAGCTGTTCTTTTCGTAGGCTCCCAGAATCTTCCCGGCCTCCTGCCAGATGGACAGCGCCTCTTGGCTGCCATTTAACGGCACTACAGCCTCCGGCCCGTCCTCGGCGAACATGGCAATGTGAGGCGTATCGAAAATGCCTCCCTCTGCGTGTCCGGGAAGATTCTCCGGAATCAATTTAGGAGCAGAGTTGCCAAACCGGAGAGTATTGGATGCATTAAGTTTCTGGACTGCCCCCTTTTTCATATCTGCCAGTTCCGCCTGCCCCTCGGAAGTCGTAACTGGCTTCAAATTTAGGAACACTGGAACTTCTGCATCCACACCCGTTTCCAAATTTACTTTCAATACTGCCAGCATCTCTCTGACTGTACGTTCCAATTCCGGATAGGCTTCTTTTATTTCTCCAGCCGTTGCCTCTGGTATCTCTGCTCCCTGCTGTCTGGCTGCTTCTATTAAAAAAGACTGATCCGAACTTCTTGCCAGAATTTCCCCGGCAGTTCCCTGAAGGCCTTCCCAGTCCCCTGTCACAGCTTTCGCGGCGTTTACACTGTCAATCCCCCTGAGCAGAGCCTGCGGTATCTCCTGGCCGTTCTGCTCCATCTGCTGAATCAGCGCAGCCATCTGTTCCTCTGACGGCTCCAGCCCCTCCAGCAGAATCCTGAGCGCATTCTGCGCATCTTGGGGAAGGCTTGTGTCCTTCACTGCCTCCACCATGGCATACCGCACATCCTGAGCATACTGTTGAGGGGTTGTATGAGGATGATCCATTACCTCCTGAAGTTTTTCATCCAGACTTTGATTCACTGCTTCCAAGGCAGGTTCAATCTCATCTCCATACGTAGCCGTAATGGTATCGGCCATCGCCTGCTGCCCGTTTAAAATCGTCTCTGCCTTACTCTGGTAATAATTCTGAGCCGCCTCTGCTGATCGAGTTTCAAACTCTTCCTGGGAAATTCCCCCTTCCATTCCCTTTTCGCCGGCAAGTCTCTGAGCGTTTAGACTTGTCAACACCTTTTGATAAGCTTCATCTGTAGACTGGATCGCCTGTTCCGTATAATCCGCTATTTCCGCCTGCAAATTTTGAAACGAATCCGCATCCAGATCAGCTCCGGCATACTTTCCTTGAATCATCTGCAGTTTTGCGGCATTTTCCGCTTCCGTAAGTATGGAAGTAATCTCCTCTATCTGCCCCAGATAATTATTCACAATCTCCAGTTTTTTCTGGTCATCCAGTATAAAACCTTCCTTCGTCATTTCCTGCAAAGCCAGATTCAAATCCTGTTTTAACGGCTCCAGTTTCGCCAGAAGCGCCTGATAGAACGCCCCGCTGTCCTCCGAAAACTCCTGTCCCGATTCCCCGAAAACCAGGTCAACCGCCAGATTTAACTCATATCCCTTTTCGCTGATATAATCCTGAGCGTTCTGCACATAGGTATCTACCGCTGAAACATACCCTTGCGCGTCCCCCTCCTGAAGCTCGATCCCCATCGACAGCTTCCACTCCGTTTTCTGGATCGCCTTCAGGCTGTCCTTCATGGACTGATAGTAGCCTTCGGCCTTTCCCGCAGAGGACTCCATCGCCTCTATATTTTCAAAAAGCCCGTCGCCAACCACATGCCTGGCCGCTTCGCCCAGTTCCTCGATGGATAGAGACACGTCTCCAAAATGCTCCGACAGGTTCTTCACTGCCCGTTCTCTGGCCGCCTGCTTCATGGCTGCCGTAATGCCGGCAATGCCGCCCACCGCAAGACCTGCAGCCGCCACCGGCCAGGCTCCTACCATGCCGCTCAGCGTGCCGAACAGCTTGACCGCAGAAGTCGCTCCCTTAATCGCCTTAAAGGTCAGCATCGCAGAACCAATCCCCACCAGGCCGCCGGAAATAACAGCCGGGTGCTCCAAAAACCATCCTCCCAGATCTAGGATGGGGGAGGCAAATTCCATCAAATCTTCTCCTGCCCCCTGCACGGTTCTTCTGATTGTCGGCAGTTCTTCCTCCAGATTTTCTGTGAATGTATTCACCCACTCTGTCCCCGTCTGTGTCAGTTCTCTCAGCGGCTCTTTCAGCCCTTCATAGGCAGCAATGCCGGCTCCCTCCAGAGAGCTTTTAAGCAGCGTCACATCTCCCTGCAGGTTGTCCATACGCACCTGGGCCATTTCCTTCGCCGCGCCCTTGGCGTTATAGATTGCTTCCGATAACTTGTCATAATCCTCATCACTGGCGCTTACTAAGGCCAGCATCCCGGACATGGCCTCCTGACCGGCCAGGCTTGCCGCCGTGCTGGCCCGTTCCGACTCGGACAGACCCGAAAAGCCTGCACGCAGATCTCTCAGGATCTCATCCAGAGAGCGCATACTGCCGTCTGAATTGGCGACAGAGAGCCCGATGCGCTCCATAGCCGCCTCCACCTCATCGGTGGGCTTTACCATCCGGGTAAACATCGCCCGCAGGGAGGTTCCCGCCTGCTCGCTTTTAATTCCCGCATTGGCCATCAGGCCGATGGCCGTGGCTGTATCCTGAATGCTGAATCCCAGGGCGCCGGCCACAGGAGCCACATACTTAAAGGTTTCCCCCATCATGGCCACGTCCGTATTAGAGCGGGCAGACGCCTGGGCCAGCACATCCGCAAACTCCGCTGACCGGGATGCCTCCAATCCGAAAGCTGTCATGGCATCCGTCACAATATCTGACACCTGCCCCAGATCCTCCCCGGAGGCCGCCGCCAGGTTCATAATCCCCGGAAGACCGGCCAGCATCGAATCCACATCCCAGCCGGCCATAGCCATATATTCCAGTCCCTGTCCCGCTTCCGTGGCCGAGAATTTCGTCTCAATCCCCATCTGCTTGGCCAGTGCGTTCAGCCGGATCATGTCAGCCTCCGATGCCTGGGAGATGGCCTGCACCGTACTCATCTGAGCCTCAAAACTGGAGCCGGCCATAGTAGCTGCCGCCAGCCCTCCCGCTATCCCGGCAGAGGCTGCCGCCGCTCCCTTCGCCGCCATCGAAAACGTCCGATTGGCAAGGGCATCCATCTTATTAATGCTGCTTAAATAAGTCTGGTTGGTTCTTTTTGAAAACCGATACAGATTCGTAAGTTCCTTCTCCGCCTTCGTAAAAGCCTTATCAAAAGAGCTGTCTACTCCGCCGCCGATCTGGACCTTCAGCTCATAGTTTTTACCCTTTGCCACGGTGTCTCCTCCTTTCTGCCTCAGCCGCCTCCGAAATATCCCGGATCATCAGGTGCAGGCGTCTGAGAGGCAGGCTGTAAAAATAATCCAGGCCTGTATTCGCATACTTCGCCGCAAATACACAGGCCTTCCTCGCTTCCGGGATCTCTGATACGCCGCCTATACCGACATGTAGAAAAAACGGTACAGTCTGTTTTTCAGCTTCACCGCATCCTTAGCCGGGATCTGCCCCAGCGTTTCCATGGTAAGCCCTGTAAGGCGCTGCGTTACCAGCTTGGCAAATAAAAGGGATGATTCCTGCATGATTGTGCCGGTTCCCCCAAGTTCTTCATACAAATTGTAAAGCTCCGTCATATCATCAAGCGTAAGGCTGTCAAGACCTGTTAAGTCCAGCTCCCGCACTGGATTTCCCATATGCATGACCGCCTTCGACAGCCGGATCACCTTCCAGTCATTTTTCCTTTTCGGAGCCGCTTCTTCCTGAACCGCCGTCTCCTGTTTTTCTGTCCTTTTCTCCTCCATACTGCCTCCTTAGCACATGTTTCTGACTTCCTTCAGCACATCTTTTCCATTTACGATATACACGCCGTTGAGCTTATCGATCTCCAGCATCGTTGTGCCGTCAATCACAATCTTGTAATAACTCAGGCTCAGAGTCACCTTCGACTCCATCTTTGCCCCTGCCTTTGCCGAACCGGGAGAAAACGCCTTCACCAGCCCTCTGACTGCTACGCTGAACTGGGAATATCCTACTTTCCCCGTCCCGCTGTCCATGCACTGAATCGCGCCGCTTAACATCAGATCCGTACTCTCCCCCGGATCCATCATCGCAAAAGCCTCTTTGCTTAATGTAACGTAAGGGATTTCCATGTCCATCGTGTCAAGCAGTCCAATTACCGGGATCTCCAGATTTCCTCCTGTCCCGGCGCCTTCAATGGTGTCCGTCAGATGGGTGATTTCCGGAAGGGACACCTCCCCGGAAACGCCCACCAGTTTACTTCCGTTTTTGTACATGTTAAAACGGTTAATCACCTGCGGTATCTTCATACACTACGCCTCCTCTCCCACAATCGCAGCCTGCAGGGTTGTCATGTCAAACTCCTCCGATGCCTGGATATATTCCATCGGCGTATAGGGAGCCAGGAAAATATTTACCTTCACATGTCCGTTCAGGAGCTCTTGATTGCTGTTTTCCGCCTCATCGTACTCCATCCTCAGGCCGGCGCACATACCCAGGCTCACAAGACTGTTCCCCCAGATATTAAAGCTGTTGATAATATCGTCAATCATCCTGCGGTTCATCGAGCCGTCAAGTCTCTGCTGATACTGCCGGATAAAATAATTCGCTACAAATGAGAACATCCGGCGGCAGCCAATCCGGTAATCCTTCGGATCCGTATTTTCCGGGTAGCATCCCGTATTATTTCCCCAGCTTCTCCAGCCTCCGTCATTGACAGCCGTTACAATTCCATCTCCGTTCAGACTGGCTGCCTGAGGCTGATCCAGAGTAATCTCCGTACCGTCCGCCAATACAGCTCCATCCGCATTCAGCAGCTTATTAGACGGGTAAATATAAGGGACATCCCCATTTGTCGCCGTATAATAGCTTGCCATAGCCCCGTAAGCCGCTGAAAACGCCATATGCTTTCCATCAGCCAGAAGCTCCGGCCAGCACACGATGCTGTGAGGGCTTGTGTATCCGCAAGTCTCCTTTGCCGCCCCGCACTCTGAATATTTCCGGTTCTGAGACGCATCCAGATCCAGAACGCACTCGCACCGGAACACCCCGTTTAACTCCGTGCATTTCTCCTGCAGAGCTGCCCCCACGTTCGGCAGTTTACTCCAGCCAGGCGCCAGAAGAAGCCCCGGTGAAAAATGAAACAGAGGGTAAACCTGCCTTACCAGTTCCAGTCCCGTCTCCTTCCCTGTCTCCATGTCGTAGGAGCCGATCACATCCTCCTCCGTTACCATAGACGGATCCAGGTATTTGTAAGACACGCTGACCTGATCCAGCTCATATCCCGCTCCTGTGCTGAGCATAGTCAGAAGCGTCCTGCCATTCTCCGTCACTGATACAATATAGTCCTTATCAGGGGACAACGCCGGCCCTTCAGCCGCTCTTCCTGCTTTTGCCGTCCCTGCTTTTCCAGAGCCCGCCAGAGAACCGCTTCCCTGGTTCACGCGGATACTTCCAGGCAGGATCCCTTCCTGAGAAAGTTCCACCTGGTGGCTGACAACAGGAAAGTTTTCCGCTGCATTCTCCTTGCTGTGTTTTGCCGGATCCAGAACATTGATAAATACCGCCGGATACACATTGAACATCTGCCAGGACGCGTACATGCTCTGACACAGGGTGTACTTATCCCAGTCATCCGAATATCCGAGCTTTTCCTGAGCTTCCGCCCAGGAACTCACTAACATCGGCTTATTCACCGCCGATTCCGGATCCTGTGTCAGGTGTATCGGCGCAGTCCCCACAATAACCTGAACACCGTAGGCAGTGGCAAGGGGCCGTTCATAGGTGGTCTGCTTCTCCGTCACTTCAATTCCATGCTTATACATACATTCCCTCCTTCACCTGTTCTGCCCTTCTGTAGAGCATCGCCATCTCCGAATCCTTCCGGTTCAGTTCCTTCCTCTTTTCTGCCAGTTCCGACGTCGGAACAATCAGGCCTGCCAAAAACGGATGAGATTCCAGCAGATTCTCCATCTTGCTGGAATAGCTGCCGGTCATGACAGTTCCCTTTTGTATAATTCCATAAAAAGACGGCCCCAGATAAACCCCGGCCGCCTGCTCTCTTTTACTATCATTCATTTCTTTGCTCATTCTCTCTCCTCAATCTCCACATCCGGAATACACCAGGTCATTTCGATCCCGCCAAAAAAATAAGGATATGTGTCCTCCTCCTGAGTCACCGCTTTCATCTCCCGCCTGCACCAGAACGCATCCAGAACAGGGTTTGCCCGGAAATACCCGGTGATTCTGTTGAGCAGATTCCACATGGTCTGGTTTCCCTTCATAGAAGAATCCTTATCATACAGGCAGAAGACCAGATACACCCTGGCTTCCGCTGACTCGTCCTGAAAATCAATCTCCGTTGTCCGGACAATACAGTAGGGAATCAGAGCATCCTCAGGCCCTCCGTCTCCCAGACTTCCGCTTTCTTCCGTTGCCCAGTCCTCTGCAACGGAAATCTGAGGAAGCGATCCCTGATAGCCTTTTAGTTTCCTGTATGTCCCGTCTGTCCCTGTCAGTCCAATGCCTCCGGCCAATTCCTCAATCTTGCGAATCAGGCGCTCTTCCAGTCTGTTGCTTGTCATTCTTCTGCTTTGCACACTCCTCTTGCAATCAGGGCGTCAATCACCGCATTCACCTTCGCAGCTATGTCTGCCGGTTCCTCCGAACCGGCCAGCTTCGGCATAGCTATCGCCTCACCAGTCAATCCTTCTCCCGGATCTCCTTTGTCACCCTTTGGGCCCTGCGCTCCCGGCTCCCCCTTCTCTCCCTGGGGGCCCTGAACCCCGGTATCTCCTTTTTCTCCCTGAGGTCCCTGATCCCCAGTGTCTCCTTTTTCTCCCTGAGGGCCAACCTGCTCATTCTTCACGCCCTGTTCCAGCTTATTCAGCTTTTCAGCCGTAATTACATCTCCATCCTTCCATACGGTCGGTTCATATGCCATTACTTTCCTCTCCTTTCTGATTGAACATGAAATAATTAAAAAACTATCTGAACGCCTGATCCACAAATCTCCACAAGGCCTCCTGCAGACTCTGCTGTAACTCCCCCTGTGTCGCCCGGAATGCCATCTCCGTCAGTTTGGCTCCTGATGGGCCTATGGCTTCCCGAATAGTTTCTCTGCCCTTGGTCATCCTTCCCGAGATTTTCCTATAAGGTCGGGGTTTGTGTTCCTTCATATAAGTTCCAGGAACCCTCTGGAAAATACCCTTATGCCCGTTTTTCATCTCTGCAACAAAACTTTTCAGTCCCTGCCCCTGAATCAGTTTGGGACTTTCTCTTTTTATGGCAGCTCTGGCTGCTTCCCTGCGATTGTTCTTTCGAGAGCTATAAGTTTCTCTTAAAGACTGAGGCGGATGGGAAACGATAATCCAGGCCGATGTTTCCGAACCGGAAGCTTTTTTAATCACTAAAGACCTTTTCGGGAATCTTCCAACTTTCACTGTATATTGCTTTCGAATATATCTATACAATTTCTCCCTGGATTCTTTCGCCGCTTCATTGACCGCTTTCTTGAGTGCCGGAGCCGGTCTCTTTTCAGCCTCTCTGAGTTTCTCCATAATCGCTTCCTGATTTTCCAGATGCACCTGCATCCGTACCATCATATTCCTCTCACCGCCTCCAAACTGATAGAATAGACCCCATCCTCATTCACGGCATCGATAATCCGGTACTGCCTGCCGTCCAGGGAAAGCAGCTTTCCCACTGCCGGCAGAGGCCCAAACTCCCTGGCTGCCACATAAAACATCAGCTTCCGCCTGTAGGTGCCGTCTGCCAGATCCTTTAGCGGAGTACGCTTTTCCCGTTCTACCATTTCATTGTCATCGATGATAAGGTTAAGCGTTCTGTCTCCTATCTGGTGCGGGGAGCCAAATTCTTCGGGGTTGAAAAATACCTTCTCAATATCCTTTTTAACAATATCCTTGAATCCCATAGTTACCCCTGGAGTTTCACAAAAGCAGTCAGCTCATCCGCCTCTGCCTTCCTGGCCGCATAGCCGATCGTTGCGGTTCCGTCTGCATCTTTGTCAATCCCGTTCGTATCATCAAACTTCACCGGATCGCCAAACGCCAGGGCTGTTCCGGATTTTTTCGGGATCTCGAACACACCCACGACGTGGACAGAACCGGTCTCCCCATCTGGAATATCTGTCCCCGCCACGCCGATATGCTTACTGCCAACCGCCAGAACCGTCCCCGCCGGAATCAGTGTCCCTGTTCCATTCACATAATCAAGCGTTTCTCCTCTCTGCCAATAGGTCGCTGTTTTTGCCATCCTTCTTCCTCCTTCTTTCCTGCCTGTTCTTTTCATTCCTTCTTTTTATCCGATCATGCCAGCTGGATTGGTGATTCTACCGTCACGCCAGGGTTTTTCACGGCGCCCCGGTAATCCAGGACCGTAATGCCCCAGTCCAGAAATACATCCCAGACAAAGCCAAGCTGCCCCGGCGCTTCCATCCGGCGGATATTCGGTATATCCTGGCCGTTTAAGTAATCTACCTGGATAAAGTCCGTATCATTCTTATCCCCCACCATGAACCACGGGATCGGGCTGCCTGACTTAATCTGAACATTCAGCGTAGCGTCCTCTACTACGCGAATCGTATCCCTGTACTGGAATAATGGGTTTACATCCCCTGAAGAGCTGATAGTAGGACTGTTAAACAGAGTGTACATGGCAAACTGATAGCCCAGCGGCACCACCATCACTGCCGGCCGGATGATAATCGCCTGCTCCGTACCATCCTGTACCTTTCTATGGCCCCCAAGCGCCAGGATCATGGACTGAACCGCCTCCTGCGAAATCGGCGTTCCTTCTGCCAGCAGATTCTTGTGTTCTGAGCAGAAAATCGTTTTCCCGTCATAGATCTTCTGCGAGCCAGTCAGGCAGCGGTAAACCTGTGTGTTAATCGTTGTTCTGGCAGCCTTTGCCGCCCGGTTCGGCAGCGTTGTGACCACTCCCATGTCATCATTAATAAACGCCTGGCGGCTCATGGTAAACTGGCGTCCATAGGTTTTCAGCTGTCTCTGAGGCAGTTTCTCATCGGTCGGAAGGGTATGTTTCAGCTCACCATTTTCTGGCACTTCCAGAAATTCCCCAAAGCCTCCCTGTACGTAATAATTATCAGCTTTCTTAAAGTCTGTCAGAACGCCTCTTGTTGTAAACTGATCAAACGTAACCGGCGCGGTCTTGTGCCCTTCGATATAGGCTTTGCGGATTACATTGTCCATAATGGCCGGAAATGCAGATGCAGGATTATAAAAGGCTCTCTGCATCAGCGCCGTATACACCTCGTCTGCAGATGCCATATAGTAGTTTCTCTGATTTCCCTCTTCCGAAGAAAGGCAGTCGGCTGCAATCATCTTCAGCGTCGCATTCCTGAAATCATTGGCTCCGGGAGCCGGATTCTCCACACGGATTCCCTGGCGAAGCAGGATACCGTCTGTGATAGCATCTCTCTTCTTGTCTCCCTCATCCTGCAGCACCCGTACCCCAACCGGCCCGTTAGTGCGCTGCAGTTCTTCCAGGACAGCCTGCCTTACCTGATCCGGCGTATCTCCCCGCTCTACGTACTGCTGGGAATCCATCCCAAATCTCTGGCAAAGAGCCGTAATCTCCCGGATCCGTATTCTTTCAGCCTGAACTGCTCGCTGAACGCCTTCAGCCTCTCCCGGACCTTCTCCTCCATCCCCGGCTCCTGTCGGCTGATTTTCTCTCTGGCTCCCGGCAGGCATAGCCTCAATCTGGGCCTGCAGGCTGTCAAACTCTTTCTGCTCCTCCGTTGTCAGACCTCGCCCCTGCCGCCTGGCAGTCTCTGTCAGTTCCCTCTGGCGGGCAATCATTTCCTGTAATGTCATGCGTTTTGTCCTCCTTCTTTCTTTGACTTTTATAAATGAAAGCAAACAAAAGGATGCCTACTTAAAAACCTTGGCATCCTTCAGTTTCTGAATTAAATTATTAAACTCCTCCTTCGTCGGCGTCTCCCCTGCCGCATCCGCCGGGGCCGCCACCTGAACAAATGGCGGCTTCTCCTGCCCCTGATAATGCTCTGCGATAAAACCGCAGATTTCCTCCAGCGGGCCGGACGGAATTTCTTCCGCTGCCGTTCCTGTCAGCGCGGCCGCCACCTCTCTCATGGTCTGTTCCATGTTTTTCATTGTCTTGCCTTCCTTTCGTGTTAAACTTCTATCCTCTGAATTCTCATCAGATTCTCATTTGTCTGTACCATCCGTTCCAACAATCCCAGATCCACCGGCTGCTCCGCCGTCTGGATCTCCGGCCCGTCATACCCTCTCCCAACGCCCACTGTCGGATCCGCCGGCACAGACACCACACTGACCTCTAAAGGCGTCCACTTTTTCGCAATGTAACAGGGACCGGTAAACCGTCCGTCGCTGGACTTCTTACCTGCTGCTACCTCCTCCCAGGCATCCACGCTATAGCCCACAGACACGCCCTTCAGCGTTCCTCCCGCCACTTTCTTTCGGATCACCTCCGACTCCTCATCATCGTCAAACTCAATCAGAGCCTTACCCCGTCCCGCCTCATTCCAGGCTTTGACAATTTTCCCAATCACCCGGTCTGTCCGGTGGTTAAACAACACCACTCCAATGCTCTGCAGCCTTGAAAGTTCCATACATCCCTCCGAGTGATCCAGAATCTCCACCCCGTACCACCTGGTATAGGGCTCCTCCGACGAAAAAGAAAGTTCAAACTGTCTTTCGTTCTCCTCTCCGTCGGCCGCCCGTATGCCGGCCTCCATAAACCGGACCGGATGGAAATCATTCTCTCCCTGCGGGTTTTTATGCATCGGTTTTCGTTCCATTTTTCTTTTCCTCCTCTTCCCCCGGCTCTTGGACACCTGGTCCTCCTGCCAGCATGGCAGCCAGGTCAATTTTCTTTTCAGCTGCATACCGGTTCGCCTCATTCATCTCGTCAATCACCTGTTTCCAGTCACGGCCATTTTCCGCGCAAACCTGCTGGAATGTCTTTTGCCCCGTTTTAAGCATCGTCGCATTTGCGTTGGCCTCTTTCGCCGGATCGATCCAGGGCTTCGGCTTTTTCACCCATTCATGAGCCGTATATTTTCTCACATCCTCCCAAAAATCCCCTCCAGAAATAACCCCCTTCAGCCAGCAGGAAATCACAAAAGTTTCGTAAATCTCATCCAGGACCTGTATCAGAAGTTCCCACTCCTCGTCATAAGTCAGAGCATCCTCAATCATTCCCTGTCTCGCGCTGGAATAATTAGTCTCGGACATGTCTCTGGACGTGGCTTCGTAGGAGAGTCCGGAAGCTGAAGAAATCAGCCTTTGAACTGCCTTCAGAAAGCCCGTGGCATCGCTTCCCTGGCCCGGAGGATTGACTGTCTGTACCTCATCCCCCGGATTCAGCTCCAGGATCATCCCCGGCACAATCCGCTTTCCCTCATAGCTGATTTCCTCCCCAGCCATCCGGTGCTTCCCTGGAATCATACCGCCAATCCTCTTAATAAATGCGGCCAGACAGGCGGCAATCTTCTCCTTAATCGTCACCGCCGTGATAAACTCATTCATGTCCTTAATCCGGGTGACGGTTGGCGCCAGATCAGACATCTCTCTCACCTGAGAGGGCCTTCTCTTGGAATAATAGAAAATCACATCCTTCGCTGGAATGTAAATCGGAGCTGCCGGCGTATACCCCTCAATATCATACTGGGCTATCCAGTACCCAACCGGGCGGTTCCAACGGTTATATTCAATCCCGCCAACCACCTTGTTCCCTTTTTCCCTGGGCCGGATCTGAGTCACATCCAGCTCATCCACCTCCAGGATCTGAAGCTGGAACGGCAGGTATCCCTGATTGGTAAACCGTTTTAAGATCAGCACTCCCCCGTCCGTAATCTTTCTCTGAATCAGCATTCTTACGATCTGGGTAAAACTCTGTACCCCCGTCACATCGCAGTTATCCTTCTCACACCAGCGCTTCCAGGCTGTTTCCAATATCTTGTTTCTCTCCTGATCCTCTGTCGTAACCCGTATTTTCAAGGCTCCGCCGATGACGTTCCTTCTAAAAGCCCTGAGAATCGCGTTCATCACATCCGAGTTGCGTTCCAGATCCCTTGTTCTGGCCCGGATTGGATCCCTCTCAAACCGATCCGTAAGCTCCGCAGACAAATTTTGAGTCGTCCAGCGGCTTTGCAGACGTCCTGAATCGCTGGCGTCATAGTTCCCCCGCTGTTCTTCATAATATCTTCTCCACTCAGCCCTCCTTGCTCCCGCTTTCGGGCTGACTGCACCAATCATCCGATCCAGTAATGTCTGTTTCATGGCTACCTCCTGTTGTCGTACCCAAAGTCCGCCGCATAAGCCCCGTAAATCAGACCATTCGTCTGGGCTGCCTGGGCCTCCAGCCGGTTCCGCTCCGAAATTAACGTCGCCAGATCTGCTCTGGTAAGTGATCGGGTGCCTATCCTGTAGCTCTGTCCTCCAACCATAATCGAATAAATCGCTTCGTTCAGAACCCTCAGCTGCTGACCTGGTGTCTGAAAGTCTCCCGCTTCCTCCTTTGGCTTTTCCACCGTCTTTTCTTCTCCTGCCTTCCTCTGAGACAGCTTTCTGTCATCCATCCTTTTTACCATCCTTCAATCTCATTATCCCTGATCCACTGCTCCTCTTGAGACACCGAACCTGGCTTCTTCGGCTTTTTCTCTGGCGGCGCATACCGCTCCAGATGCCATCTTCTGGCTCCCCGAATATCAGCCGCCACCATCGCATAGACCTCCGCATCCAGGTAATGGTTGGCCGCATGGGCCGTCTTGGGAACCCACTTCTGAATTACCCGGCCATTCGCCTGCCGTTCGCTTACCTTGTGCTCCGCTGTTACCTGATCCGCATACTCCTGGTCAATCCCCTGGAATACCATCCAGGCGCCTGTGCCATTTTCCCTCCGCATCTTTGCCGCAATCATATCCTTATAGCTGCCTGTATCCACCAGCACAAGCCGGATCCCATCCGCCCTGGAATCCGGCTTATTAATGGTACTGTAACGGTAATCTGTCTCCAGCTTCTTGCTGGCTCCTTTGCAGGGCAGCGTATAATCTTCCGTATCCGCACAGAAATCATAGACCATATCCGTCTGATCTCCCGAATCTACTAAAACAAGGGATGGCGTCAGTCGCGTTCCATCCCTTTTCTCATAGTACAGGTTCATAATCGGATCCACATTCCAGAGGTTCGTCTCCTGTCCTCTGGCAATCAGCTGGCTGGTCCAATGCTCTCCCCATGCCCGGATTACCCAGTAAACGCAGGTTTCCTGCACATCCACGCCTCCCGTCAGCTCAATCGCCCAGTCGGGAACCTCAAACTCCTGGAACTCCGTCTGGCGTTCCTTCACCAGATCTGCCGTCGTCTTTAGTTTCGTATCTTCCCATGGCTCCGCCAGCCAGCTGTTGACAAAGTTCTGGAACTCTTCTGGATCCTTGTAGGATTTCAGAAATTCCTCCGCCACCTCCGCCCAGGTAACAAACACGCTGTAGAGGGAACTAATGTGAAAACCCACCGTCTTCGGCCTTCCAACTCCCCTTTTCTTGATTGCCCGCCATTCCCCTTCCCGAAGCATCTTCGGCTTGTCCTTATCAAGAATCTCACAGCCGCACGCCGGACAGATATACTTAGCCGTCTGCGCTCTCTCATAGGGAGACATTTTGTCCTCCTCATCCTTGCAGAATAAAATCTGCTTAAACAGAAGCTGCTGCATCTCCCCACAGTGGGGACATGGGACAAAATATTCCCGTACCTCATCCGCCTCATCGTGAAGCCGCCAGATATAATTGGTTTTCAGTGTCGGCGTCGAGCAGGCATAGACTTTGCTCTGGCTTTTAAACGTCTTAATACGCTCCATAGCCAGGTTGTAGGGGGATGCCTCCTTTTTGGACGCTCCCCCTATCTTGTCAATCTCATCGAAGAAAAGATACTTGATAGCCTTCGACGACAGCTTAGATGGAGAACCTGCGCCGCGCAGATAGATGACCATATTTTTAAATTTCAATCTCAGTTCCTTTGAAGAGTTTTCAAAAAACTGCTTCTTTATCCTCTGTGTCAGACGAAATGCCGGTTTCAGCCTGTCATTAGAAATATCTTTTGCCAGGTCATCAGAAGGATACACAATCATGGTCGGCCCAGGCTCCTCTGTAATGATGTATCCCAGCATATTGATCAGTACCTCCGTACCTCCCAGCTGGGAGCCCTTACACAGATAGGTTTCCCGTATGTGCGGATCATTCATGGTGTCCATAATTTCCACCAGGTACGGTGTCACATCATTGGACCATTTCCCTGACAGGTTGCTGCTCTCATCCAGAACACGGTATCTTGCTGCCCACTCGCTGACCTTTATCTCTTCCTGAACCGAGAGGATGGAATGGATGACTCTGCTGAACAGTCGGCGTGTTTTTCTTCTTGCCTTCTCTCTGCGCGTCACTCCTCCTCTTCATCCTCCTCATCTTCTGTCTCCTCATCCTCTTCCTCTGGCATTTGCTGCCCGTCGATCTCGTCCGGATCATACTCTGACAGTTCTTCCAGAACAGAAAGCAGCTCCCTTTTTATAATCTGGATGATCTGATTGAGGTCTTCCTCTCCGGCCACCTGCATGGCCAGTTTAGCCGGAACGGAAAGCAGCCGGTTCTTAAAGCGAGTCAGCATGTCGGAAAGAAAGGCCTCCACATCAGCCGCCTCATGGAGCTCTCTGCGAAGCCTTCTCAGCTTCAATATGGAAATCTGTTTCTTCACTTCCTCGTGCTGCGCCTGCACTTCCTCTTTTGATATTAGGGCACGCCTGCCCGTTTCCGCATTTACCTTGTACTCAATGTATTCCTGAATGCTCTTTTCCAGGTTGTATCCTTTTCCCTCCTGGGTCAGCTTAAAAAGCCCCTCTTCCCTTAATCCACGGACTCTCCTGGAACTTAAGCCCAGGCATTCCGCCAGCTGTTTTTGATTCACCACCATAACCCGATCACCTCCTCTGGCAGCTTCCCAAAAGCGGAAGGAAGTGCCATAAATTTTTTCCCTGGAAAGCCAAAAATACCGCGCCTTCCGCGTCCCCGCATAGGGGGTAGGGGGTAAGTAGTACCTACTCCCCATCCATGGCTCAGGACAAAGGAAAAAGCGCCCTCTCAGGCGCTCTCTCCTTACTTCCTGTTCTTTTCTTCCTGCTCCTTCGCAAAGGAAAGCATCAGCTCTGTAATCTGGGCAGCCTGGCTGACTCCTGCCGCCTCGCAGGCCTTTTCAAAGCGTTCTGCTACTTCCCGTTTGATTTTAAATCCCTTTGTCATGTAGCCAACTTTCTTTTGATACTTCTCAGACGCTATTGTCTGCGCATTTGGCTTACCTATTGGCATTTTCTTTTCTCCCTCCATATTTCCCGGATTATTTGTACTGTACAGTATGCAGCCTTTCCGAAATAGATAGCCGCAAGAAAAACCAATGCTATTCTTATAATTTCTTTCATATTGTTTTCTACAGATGAGTATGATATACTTTTATTAAGAGAAGGGCTTTCGCCCCTCTCCGCTACTATTCCAGTAGCTTAGAAACTATCGCGGCGGTTATCGCCACAATCAAGTCCTTTAGCAGTTCAGCCAGCCAAGCTTTCAATCTGCTATGGGACTTTTTCTTTTTTCGGCTTTCGCCTCTCATCTGTATCTCACCTCCTTACATCATGTATTATATCATAGGGTTTACCATATGTCAAGTGTTTTAAATACTTTATCTAGTATTTTTATCCACATCTTTATCAACATATTGTGTATAAATCAAAAAAAACACCCGGAATAAATCCGGGTGAAAAACAAAAGGAAAGTTTTATGGGGTAGCAGGCTTCCGTCTGCCAACGGATCCTCCAGGAATCGAACCTGGGACTTGATGATTAACAGCCATCTGCTCTACCGACTGAGCTAAAGATCCATCTTGCCGGGTCTCCCCGGCATTTATGTGAACTAGGGGAGGAAAGCCGCCGGCCTGAGTGCCTTTGGCTTCCATTATATTATAAAACGAACTTTCCGAATAAAACGAACTTTTTTTATTTAATTCCGCATTTTAAAAGAAATTTATCGCGAATCATTATCCGTACATAATCTGGATTCCCTGTATACCCCGTTTTATCTGCTATCTTGAGCCAAGTCATTCCATCTATGTAGTACATCCGAAAGATACAGCGTGTCTGCCCCTCCTCTATCTGATTGATCCACTGCTCTACAGCTTTAACCTGGGCCTTCTTTTTTTCCAGGCTTCTTTCTCTCCGGTCATAAAGTTCCTTATCAAAACCAACAACGCTCTGAGGCCTTGCCTGTCCTGTCCGGTAGTCAAGGATTGTGCTGTTCCCAATGCCGGAATCTGTGGTTTTCATTTCCTCCAGTTCTATTTCTAATATCGGAATCTCTCGCTTTATTTTTCTGTAATCATCCAGCAGTTTTCTGGTTATTTTAATATTCAATGGCATCTCCTCCTGTCCTGCTGCCCCTGCGCTGCTTCTGCCTAACTTCCTGCTGCTATTTCAGCTTGTCTAACTCCCCAGACAGCACAAGCGCCGTCGCCTCAATTACAATACTCATCATTGTCATATCAAGCTCTTCCCAGCTTATATGACCCTTTATCTGACGCTGCCCGGCTGTCTTTTGAGTTGTCATCTGAATCAAATCGTAGACATAAGACTTTAATGCCGGAATGTTGGGCTGCTGTCCATAGTCCATTAAAAACTTCCACATTACTTCTTTTATTTCATTTGCCGGGTTATGCTCCATTATAAGCTCCTCCCTCCACCTTCCGGCATCCGCTTTCGGTACTCCCTGCGTCCTTCCAGATACTGCTCTGCTTTCCTCTGCCGGCCCAGCAGCTGGCGAAGCTCATTTAAAAACTTTTTCCCGTTCCCTTCCTGGAAATATTCTGCTATTTCCCGGTTCAGCAAAGAAGCATCCTTTTTCACCCTCCGCTCTTTTCGGCTCATCCACAGTTTTAAAGCCTCATTGTGCATGTCATACTTATTATCTGTAAACTCTAATGCATGTAACAGATCCTGAAGCCTTTTGTCTTCATCCCCTACGCAGGAATAGGCAATCCTGTAGTTTTCCTGGCAGGTTTCTGCAAAGCAGATAAATTTTTCCAAAGCCCCTGAGGGCAGTTCCTGCTTTTCCGTCATGGCCACACCCTCCCTGTTTTCTTATCCCTTAACACAATCCGGCCAACTACCTCGCAGTCAAAATTTTTCGCTGTAAGCTTCATCAGTTCCACAGCTTTACTGACCTGTTCTGGCTGCCGATCCGCTTCTTTTATGGCCCGGCAGGCGACGGGATCTCTCACGCCGCTGCCGTTGTGGTATAAATCATGTTTCAATCTATTTTTCCTTCTTTCTCAGCTAGAGCTTGACCGCAATTTTCACAATACTTTGTTATTCTTCCAAGCCTAGAAAATCCATGCGCATATGTGGATAATTGTATTTGTCCGCATGAGGGGCATCTATAATACATATGGTCTGAACGATGATCTATAACACATTTCTTCTCCTTCTGCTTCTCCATCGCTTCCCGGCACTCTTCCACGGTACCGACTGCTCGATAAGCATCCCACATATCTGCATCCTCATTAGTCAGCAGGCGAAGTTTTCTGTCCATTTCCCGATACTGCTGGATTTCTGTCAACGCTTTAGTACAGCATTCT
>DWYS01000144.1 GCA_019118585.1 Candidatus Enterocloster faecavium | reverse complement strand
TGCGGGCTGAGTGGTTGCGATTCTTGCCGGAATAAGATATACTACCTTTGAGAAAAATGCATGTTTATGCACGAATCATGATAAAAAGGTAGAACAGGGAGGAAATTATGCCGGTTTTTGACTTTAATCACGCGCCGGAGGGTCCGAAGGAGCCGGAATGCACGTATGAGATTTTTTATTCCAGTCAGGGGGAGACTTCTCCTGACCACCCGATCTTGATCCTGGATAACAGCGCCGGAAGATTGAAACATCACTCAGGAGGGATCTTTACCAATCCCAGCAAAAAGACGGCCTTTGAATTTAAGGACGAGGGAGGCACGATCAGTGCCAATATTTTAAAAATCGATGCCCGGTTCGTCAGCCTTTTAAAATGGCTGGGGGAGAACCACATCAACGTGCGTCTGTCCGGGGAGAACCAGAAGGATGGATACGCGGTCTATAAAATCCGCGAGATGGCCTTCGGCGGGGGACAGAAGCTTTCAGCGGAGGATGGATTCCTCCAGTTTATGATCGAGCGGCTTCTCTCAAGCGATGCGCCCTTCCGGGAGATTCCCGATGAGGACGAGATGGAAAGCGGCGACAGCATGAAACTGACCAGCATCCAGAGCATCACGGATTTCATTACCTGTGCCGGGAGGACCCTGCCGGACAATATCCGCCTCTGGGCCAGGAGAAACCTGGCGGTGGCCCGTTCCCACGAGGTGTCTGCCGAGGAGCGCCGACATGCCCAGAGGGCTCTCTCCATTATGCTGAACATTCAGTGGAAGGGCAACTATTTTCCCGCCGTTGACCCCGATGAGGCCCGCCGGATCCTGGACGAGGAGCTCTACGGCATGGAGCGGGTTAAGCAGAGGATTATCGAAACCATTATCCAGATCAACCGGACCCATACACTCCCGGCCTATGGCCTGCTGTTGATCGGTCCTGCCGGAACAGGAAAGTCCCAGATTGCCTATGCGGTGGCAAGGATTTTAAAGCTGCCCTGGACCACCCTGGACATGAGCTCCATCAACGACCCGGAGCAGCTGACGGGAAGCTCCAGGATCTATGCCAACGCCAAGCCGGGCATTATCATGGAGGCCTTCTCCATCGCAGGAGAGTCCAATCTGGTGTTTATTATCAATGAGCTGGACAAGGCGGCTTCCGGAAAGGGAAACGGCAATCCTGCCGATGTCCTGTTAACCCTGTTGGACAACCTGGGATTTACGGATAACTATATGGAGTGCATGATTCCTACCGGCGGCGTTTATCCCATTGCCACGGCCAACGACAAGGACCAGATCAGCGCACCTCTGATGTCCCGGTTTGCGGTCATTGAAATCCCTGACTACACGCCGGAGGAGAAGAAGGTGATCTTCTCAAAATACGCCTTGCCGAAAGTGCTGAAGCGGATCGGCATGAGGGAGGAGGAGTGTACCCTGACGCCGGAGGGGCTGGAGGCGGTGATCGATCTGCATCGAAATTCCAGCGGAATCCGGGATTTGGAGCAGGCGGCGGAGCACCTGGCGGCAAATGCTCTGTATCAGATTGAGGTAGACCACATTCGGTCGGTAACCTTTGATGAAAAGATGGTGCGGGAACTGCTGCAGTAAAGAAAACGGAGACAGCGTCTGAATGGCGGTGCGCGGGGCGGTCGTAAGACAGCCCCGTTTTTTTGCTTTGGCAGATGGGATGAGGGGGAGAAGGGGCGCAGTCAGAAGAAGTGTCTTGACAAAGGGAGAAGGATATGTAACAATAGTTACATAACTGATGTTATATATCAAGCGATACAGGAGGTGACAGCGTGCCGCCAAAAGCGAAAGTAACCAGGGAGATGATTTTACAGACGGTCTTTCAGATTACCAGGAGTCAGGGATTTGAGGGGGTCAATGCCAGGAACATTGCAGAACGGCTGAACTGCTCTACCCGGCCGATCTTCACCTGCTATCAAAATATGGAGGAGCTGAAAGGGGAATTTCTGGACTGTGCGTTTGCCTTTTATGAGGAGTACACGCGGGCCTGGGGCCGTGGGAATACATTCCGGCCACCATTGCTCCTGCCGCTGTCCTATATCCAGTTCGCCAGGGAGGAGTCGAGGCTGTTTGAACTCCTGTTTGTCCGGGATATGGACCTGGATATGGCCCGGGCTGAGGACTTTTACCGGGAAATCGGAAATGAGAAAAAGGCGGAGAACTTCGGGGCGCAGATAGGGGTGGAGGGGGAGCGGGCAAAAGCCATCTTCTTCGATCTGTTCCTCTATTCCCACGGGATTGCAGTTTTAACAGCAGCAGGAAAGGTGGTTCTGGAACGGGAAGAGTGCGAACGCATGCTTTCCCATGTTCTGGATGCCCTGATCGCGGCGGAAAGGAGGACGGGGCTGTGAGGGATAATTCCTATTTGATCGATTTTTACAGCCATTACGATGAGGAGGGCCGTCTGGCTTCCAGGCATGGCTCTGTTGAATTTTTGATGACAATGCGCTATATTGAAAACTATCTGGAGCCCGGCAGCAGGATTTACCTGGACTATCATTTCGCTGTCTGTGAGCGGGAGGACCTGCTGGGAATCACAAGCCACGGGCTGGATATTTTCTGAAAACAGTGTTCAATACCAAAGACAGAAGGAGGAAACCCTTGAAAATCACAAATCCCGGCCAGATCTTTAACCTGATGGATACCAATGGAAGGAGAAACGACGTGGTCAACGCTCTCCAGGGCTATCTGACCATCCTGGACCAGGTGCAGAACGAAAAGAAGATGACCTGGGCAGCCCTGCCTCAGAGTCTGGCCCAGTATATATTCTATCAGCAGGCCATCCGGATGTTTCCGGAGGTGTTCAGGCAGCACGGGCCCTACGACCAGCTCCAGAAAATCCTAAAGGACTATCCGGATTTTGAGGAGGCTCTCCGGCGGGAGGACGGGGACTGGATTTTGCGCAACCAGGAGCGGTACGCCGGCCTGATCCGAAAGTTTGACAGCGGCATCGAGGACAGAGCCCGCCATTATACCAGCACTCTGGTAAAGCTGGGATTTGCCGGCGAGGAGAGAGAGATTTCACCGGCGGGATGGCTGCTTTTAAATCCTGGACAGCTGAAGCGGGACCAGCTGGAACATATGCTGCCCATCGACCATGTGAATCTGATTTACCTGCGCCAGCTTCTCAAGCTGCGCATATTCGCGGGGGACCGCTACTACGCTCCGTTCCAACTGGCCCTGTTTGCCCTGCTAAAGCGGGAAAGGGTGACGGAAAACGAGTTTCTGGAGCTGGTCCAGGGACTGAGCCCTTATTCCGATTTCCAGGACCTGGAGAAATATGTTTTAGACTATCAGGAGGGACAGATCGCGGAGCGGTTTAAGATCGAGATCCCGGCAGAGCTCAAAGGCACTGCACCCGTAACCAGGGAGACATTTTATAAATATTTCAAGAACGGCAAAAGCGGCGGGGGCATTGAAATCTACTGGGAATATTACTGCCGTCTCCGACAATATGCAAAGGGGCCCGATGAGGAAAGCCTGGACCATCTTCTGACTTTCTATGAGGCAAACAAGGCCATGCTGAACAAGGCATTTGGAAGAGGGAGAAATGTGTTCGCCCTCAGGACCGGGGAGCGGCCTTTGGCGGAGAAGTTTTCACAACAGTACAAAGGGATGCTGGGAGACGATCTCAATGAAGTCCTTTACCGCCAGTTTCTGCTGTCAAAAAAACTGGACCAGATTCGGGAATACTCCGACACCACCAAGCGGATTTTCAAGGCGACCGGCTTGATCCGGTTTGACCACGGCTTTGTGGAACTGGCTTATAGGGAGCTGTGTGCCTGTATCTTTCAGGAGAACCGGGTCCGGGAGCGGATCTTGGGGAATCTATGGGAGGAAGTCTGGAGAGGAGAGACGGGGGCGGACGGCTACGAGGACGGGGCAGACAGTTATTTTTGCAGCGTAACATCCCTGTGTGAAATATTCGGATATGGCCAGGAGGAGCAGGAGCAGATCAAGGCCGTGATCCAGATGAAATTTTCAGGGGCCGATATGGGAGACATTTCCCGGATGATGGCCCGGCAGCGCAGAAAAGAGTTTGCCGCCTTTGTCGAATCCGTCTATCCGAAGGAGCGGGTGAGAGAGCTTCTGGGACTGTTTGAGGACCGGACGAAGGACAAACAGATCAAGGAGCTGGTAAGCCCGGATGCTACTGTGCCTACCATCTACGAATATCTGGTAGGAATCGCCTGGTACTATTTTTCCGGAAAGAAAATCGATCTGCTGGGAAGCTACAACCTGACCCTCTCCGCTAATTTTGAGCCATTGGTCCACGCAGGGGGAGGCCAGGGGGACATCGTCATTTACGAGGACACCAGAGTGGTGATGTTAGAAGCAACTCTGATGAATCAGAACAGCCAGAAGCGGGGAGAGTGGGAGCCGGTGCTGCGCCATTCCATAAATCTGAAGGCAGAGGAAGAGGCAGCCGGGACGGGAAGAGAGGTTACCACCTTCTTTATTGCGGACCGCTTCGACTACAATACCATCAACATCTGGAAGGCGGTGGCATCGGTTCCCCTGCAGTCCTCTGCCGACCCGAACCGGTTTACGGACCATGTGGTGATCATGCCGGTCAATACCAGGGAGCTGTGTGCCCTGATGGAGCAGAGCAGCCATTATGGGGAAATGATTTCCAGGGTGCATCAGCTCTTTGAGGTGGAAGGCAAGGCCTTCGATATGGATTGGAGAGATAAATTTATGGACGCCATTGTGTGAGGAGGAGAATATGAAAAAGGAGAGAAAAAGCTGCGATACCTGCGCCTTTTACGCCTATGATGAGGAATATGAGACCTATATCTGCGACATGGATATGGACGAGGACGACTATATGCGGATTCTGTCCGATGAGGGTTATCAATGTCCTTACTACCGCTGGGGAGATGAGTATGCAGTGGTAAGGAAGCAGAACTAGGAGAGCTGCCATGAACCTGAACTTTGAATATTACAAGGTTTTTTATTATGTATGCAAATACGGCAGCCTGACGCGGGCAGCCAGCGTGCTGATGACCAGCCAGCCTGCCGTTACCCGGACCATTCACAACCTGGAAAATGAAATCGGCTGCCGTCTGTTTATCCGAAGCAAGAAAGGCGTAGAGCTGACGCCGGAGGGCCGTGTGTTCTATGACTATATTTCCGCAGCCTGCGCCCAGATCTTTAAAGGGGAAAATGAGCTGGCCAACCGGATCAGCATGGACAATGGGACCATCAGCATCAGCGCTACGGAGACAGCCCTGCACTGCTGCCTGTTCCAGGCCATGGAGGAATTTAATCAGCAGTATCCCAACGTGCGTTTTAATCTGCTGAACAACAGCAGCCTGGATTCTCTGCGGGCCCTGGAGGCCGGGAGGATCGACATGGCGGTGGTCTCTTCCCTGCCTGACCAGACCGGCGCTCCTTTGAAGGTAAAAATCCTGAGGCAGTATCACGATATTCTGATCGGGGGGAGAAAATTCGCCCATCTGGCAAAAAAGGTCCAGACACTGGAAGATCTGGCGGACTGCCCCTGGATCAGCCTGACCTCCGCTTCCATCAGCAGAAAGTTCCTAAACCAGTATTTTGAAGAGCAGGGGCTCACGTTCCACCCGGGTATTGAGCTGGACACCACGGATATGATTCTGCCGGCGGTGCGCCATAATCTGGGCATCGGCTTTATTCCGGCAGAATTTGCTATGGAAGATATTTCCAGGGAGACGGTCTTTGAGATTCAGGTTCAGGAGAAGGTTCCGGAACGAAGCATTTTTCTGGTGTACGACCAGGAGTATCCTCAGAGCATAGCTGCCAAAACATTCCAGAAGTTCCTGTTTCAACAGCCTTAAAGGAAAAATCCATATCAAAAGCTGATGAATATAATGCAGGAATGTTATTTTACCTCTTTTTCTTTTGGTGCTACAATCACAGTGGATGGATTGAAATGTCCAGAACACCATGGGCCCAGAAAACGGAGACGAACTGAGTCGTCTCTCCACACAGAAGAAAGAGGAAAACATATGGAAAAGACAACATGCCTTGAGAAGCAGCCCATCAGTCAGGAGCTGCTGGAGAAGATGAATGCCTACTGGCGCGCAGCAAACTATCTGTCTGCCGGACAGTTGTACCTGCTGGATAATCCGCTGCTGCGCAGACCGCTGACCATGGCGGATATTAAAAAGAAAATCGTAGGACACTGGGGAACCGTACCGGGACAGAACTTTGTCTATGTCCACTGCAACCGGGTGATTAAGCGCTATGACCTGGATATGATCCTCCTTTCCGGTCCGGGACACGGCGGCAATTTCCTGATTGCCAACACATATCTGGACGGAAGCTACAGCGAGATTTATCCCAATATCAGCCAGGATGAAGAGGGAATGAAGAAAATGTTCAAGCAGTTCTCTTTCCCCTGCGGAGTTCCCAGCCACTGCGCGCCTGAGACACCTGGCTCCATCAATGAAGGAGGCGAGCTGGGCTATTCCATCGCCCATGCTTTTGGCGCCGTATTTGACAATCCGGATTTGATTGCCACCGTGGTAGTGGGAGACGGAGAGGCGGAAACCGGTCCGCTGGCTACCTCCTGGCATTCCAATAAGTTTTTGAACCCGGTTACAGATGGCGCCGTACTGCCGATCCTGCATCTGAACGGATATAAGATCAGCAACCCCACCATTTTCTCCCGGATCTCCCATGAAGAGGTGGAGAGTTTCTTTAAGGGCTGCGGCTGGAAACCCTACTTCGTAGAGGGCGATGACCCCATGACCATGCACCGGAAGATGGCGGAGACCATGGACGCTGTGATTGAGGAAATCAAGGCGATCCAGAAAAATGCACGTGAAAACAACGATGCCGAGCGTCCCATTTGGCCGATGATCGTTCTGCGCACGCCCAAGGGCTGGACTGGTCCCAAGGTAGTGGACGGCAAGCAGATCGAGGGCTCCTTCCGTGCCCACCAGGTACCTCTGTCCATGGAATCCGAGGAGCATCTGGAGCTCCTGAAACAGTGGCTGAAGAGCTATCATCCGGAAGAGCTCTTCGATGAAAACGGCCGCCTGATCCCTGAACTGCAGGAGCTGGCACCCAAGGGCAATGCCCGTCTGGGAGCCAATCCCCATGCCAACGGAGGAATGCTCTTAAAGGATCTGCGCCTTCCTGATTTCCGCCAGTATGGAATTGAGGTAGACCCCGGCAAGACCAAGGCTCAGGATATGATTGAGCTGGGCGGCTACATCCGGGATATCTTCAAGCTGAACAAGGAGAGCAGGAACTTCCGGGTATTCGGACCGGATGAGAGCATGTCCAACCGGCTTTACAAGATCTTTGAGGAGCAGAACCGGGACTGGAACGGCATGATCTATGACAGCGATGAATGCCTGGCAAGAGACGGACGTATTATGGACAGCATGCTCAGCGAGCACATGTGCGAGGGATGGCTGGAAGGCTATCTGCTGACCGGACGTCACGGATTCTTTGCAAGCTATGAGGCATTTATCCGAATCATTGACTCCATGGCGGCTCAGCATGCAAAATGGCTGAAGGTCTGCAATCAGCTCTCCTGGAGACAGCCCATCGCCTCCCTGAATCTGATCCTGGCATCCAATGTATGGCAGCAGGACCACAATGGATTCACGCATCAGGATCCGGGATTTTTGGACCACATTGCCAACAAGAAAGCAGATGTGGTGCGCCTGTATCTGCCGCCGGATACCAACTGCCTGCTTTCCTGCTTCGACCACTGCATCCGCAGCAAGAACTATGTGAATGCTATCGTGGCTTCCAAGCATCCAAGCTGCCAGTGGCTGTCCATGGACCAGGCAGTGAAGCATTGTACCCAGGGAATCGGAATCTGGGAGTGGGCCAGCAATGATTACGGCGAGGAGCCGGATTTGGTAATGGCCTGCTGCGGTGACACCCCCACTCTGGAGACAATGGCTGCTGTGACCATTTTAAGAGACGAGATGCCTCAGCTGAAGATTCGTGTGGTCAATGTAGTGGACCTGTTTAAGCTGGAGTCTGACCGGAAACATCCTCACGGACTCAGCGATGCGGAGTACGATGCGATCTTCACCAAGGATAAGCCCATTATTTTCGCCTTCCATGGTTATCCCACGCTGATCCACGAGCTGACCTTTGAGCGGTTCAACCGCAATATGTCCGTCCACGGTTACCAGGAGGAGGGAACCATCACAACACCCTTTGACATGCGGGTGCAGAACCAGATTGACCGTTTCAACCTGGTAAAGGATGCCATCATTCATCTGCCCCAGCTGGGCAACAAGGGTTCCCATCTGATCCAGAAGATGAACAATAAGCTGGTGGAGCACAAGCAGTATATTGCAGAATATGGTCAGGATTTGGAGGAAATCCGGAACTGGCAGTGGCATGTGCCGGAACATCAATAATGCAGTGCGGACCGCCTTTTCCGGAAAGCTGAAAGGACAGTTTCAGCGGGCTTTTTGAAAAATGGTTGTGCGAAATCTCTGTGCCGGGTATAATGGGAAAAGCAGCAAGTGGAGTTTGCCAGCTGCGAAAGGAGAGAGGCTATGCAGATTTCGAGCCGATTTACCATTGCCGTCCATATATTGATCTGTATTGAAACCTTTAAAGACAAACAGAAGGTTACCAGCGATTTTCTGGCTTCCAGCGTGAATGTAAATCCGGTGATGATCCGGAGGATCCTTCAGCAGCTGAAGGCTGCCGGGATTGTAAATGTAGCCAGGGGAACCGGAGGTGCAGAACTTGCGAGACCGGCAGAAGAGATTACGCTTCTGGATCTGTACCGGGGGGTGGAGTGCGTGGAGGATGGAAAGCTGTTCCATTTTCATGAGAATCCCAATTTCCTGTGCCCTGTGGGAAAGAATATTCACAAGGTCCTGGACCAGAGACTGGACCAGATCCAGAAGGCTATGGAACGGGAGATGGCGTCCATCACCATTGGAGATCTTTTGAAGGATACGAAAAAAGCCATGGCCGGGGAGGCCGCAGCTCATTAGCACCTGTTTTACAGGTGCTAATAAAAAGGTTTCGTTGTAACTATTGACATTACAATCAATACTGGCTATAATACAGATTGTAACAATGATTATTACAACAAAACATGGAGGTAACAGCAATGAGTCAATTTGCAAAAGTAAGTGTGGGAGCAGAAGCAAGAACAGAGCTTCATGATAAACTTTCCCTGACAGGGGCAGAAGTGAGCATCAATCACCTTCCCGCAGGCGGAGGCGTGCCGTTCGTTCATTCCCACAAGAAGAATGAAGAGATCTACGGCGTTCTCGCCGGAAAGGGAAAGGCGGTTATTGATGGAGAGACGGTAGAGCTTGCCGCAGGAGACTGGGTGCGGATTTCTCCGAAGGCAAAGCGCCAGTTTTTCGCTGCTGAGGATTCCCCCATCAGCTTTGTATGTATCCAGGTGAAGGAAAATTCTCTGGAAGGATATACCATGGACGATGCAGTCGCAGAGGGCTGAGAAATCTCACTGAAAAAGAATCTCAGCCCCCTGCGCCGCCGGGCTTCCGTTCATCTGATGCGGGAGCAGATCGGTTACAGGAACAGTTCCCCTTCCTTTCGTCCGCTGCAAACCTTGCTCAGCATGGCGTGAACTGCTGCGAGCATAACTCCGTTGACCTTCCGGGCATGCTGAGGACAGACAGAGATGCAGCGCATGCAGGAGATGCAGGCATGCTCGTCCACCTTTTTCGGGTTGTTCAGGTCGATGGCCTGAACCGGGCACTTGCGGGCGCAAAGGCCGCAGCTTGTGCAGTCCTTATCCGGCTTCGGCACCATGCCGGAGCCGCCGCGCTTTTTATAGGGCCGGTTTCCGGGAATGTCCGGTTCCTTCGCATCGCCCTTTTCCAGCTTGGCGCGGATTTTGCCGGCAAATTCTGCCAGCTGTGCTTCATCCTGGCTGTCCGGCCGCCCTGCAGCAATCTGGCGGACAATGGAGTGCTCCGCAACAGCAGAAACGGCAGCGATCACCTGAAATCCCGCTTCCTTTGCGGTATCTTCCAGTTCTGCCAGCGTATCTTCGTAAGCCCGGTTGCCATATACACAGACCAGAACCGCTTTTGCGCCATTTCCTTTTAACCCGCTGATCCGTTTTACGGCCGTCTCAGGAACCCGGCCTCCGTAGGAGGGCACCGCAATCAGGGCCACGTCTTCACTGTTAAGAGAAACCGTGGAAAAATCCATCTGGCTGTCCGTCAGGTCCACAGGCACGATCTCTTCTGAAAGTCCCTTCGCTAAAAAATCTGCCGCTTTTTTCGTCCCGCCTGTGGGGCTGAAAGAAATTTCATAAAGCTTCATACATATCCTCCTCCTTGTAATTTTTCCATAAAAAGAGTAAAATGAGATGCAGGATCAGATGTAAGAGATGAAATTACATCTAACAATCAGTGTAGCATTGACCCGGCGCAGTGTCAAGATTGAGTTAAAAAGCTGCCGGGGTAAGGCCAGCAGGAAAGGAGGGCCCATGCAGCTTAGCATGAAATGTTCCATAGCGGTTCACTGCCTGATTTTTATCTGGGAGGCCAGGGGGAAGGTCAGGGTCACCAGTCCGCTTTTGTCTGAAAGTACCGGCTGCAATCCGGTGGTCATCCGCGGTATTCTCAGTGCTCTGAAAAAGGGCGGACTGATTACGGTGGAACGGGGAAAAGGAGGAGCCAGTCTGTGCCGGAAACCGGAGGAGATCAATCTGTATGAAATATACAGTGCCCTGGAGCCGGAAGGCCTGAGCTCTCTGATTGGAATTCATCCCTGCGAACATCGGAAATGTCCCATTGCCCGGAACATCCGCCAGGTGCTGGAACTCCCATATGAGAAAATCGAGGAATCCATCCGCCGCACCATGATGGAGATCACCCTGGAATCCATGGTGGAAGATTACCGCCGGAGGGCCGGGGAGGATATGGGCGGAAAGGATGCCAAAGATGATGGAGATGATGGAGAAGATGGAGGAAATGGCTGATGGCGCTCTACGCATTGGGTGATCTGCATCTGAGCTTTCAGGCGGATAAGCCTATGGACGGATTCGGACTGGTATGGAAGAATCACGAGAAAAAAATAGAACAGTATGTCTGCGAGACTGTCAGACCGGAAGATACGCTGGTCCTCACAGGTGACCACTCATGGGGAAGAAAATTAGAACAGTGCCGGGAGGATTTGGCCTTTATCGAACGGCTGCCCGGGCAAAAGATCCTGCTCAGGGGAAATCACGATATGTTCTGGGACGTCAAGAAGACGGCACGGCTCAATGAGGAGTACGCGGGCCGCCTGTTTTTTCTGCAGAATAATTTTGCCGTCTACGGGGAGTATGCGCTGGTGGGGACCAAAGGCTATACGTTCGAGGGTCCATTTTATCTGGACCGCCGGGGGAGAATTCTCGGATGGGATCAGGAGAAAGAGAACCAGGCAAAAAAGCTGGTGGAGCGGGAGATGGAGCGCCTTGAGAAGTCCTTTCGACAGGCCAGGGAAGCTGGTTTTCGGAAATTTATTATGTTTCTTCATTATCCGCCCACCAATATCCTGGAGGAGGACTCTCCTTTTACGAAACTCGCAGAGGAGTACGGCGCGGAGGCAGTGGTGTATTCCCACTGCCATGGAGAGAGCCGTTTTGGAGACAGCATCCGGGGAAATCATCACGGAATCCGTTATCTGCTGGTGTCAGGGGACTACGTGGATTTCCGGCCGGTGCTGGTGTTGAGATAAAGAAAGATTATTTAACCTCAACCAGTTCAATCCTGAAATTCAGCTCTTTTCCCGCCATCTCATGGTTGGCGTCAAAGGTAATGGATGTGTCATCTTTTGCGGTTACTTTCACCGGAAAGGGCTGACCGTACTGATTGGTCAGATAGACCTGCTGGCCGGCTTCCAGATTCTCAGCGCCGGGGAGTTGGGCAATCTCAACCGTGAAGATCGCGTTGGGGTCCGGCATACCGTAGGCCTCCTCCGGCATCAGATGGATATCCACAATCTGTCCGGGCTCCATATCGGCCACAGCCGAGTCAAATCCTTTGATCATCATGCCTGCTCCGCAGACAAATTCCAGAGGCTCCCCGCGGTCATAGGAAGAGTCAAACTGAGTTCCGTCGTTAAAGGTGCCTCTGTAATGGGTGCGGCAGGTTTTTCCTACATTGCGTCCGGTAATGGAATGATTGGAACCGCAGCCTCCATGGCAGCCTTCCCCGCAGGAATGGCCGTCCTCGTGATGTCCGCAGGAATGGCCCTCTTCATGGTGATGATCACAGGTGGCGCCGGCGGAGCTCAGCTCGCCTTTCAGGTATGCCTCTGCTGCCTGGTCGGCGTCTCCCTGGGCTCCGGAGCACAGAGAAATTCCGGCTTCCTCCAGAGCGCTCTGGGCGCCGCCGCCGATCCCGCCGCAAATCAGCAAATCGATCTTCTGGTCAGCCAGAAGTCCGGCCAGGGCGCCGTGACCTGTGCCGTTGGAGCTGATTACCTGGCTGGAGACGATTTGATTGTCTTCCACTTCATATAATTTAAAATATTCTGTTCTGCCAAAATGCTGAAAAATAGTTCCGCTTTCCGGCTCGTAAGCTGCTGCAATTCGCATAGTTCTTTTTGTCCTCCTTATCTTTCCTGCGTCATGAACTGTTCCATTATAGTATAATTTTGCCGGCATGGCAATATAGCCTCTGAACGGTTATCCGGTATTGACATGGGGGGAGAAATTTGGCAAGATGAAAACAGAAAATAGTTAGCAACAGGAGGGAAATCGATATGAAAACAATCAGGCTGCTGTACCCGGATTATGTCAGCGGAGGTCTGGACGCCTATTATTTTGGAGCTCACCTGATGGCCCATATTCTCCCGGAGAACGGCCATCAGCCGCTGGTTCAGGTGGATGTGCTGCCGCCGGACGGAAGGGAAAAGCCGGTGACGGACGGTATTTACGGAAAAGAGGAGGTGCTGGCGGGAATCGGGAACGCCATGGAGAAGATTGAGGGAGAGAAGCCGGACCGGATTATCACCATCGGCGGCAACTGTATGGTTTCTCTGGCGCCCTTTGATTATCTTCATGGCCGGTATGAAAATCTGGGGATCATCTGGGTCGATGCCCATCCCGATGTCTCCACCGTCCGGGACGGTTACCCCAATGCCCATGCTATGGTCTTAGGCTCCCTCATGGGATATGGGGCAGAATCTGTTGCCGGTATGATGAAAAACAAACCTTTTCAGCCGGAGGAAATCCTGTATGTAGGGCTTCAGGGACTCCACGACTACCAGGAAAACTTCCTGAACGAGAGGGGCGTCAAGTATCAGATCCAGACGGAGAACTTCATTTCTCAGGAAGAAATCCAGGCCTTCGCGAAAAAGTTTGACCACATTCTGGTGCACTTTGATGTGGATGTGCTGGATGAACATCTGTTCCATTCTACCTATTTCGCCAATCCGGAGTTGGTGGGAGACGGTTCCGGAGGCGGCAAAATGACCTTGGAGGAATTGACAAAGATCCTTCGTTGCATTGCGGACAATTCCGATGTGGTCGGATTCACGATTGCGGAATATCTGCCCTTTGACGAGTACAAGCTTCATCAGATGTTTGCAGGACTGGGGATCTTTACGGAGCGGGATTGAGAGAAAGCAGAAGAAAGGGGGATGGCTATTTTTTCGGAACGATTACGGAACTGCTTGTGCTTCCGGAGTACCAGAAGCAGGGAATCGGAAGCCGGCTTCTGCAGATGGCAAAGGAAAATACGCCGACTATGCTGTACTTTGGGGCGCAGCCGGGACTGGAAGAGTTTTATGAGAAGAATGGATGTCGGAGGAGTTTGCAGTTGTATGTGATTGAATAACCGACCAGAGATTGATTTCGGAATATACTGGTGTAAAAAAGGAGGTGCCTTATGAATTATCGTCCTGCTAAAGAGAGCGACCTGCCTCGGCTGACATCTATGTCCCAACAGGCAATCGCTTATTTCCGGGCCAATGGGATTGACCAGTGGCAAAAGGGAGAGCCCAGCGAGGAAGGAATTTTAAGGTCTATAAAAGAACATAAACTATATGTACTGGAAGAGGCTGGCGATGCTGCAGCTATGATTACCCTGGCCAGGGGGCCGGAGTTAAGCTATGTGGAAATCGACGGCTCCTGGCTGAATGATGAGCCTTACTATGCTTTTCACAGGGTCTGTGTGGAGAGTTCCCGTAAAGGCCAAGGAACGGCATCGCAGCTTTTTGCTCAGTCGGAAAAAATGGTTCTTGCCCTGGGATTTTTCAATGTCCGCATTGACACGCATCCGGATAACCGCTCCATGCAGAGGGCACTGGAGAAGAATGGATATGTACTTTGCGGTCGATTGATGCTCAAGGAGGGTTCTGAGGCAGGAGATATTCGACTTGCGTATCAAAAGGTGTTGAAGAGGGGATGAGTATGAACCTGGCAAATTAGAATTTGCTGTATTTTGTATTCAGAATAAAAAATTTAAAAATCTACTTGAACTTTCCAAAAAATGTGATATGATAATAACAGTCTTGCAGATGTAGTTCATCGGTAGAATATCAGCTTCCCAAGCTGAGGAGGCGGGTTCGATTCCCGTCATCTGCTTACCTGTTAAAGTAGCCGGAGCCTTG
>DWYS01000143.1 GCA_019118585.1 Candidatus Enterocloster faecavium | reverse complement strand
CATATGGTAGGCGGGCAGCTCCATAACGAAGGGAGCAGGGTCGCCGGCGAACATCTTTGTCTTCTTCAAAATGATACCGGAGCAGATGATCGCTGCGATTCCCACAAAGTAAGCGCTGGGGGCAACCCAGGAAGCTCCGCCAAAGAGAGCGCCTGCAATCAGGGCAATGATGGGAAGCTTCGCGCCGCAGGGGATAAAGGTGGTGGTCATAATGGTCATTTTCCGGTCTCTGTCGTTCTCAATGGTACGGGAAGCCATAACGCCGGGAACGCCGCAGCCAGTTCCAATCAGCATGGGGATAAAGGACTTACCGGACAATCCGAACTTGCGGAAAATACGGTCCATGATGAACGCCACTCTAGCCATGTAGCCGCAGGACTCCAGGAAGGCCAGGAAAATAAACAGTACCAGCATCTGAGGAACAAAGCCCAGAACCGCGCCTACGCCGGCTACGATTCCGTCCAGAATCAGGCCGGACAGCCACTGGGCGCAGTTTACGGATTCCAGGAAGTTTCCAACCAGGGTAGGAATACCGGGAACCTCGGTTCCGAAGAAGCTCCAGGCCTCGCCGAACAGACCGTCGTTGGTCCAGTCCGTTACCCATGTGCCCACGGTAGTTACCGATACGTAGTAAACAATGTACATGATTACCGCGAAAATCGGCAGAGCCGCGAAACGGTTGGTGACGATACGGTCAATCTGATCGGAAGTGGTTAGCTGACCCTTCGCCTTTTTCACATAACTGTCTTTAATGATGGAGGCAATATAGTCGTAGCGCTCGTTGGTGATGATGCTCTCCGCATCGTCGTCCAGGGCGTCCTCCGTACGCTTGATAATGGACTCCACATTGGGAACGCTTGTCATGCGGGCGGAAATCTTATCGTCCCGCTCGAAAAGCTTGATGGCGTAGAAGCGCTTCTGCTCCTCCGGAATCTCTCCGCCCAGGTAATTTTCAATCTCATCCAGGGCAGCCTCCACATCTTTTCCAAATTTATGTACCGGAATCTGGTTCTTTCTGCCGGCCAGCTCCACCGCTTTTTTCGCGGCTTCCATAACGCCGGTTCCCTTCAGGGCGGAAATTTCCACAACCGGGCAGCCCAGGTCCTTGCTCAAGGCTACGATATCAATCTTATCCCCGTTCTTATTTACAATGTCCATCATGTTGATCGCCATTACCACGGGGATTCCCAGCTCCAAAAGCTGTGTGGAAAGATACAGGTTGCGCTCCAGGTTGGTTCCGTCTACAATATTTAAAATTGCGTCGGGGCGCTCGCCAATCAGGTAGTTACGTGCTACCACTTCCTCCAGCGTATAGGGGGAAAGGGAGTAAATGCCCGGAAGGTCCATAATCACAACATCTTTATGCCCTTTCAGCTTTCCCTCTTTCTTCTCAACAGTTACGCCGGGCCAGTTTCCTACAAACTGATTGGAACCCGTCAGGCTATTAAACAATGTAGTCTTGCCTGAGTTGGGGTTTCCGGCTAATGCGATTTTAATTGCCATCTTTTCATTCCCTCCTCTATCCGGCTTCGGATGATTTTCAAAAAGCCGGTATGCCATTTTCTCCTTATTGAGAATTTTTTTCATTAATTAGCTTTGACTAACTTGCAATGATTAAAAAAAGGCGTTTACTGCACCTCAATCATTTCTGCATCCGCTTTTCTCAGTGAAAGCTCGTATCCTCTTACTGTTACCTCAACCGGGTCTCCTAAAGGAGCAACCTTGCGGACATATACGTCCGTCCCCTTGGTGATTCCCATATCCATAATCCTGCGCTTGACCGCCCCCTCGCCGTGAAGTTTTACCACACGGACGGTCTGGCCGCATTTGACTCCCTTCAGTGTCTGCATTTGCCTGTCTCTCCTTTCCATATCCATACCAATGGCGTTCATAGTATATGAATCTTATTCGCCATTTCCCTGCTGATGGCCACCCGTGACTCCTTTATATTGACAATCACGTTGCCATTGTTGATGCTGATTACGGTTACCTTCGCACCTGGGACAAAGCCCATATTTTCCAGATGACGGCGGACGTCTTCTTTCCCGCCAACCCGCTGGATTTCGGCAGCCTCACCCTCTTTTGCCATAGTCAGAGGCATCATGAATCTCCTCCTTCGACAGTAAGTTCTATCTAACTGCCATGGTTTTTATATGCAGCGGAAGGAACTCTTTCGCTGCAAGGTAAGATTAGCACCAGCTAACTAAAATGTCAAGACATTTCAGGAAATTTTTTTCAATAAAACGCAACCGTTCAGGACGGCTTATGCGTAACTCATATCTTAATCCGCTCCGCCACATCGCTGCCGATGGCCAGCCGCACCCGGTCCGTACCGATCACAACATCATGAAGGGTTTTCTGAATCACCTGGACCTGGCTTCCCTCTTTAATATCATATCCCCGAATCAGCTCCAGGGCCTGGAGATTCCCCAACATCCATTTTATGGTGCACACATCGCCCGCTTTCGCATTTGCCAAAGAATCCATTGACATACCTCCCTGTATCATAGCCTTTGCTGTCTTCACTGCTTTTTAAAATCAGGATTCCGCAGTTTAGATGATTTTAAACGGTTAGTTTCTGTTAATATCTGGTTTCCACTTTAATTTTACAGAATATTCCCCGAGTTAGTCAATGGCAATGTACACGACATATTTTCCATCATATTTTGCAGTATTTTACATCGCCTCCGGAATCAGCAGATAATTATTATCCCGGTCCGAATCCGCCATCATAGCTTCCATCTCCTGCAACATAGGGCTGTCCGGAAGGTTGCGCTGCCACCATCGGTAGCCCTTGGTGGAGCGGACGTCCTCCTTGTTGATGGCACGCCCTGCGTAGTAATCCATGTAGACGGATGCGTAGGTTCCGGCCATAGACCAGGTAATCTCCTCCCCCAGGTTGCGGATGGAGGAAGCGATCTGACTGCTGATTAACTCCCGTATGTAGCGGTAGGACCAATCCTCGAAATCCAGAAGATCGGGATTCTCATTCCCCGTTTCAGCAGCCCAGGCCGATACATTGACGGCGGCAGTAGAATACTCCAGGCTGCCGTCCTCCTTCCATTCCAGGAAGCCGTACTGGCAAGGCGGAATACTCAGGGCATCCGTTACAATCTCCCGGATTCCCGCCTCCTCCTGAGGAACGCCTGGCTCACTTCGATATTGATGGATTCGCTGAACATGGAGATGACCGCTTAGGAAAAGGGGACAGCCGTACTTCTCCAGCAGCTCAATCACCTGCAAGTGATTTTCCATGGTACACTGTGTTGTGTACATTCTGCTCTGGCTCAACAAATTGTGATGGGCGATAGGAAGCACAAAGACGCCTTTCTCTTCCGCCTCCTGCAGAACGCCTTCCATCCACTCCAAAGTGGTGTCCCGGATTCTCCCTTCCACCCGGTTGACCGGATCGTACTGAGCGGAGTCCAGCATCAGAAGCCAGTTTTTCTCATCCAGAGCATAAGCGTAGCTGAGGGATGTTTCATCTCTGCTGAAAGCCTGATCATAGCCGTAATCGTAATAGAGTTCCAAAAACTCGTCTCCTGTCACCGACGGCGTCTGCTTTTTTTCATCCCCAAAATAAACTGCGGCATTGGTGTTATTGATATCGTGATTTCCCGGAATCACCAACACCTGGATTCCCGCGTCCTGAACCCGCCTCAGGCGCTCTGCCAGCTCCTGATGGTTAATGGATTCCCCGTTCATGGTAATGTCACCGCTTAAAACCAGGGCGGACGGTTCCTTCTCTATGACCTCATCCAAAAATGCCTCTAAAAGTTCCGGCAGATACTCCACCACCTTGCCGTCGCAATTTTCTACGAAAGTCTGAAAAGCCTGACCTCTGTCATCGGCCTGATGGCTCTGATAATGAAGATCTGTAGCCAGAATCACCGTAGGAGGCACATAGGGCTCCTCCTTAGGAGGCGTCCACATATCCTCCAGAACCGTTTCCCAGGCATCATATCCATAGCCCTTAGTAAAATATTCCTCCCGGCTTTCCTCCCCCTCTCCTTCTGCCAAACTCTCCGTCCTGCTTTCCGCCTCTGTCTCAGTTTCCGTTTCCCTGCTTTCCGCTTCCTGCGAGGTTTCCTGTGCCGGCCCGCTGCTCCTTTGTTCTCTGTCCGGTTCCGTCAGGCGGACCAGAACGAACAAAACCCCGAAGCACGCCAGCAAAACTGCGGCGTGGATCAGGGCAGAAATAATTCTTGTCTTCCATTTCATTACAAGCGCTCCCTGCTGTCAATAATTCCTAACTGTTCCAGAGCATAGGCAATTCCATCTTCCTCTACTGTTTTTGTTACAAAGGTAACGTATGGATCCAGCACCGGGCTGTGCTTCCCCATCGCCACGCAGTTTTTTGCGTATTGAAACATGGACAGGTCATTGCTGCTGTCTCCAAAGACATATGCTTCCGACAGGGGAATCGAGTAAATACGCAGAACCCGCTCAATGACCGCCGCCTTGGAATGCCCCTTGGGAACACATTCATAAAAATCATTTCCCCGGTCAATAATCTCCATAAACTTCATCCGGTCAAACAATTCCTGTGGGCGGCTTAATGCATCTGCTTTCAAATAACATTTATCAAACTCGTAGCTGTCATCATCCCAGGTCTCCTTTCTCAGAGTCCCGGCGGCATCCAGCCCCTTCTTCAGGAGAATGATCTCCGGCATCCAGGAACTCTTTCTCCCGTAGCAGCCCTCCAGGCCTTCCAGAATCCC
>DWYS01000142.1 GCA_019118585.1 Candidatus Enterocloster faecavium | reverse complement strand
TTTAACCCAGAGGTTCAGAAGAAGATTATCGGTGATGAGACGCCCATTACCTGCCGTCCCGCAGACCTGATTGCGCCTCAGCTGCCTCAGTTCGAGAAGGAGTGCGCTCAGTGGAAGCAGCAGGATGAGGATGTGCTCAGCTACGCTCTGTTCCCCCAGGTTGCCAAGGAGTTTTTCATCTACAGAGAAGCTCAGCAGACCAAGGTGGATCAGACTATTGCGGATAAGGATAGTAAGGCTTATCCGGTGTAAGAGAATAAAATCGCGAGTGAAAAGAGAGAGGCTGCCTGCGTTTTGCAGGCGGCCTCTTTAAATCAAAGTATTCCTCTTTCGTTCGCATTGTGTGGATGTTATAATTAGAAATATTCTTTAGATAAATATATTCCGGAGGGGGGATGAACCAGTGAACAGCAGACAGATGAATACGTTTATGCAGGTTGTTGAAAAGGGGAATCTTTCAGAAGCTGCTAAAGAGCTGAACATTACTCAGCCGGCAGTCACTGGTATTATTAAAAAAATGGAGTCTGACTTTGGAACAGAGTTTTTTATTCGAAACGGTAAGTCTTTGCTTCCAAACAACCAGGGCAGACTTTTATATAAAATGATAAAAGAACTTCTTTTTACGGAAAGTCTTGCGCAGATCAGCCTTGAAAATCACAGAAAAACATCCAAATTTATCACTGTTGATGTTGACTCTTATAATGACTATTTCTTTTCTGTTATAAGTGAATTTTCGAGAACGCATCCGGAATACTGCTTTATTTATAAATCCAAAAGCTTTGCTGGCGGGGCGGAGCCATTTACTTCTGCTGATTTTGTGTTTACTTACAATCATATGGTTAACAGCAAAAATAAAATTTCCATTGATATACAGGATAAACTTTACGCAGTACTTCCGAATAACCATGCACTCTCATCCCGCAAGAAAATTAGCCTTTACGAGTTAAGAGAGGAATTTTTTATATTTTTAAAGGGAGCAAAACATGAGGAGTATGAACCATGCTACCAGGAATGTATCTGTGCGGGATTTACCCCCAAAATTTCTCTGATTGTAGACGTTCCTGCCGCAAAGTACTCTGCGGTGTCAGCAGGATGTGGTATTGGACTTTCCTATAACACGAAATTAAAGCTTGCGGCCTCTACCTGCAACTGTGTTTTGGTGGAATGTACGGATATTCAAAATCGCCAAACATTGTGCCTTACCTGGCGAGATGATTTGAACGAAGACGCTCGGTTCTTTTTAGAATGGCTGAAGCAATACCGTTTATCTCGCTGCAAAGATTAGAGCAGCCAATCTGTAAAGGCAATTTTTTATGTGGAGGATGACGATGAATATAAAAGATCAGGAATATTTTATCAAATTAGCTGAATATAGAAATTTTTCAAAGGCGGCAAAAGACCTCTATATCTCGCAAACAGCTCTCAGCAAAGTCATTGCAGGCCTTGAAGATGAAGTGGGGGAGAAACTTTTTATCCGTAATACGAATTCTGTATCTTTAAGCGAAGCTGGCAGAGTATATCTAGATTATGCAAAAAAAATAGTGTCCCTATACAGCCGGTCCCAGTCTATTATCCATCGCTCTTTATTGGAAGAAGGGACTCTGCGCATAGGCGTTACCGATTTAAGCGATTCGCTGATTAATGCATTGGGAATCCTTCATCAGAAATTCCCTAATGCAAAGGTACGTCTCTATAGCGATCAATTATCAGCAGAAGCATTTTCATTCTCCAAATTAGATATGATTATGCTCCCTGAGGATGCGGCTAAGGATTTAAACTACATTCCCATTGCTGCGAGAAAAGGCCTTTATGCGATTATGAATACTCATCACCGCCTTGCGAAAAACCGGATTCTTGACCTGTCTGACCTTGAACAGGAGGATCTGATTTTTTCGATTGGAGAAAATGGAAGATTGGACGCTGCCTACGATTATTGCCTCAAAGCAGGATTTAAGCCCAAAGTGTCTTTTTTGTTCAATGATTCCAAATATCAAATGGACATTATCCTGAATTCTTCTGCCGTCGCTGTTTCGTTTAATCTTTTTAGGCGCTTTAGGGAAACAATGGATTCGATCGTCTCTATACCAATTAATATTAATCATCCCATTAATGATCGCCTCGTTCTTGCATATCGGGAAGATAACAGGAATCCTCTGATATCGGAAATGATTCAATGTATTCAAGCATTTCGTGAAATTCGATTTTCTAATGAATGATAACCGTAATTTTCAAATCTGATTCATACTGGGGCAGCTGAGCACTTTTATTAATATTTCATCAGTTTAATTCATTTCTCAAACCATACTATTTTGTATATAATGACCATAGTTTTACGGAATATCACATTGCATTATATATTTTTGATACAAAAATAACCGCGGTGTGCTTTGTGATAACTTGTTAATCTGTATAACAAAAATGATTCAAAGGAGAGAGAAATGACATGACAACTGATATTGCAATCGTATTAATTGTGTTTGTTCTGTTTATTGTTCTCATTCTGACAGGCATAGCAAAAATACATGTTGCAGCCATGATGATTCCTATTGCTTTGGAAATCACGGGCGTTCTTGAGTTTAAAGATGCCTGGGGAGGAATGTTAAACAGCTCTGTTGTTATGATGGGGTCAATGTTCGTAGTCAGCGCGGCGATCAATAAAACTAGCTATATTAGCCGTATGAGCAAAGCCTTAATTAAACCAGGAAGCTCTGATTTTAAAATCATGTGCGGTTTGGCTGTGCCTGTCCTGTTGCTGGGATGTTTTATTAATGCGGCTACCTTAATTCCCCTGATGCTTCCAATGATCTCCGCCATCTGTGCGGAACAGAAAAGGCCATTAAGTAAATTCGTCTATCCGGTTGCCATACTTGCGCAGCTTTGGGCCGGATTTATTCCTACCGGGGGAAATGCGGGAACCTATCTTGCAAACAATACGATTGTAGAAAATCTTGGCGGAACCGGAACATGGGGCTACTTTACCATTATGACCGCAAAAATTCCCTTAATGATTGTGATGATTCCTTTAATCCTTTGGCTTTCCGTAAAAATTGCCCCGGATAACGGCAATATTCCTACAATGGAGGATACCGCCAAAGCTGCTGCTTTAGCTGCTTCAAAAAAGAAGAAGGATGCCGGAACTCTTTCCCCTACCCAGGAAAAAATTGTTGTTGCAGTGTTTGCGATTATGGTAATTGGAATTGTGGCATGTGCCTTGACTGGAAACAGCACCTGGTGGCCTTCTGTTGTGGCAGCTCTGGTTCTAATCTTCTCAGGAATCCTTACAGACCGTGATGCTATGCGGGCAGTTGCCAATCCAGTTATTTTCATTACGATTGGTACTCTTCCGCTGGCAACAGCCTTGAAAACTACTGGTGCGGATGTGCTGCTTGCCGATCTCTTCAACCAGGCAACCGGAAATATGAGCCCTGTTATGACCATGGTACTTATGTATCTTGTATGCTGTATCCTGACACAGTTTGTATCCAACAGTGCGGTAAGCAATGCCTTTAAAACCTTGGCTGCCCTGATCAGCGTACAGAACGGGTATGATGCCCGCGCCCTGATGCTCTCCGCTCAGGAAGGTTCCTCGAACTGCTATCTGTTCCCCGCTGCGGCACCTGGAATGACCTTGGCCTATGAATCCGGCGGCTATTCATTAAAACAGCACTTTAAACAGGGAATTTTATTCACCCTGGTTCGGTTCCTTATTTTTGTTTTGTACGTACCGTTGGTTTATCCTTTGGTATAACTGAAAGCAATAAGAATCAAGAGGAAGGAGGCTTTGCCTTTTTATATGGCAAAATCAGATATGGAAAATCAAATCATTTATTGGAATGGCGAGGATGGCCTTAGGTGGAAAGCCCAGATGGGAATTGTTGACCAAAAGCCTTGCATCGTGGAATTAGGATATGAGAAAAACAATCAGTGGTTCCTGGTAGGGAACATGCTGACTCCTCAATTTAAGGTGGTAACCGGAAAGCGCACCACCCACAATCCTCAGCGGGAAAAGCCTGTAGGCGCTGACGAAAAGCCGGACTACCAGTGGGATACCTATTCCGACGACCCATTCAGCAAAAAGGATGTGAAAGAGGCTGTTCAGGAATGGAATACGACTCAGATGTCCGTAAAGGTTTCCGGGAATCATACTACGGTATCCTTTGACGGTCTTACTTTGGGCCAGTTTAAAGGCGGCTGTGATTTCAATTTCTTTGAGGGGACAAACCTGATCCGCATGGAGGCGGTGGCTTCTACGGACGAGGACGGAGTAGCTTACCTTTATCATGCCGGACTCGATGGATTTGAAATTGGAAAACTCTACTATGTGTCTCCGAAACGCAGGGAAATTTACGAAAATCCGGGTTTTCATACCAACAGCGGCCCTGACCGGGACAGGGAGAGAGTCTATACAAGAGGCAGAACCTTAACCTTAGGGCTGACAAACGGATCTGTGGCTGTATTCCCTTCTCCGCACCGCTTTTTCTGGGGCGGGCAGACGGAGAATATTGTTGGAAACAATTATTATATCCGACAGGCAGGAAAAGACACCATGGCAATCGGAATCCGCCACAACAAATCTCCGGAGCATTTTAATGTTCGCTGGCCTGGATATAACGCCAAGCCTGGAACTATCCAGAGAATGTCCGTATTTTTCATGCCTTCCGCTGATTCCGTATACGTCACCCGGGCCAGGGTTATGAAATATACGAATTTTGACCATTTAAGAGATCTGCCCGGATACAAAAAGCTGGGAGCGCATATGCATGTGGCCGCCCAGGCCGCATGGCTTAGGGATCAGAGAAAAGAGCGTCCCTGGGAAAAGCTGATCAAGGAACTGGGGATGGATATTTTTGCTCCCTGCGATTTCTGGGCCGAAGGACGCTGCAATGATAATAAAGAAGGGCGCAAGTCCGATCTGGAGCGTTACCAGACCATGGCAAAATATTGCAGCAGCCCTGATTTTCTCGTAGTTCCGGCGGAGGAAATTGCAGACCGCACAGGACAGAAGGTTTTGATCCGATTCCATTGCATGCTGTTCCCATCCAAGCCTTTGCTTTATTCCAGGTGGCGTGACGATGACCAGGAGTTTGCGGAAAAGCTGCCTGATGGAAGAACCTACTATCACCTGAAATCAGATGAGGATTTTGTGGAAATGTGCCGCCGGGAAAATAGTTTTATCCTGATGCCCCATCCCGATACAAAGGCAAACGACGGCCTGCCCTATGACTGTAAGGATGAGAGCTGGTTCAAAGACGAGCGCTGGTTTGGCATTGGCTGTAGGATGCTCCCGGCTGACAATTCCCTTCCCACTATGATCAGCGGGCGCACGGAGCGGGTTTGGAATGACATCAACAACTGGAGCGACCGCCCCCGCTATATCATCAGTGAGCTGGATACCTATACCAAGGTGGATGAAAGCGAAGAAGACTGGGAAATGTACCCCATGACCAACTGCACCTATGTAAAGCTTGACAAACTCCCTGACTCTGATAACTGGGAAGCCTTAACTGACGCGCTGCGGGAAGGCAAGCATTTCTACTCTACCGGGGAAATCCTTCTGGAATCCTGCAGTATTACCGACGGCTGCTGCGACTGCACCTTCAGCTGGACCTATCCGCTGGCTTACATTCAGCTGGTCTATTCTGATGGAGAACATGTAACGGCCATTGACCTGCCCAAAGACGATACGTCTCCCTATGGGAAAGAGGATATCCATATTACATTTCCGAAGGGTATGAAATGGGCCAGAGTGCTGGCAACGGATATCGCAGGGAATTCCGTCTTTGGGATGCCGGTATTTGTGAAGCGGAATGATTAAATGAAGTTTACCAGAAAATACTGAATAAACATTTTCGTGGCATGGGAAGTATACCGCCGGTCCGGAAGGACCACATAGAACATACGGTCCATGAGAGGCGAATCCAGCTTATAGTAGAAAAGCCCATCGGCCGTCTGGCACACCAGCCGGTCGCAGGTAAAGGCTGCCGCTAGTCCCTGCTGGGCCAGGGCGTGGGCGGTAGCCAGCTGGGCCAAGGTTAGTTTGACTTTAGGCTGTATATGCCTTTCTTCAAAAAGCTGTAGAACCCGGTCCCGCAGGTTATTGCCAGGGCCCAAAAGAATATACTCCAGCTGGCCGAAGTCCTCTAGCGATACGGTTGGACAGTCAGGAGACAAATGCTTTCTGGCAAGGATGTCTGCGGCTGTCATCTGCTGGGGTCTGTGGGACTCATTAATTTCATCGGAAGCAGGAACCGCCAGCAGCACATGATCCTGAAAAGCGGGATAGCGCTCATAATGTTCCATAAACATCTCATTACAGCTAAAAGTCATATCTATTTTTCGCTCTGCCAGGAGCGTATTGATCTGGTCAGAGCCGTATTCTGCTAATTCCAGACTAATTCCCGGATAAGCTTTCGTAAAACCGGACAGGACAGAGGGAAGGATAAATGCATTCAGGTAATGGGAAGCGCCCAGACGCAGGACTCCCTTGTTCAGATTACGGATATCCTGGATTTCCTGATTGAGATCCTGTTCCAAATACTGCATCTGCTTGATTGCGCCGATATAAGCCTCCCCGGCGGCAGTAAGCTGCAGAGGGCGCTTGGAACGGTCAAAAAGGGGCATGCCGATACTGCTTTCGATCTTTTGGATGGCGATGCTTAAAGCGGGCTGGGTCAGGTAAAGCTTTTCCGCAGCCTTTGAAAAACTGCCCTCCTGGTAAACGGTATAGATGTAAAGAAATTCATTTTGCATAGTATAAATTCACCTTATGATTATATAAAATCTATAAAATTGATTATATACGAACTACGTGATATTGTAAAGTCTGAAACGAAGCCACGCTGAGAAGTAGAGAATGGTTTAAGGGAAAGGAGAATGAAACATGGGTAAATGGATGTTAAAGCAGATGCCGCCCCATATGGATCAGATGCCGATTGATTCGGGCGATCTTGGAAAAGTGCTGATTTCAGGCTGCTTTCAGCAGGAAACCACAGTAGGAGACAAGAAAAGGCCTTTTATTACCTACATACCGGAAGAGATGCACAACTGTCAGCCCGCCATTGTGGCGGCCCTTCCATCGGGAGTTGACAGCCTGGAGTATATGGAACAGTCCGGCCTTCGGGCGCTGGCAGATGAGAAAAAGCTTTTCCTTTTCTTGCTGTCGCCGGAGGGGGAGGCATGGGATCTGTCGGGAGCTGACGCGGATTTCATGAACGCGGTGTATGTGGAGGCCCAGGCCAGGGATTACTACGTGACAATGCAGGATAATTTTTATGCCTGCGGCCTGGGGGACGGGGCAAATGTAGCCCACCAGGCAGCCAGCAAAAGAAGCAGCGAGTGGAGCGGCTTAATGACCATAGGCGATGTGGAAGAAAACCTTTTTGGGAATGAACCGGACCGGCAGGTTTCCGGAATGGGAGCAAACGGCGAACTTCAAATCGCCGCAGAAAGAACGCAGCTTCCGGTCTGGATGGCGGTCGGCTGCTGGGAGGGGAGCAACCGGATGGCAGCAGAATATTGGAGGATGAACAATCACTCCGGCGAAGAGGTTTTTTCCAGTAAAGATGCGGATTACATCTGGTTTCCTAACCCGGTCCGACAGACATTGGAGATGGATGAGGAGAAGATTGCCCAGGTCCGCGTGACTGTAGGGGATACGGAATGTTCCCTGCAGCGGCTTCAGACAATGTTTTCCTATATAGGCATGGCCAGAAGGCACAGAGGACAAGGGAAGAAGATTCTCCGGTATTATAAAGATCCCGTACAGTGCGGGGCCCAGAAAAAAACTTGCCAGGTAGACGGCTTTACCAGGGAATGGTATGAATATGTGCCGGATTGCTGCAGCCCGGATCAGAAATGGCCCCTGGTATTTGTGATGCATGGCCGCGGAGGGACGGCGGAAACGTTCTTTGACATTTCCAATATGTATCAGGTAGCAAACCGGAGAAAATTTATTGTGGTATGTCCCCAGGCCAGCGTTTACCAGCAGAAAAAGGGCGGGCTGAAAAATGTGGCTACATGGGAAGGAATGCTGGACAAAACGCCTATTGATGACGTTCGCTTTTTCCACGTCATGATTGCGGATATTGAAAGCCGTCTTCCGGTGGACAAGGGACGGATTTATGCCTGCGGCCAGAGCGCCGGCGGTTTGATGGCGGATACCCTCTGCGAGTTCGCAGGAGAGCTGTTTGCGGCGACAGTATCCTGGTCTGCCCTTTATACTCCTTCCAGAACCTATATCAGAAGGGAGCGGTGTAAGGATGCCCCGGCCAGTGTGATGATTTTTGGCGCCAAGGACAGGCTGACGGTTGGGACAGGAGAAAGCTGGGGGCTTCCATTTGCCATATCAGAAGATTTTAGAAATATGATTGAGGAAAAATTCCGCCGGTACGGTTTGGACAAGGCGGCGGTCCAGGTATGGACGGATTATCCTATTACCTGGTATTCCTACCCGAACAGCCAGGGAGTACCTATGTTTACAGTGGGAGTCGTAGACGATATGGTCCATGCCAATTATCCGGAGGAAAGCTGGATCAGCTACGATCAGTTTTTCTGCCAATTCTACCGGGACGAAGAGGGGAAATTGTGTTACAGAGGCAAAAAGCTGTAAGGATATTTGGTAGTGTCAAGTAATCTATGAAAAAACGAGTCAAGCCAAATTGACTCAACAGAACCTTGAAAAGTGCAGATATCGAAATCAAAAAGCTCTCCGAGGGCTCAGGGCGCTGCCCTGAGAACCCGCAAGGG
>DWYS01000141.1 GCA_019118585.1 Candidatus Enterocloster faecavium | reverse complement strand
CACCAAATCCAGGAGAATGGCGTGACCGCCGTAGGCCTGGGCCGCCATTCCCGCTGCCAGGCCGATGGGGCCTGCTCCGATGATGGCACAGTACTCTCCCGCCTTAAATCCTCCTCTGTGGATTCCATGAAGTGAAATGGTCAGGGGCTCCGCCATGGCCGCCTCCTCCCAGGTCATCTTCTCCGGAATCTTCACCAGAAGGTCCGCCGGATGAGTGAAATATTCGGCCATTCCTCCGTCTACGTGAACCCCCAGCACCTTCAAATCCGTGCAGCAGTTGGTTCTTCCAATGCTGCAGGGATAGCAGTGGCCGCAGTAGATATAGGGGTCCACCACCACACGGTCCCCGGGCTTAATGCCGTTTTTGTTATTTTCCGGAATGGACTCCACCACGCCGGCCAGCTCATGGCCGATAATCCTGGGGTAGGTGACCAGTCCGTTGGCTCCCCGGAAGGCTCCGATATCGCTTCCGCAGATTCCTGCGGTGACAATGCGGATTAAGGCCTCTCCTTCCTTCGGCACCGGCTTCTCCGTATCAATGCACGCGATTTTCCAGGGCTCCGCCAGTTTTACTGCTTTCATTGTATTCTGCCTCCTTATAAACGTCGTGATTTAAAACGCCTTAATCTGCTCCCAGACTTCCTCAATCACCGGAATTCCGTTCTTCTGATTGTCTTTTCTGGTCCCAATCTCAATCTCGCCAGGATAGAACACCTTTCCTCCCTCGGTTACCGGTACGGAAGAGTGGATGTCCGCAATCAGCTCATCCACAATCCGGTCCGTCACATCGGCGCTCTGGAATTTGCCAGGGTCGATGGCAATCATGATTTGGGACAGGCCCACCTCGTCGCCGAAGGTCCCAATCTTCTGCACCGAGTTGGCACCCGTCAGCACAGTGGAAATCAAATCCAGCAGGATGGATACGCCGCTGCCCTTCCAGTATCCCATAGGCAGCACCCTCCAGGTCTTCTCAATGGCCGCCGGGTCTGTGGTCAGGTTGCCTTCCTCGTCATAGCCGCCCGGCACCGGCAGCTGCTGGCCTTTAAGCTTCGCTTCCTCGATTTTTCCGTAAGAGAACTGGGATACGGCGCAGTCTACCACCACATGCTCCCCGTTGGACTTGGGCACCGCATAGATGAAGGGGTTGTTTCCGATTTTCCGGTCCTTTCCTCCCCAGGCGGGCATATTGGGCTGGGTGTTGGACCAGCAAATCCCGATGCAGCCCTGGTCCGCGGCCTGCCAGCCGTAGGTACCGCCCCGCATCCAGTGGTTGTTGTTTCCAAGGGCAACCAGGCCAATCCCGTACTCCTTTGCCAGTTCACAGGCCCGGTCCATAGCCCGCTTGGCGTTTAATGGGCCGAATCCTCTATGGCCGTCCCAGCGCTCGATGGCTCCGTGGGCCTCCACACAGGTTGCCACATTCTCCGGCTTGATCTCCCCTTTATCCAGGTAGGATACCACTCTGGGGAAACGGTTGATGCCGTGGCTGTAGATTCCGTCCAGGCTGTTCTGGGCGAACACGGTGGCGGCGTCGGCCGCCATCTTCTCATCAAAGCCCCGGCTGACCAGGACTCTCTTAAATTCATTAAACAGCTCCTCGTAGGAAACTCGAATCATGATACTGCACCCGCTTTCTTCTAAATTTAAGGTTTTTCCACACCCAGATAGTTACAAAGCTCCTCGATACAGGCCTCCTTGTCCGCCTGGGTAATCTTCTTCCGGAACAGGAAATCAAAAATCACATCCATCTGTCCCACCAGCATATACATACCAGGCACGGTGTTTAAGCCATTTTTCTTTCCCGCCTCGATAGTTTCCGACTCAGGAGGATTGATGATGCAGTCGAATACCGTAGCGGTTTTGGGAAGATGGTCGATAAAGCCCAGGTAATCATGTTGACAGGGGAATCCTTTCATCCCGAGAGGGGTCAGGTTTGCGAACAACTCGCAGTCCTCGGCCGCCCGGTCCAAGGAGGCGGCATCGGTGCCAATCACCTCTGCTTGGGCTGCGGTATGCTCCCTCAGTACTCTGGCAATAGCCTCTGCCTTCTCAGGGGTCCGGTTGGCAATGTAAATTTTTTTCACATTCTGACAGGACAGCTCATAGGCAACAACACCTGCGATTCCTCCCGCCCCATACAAAAGAGCATTGACTCCGGAGAGCTTCGCTCCCCCGTCCAGCAGGGCTCTCACCGCCCCCTTGCCGTCCATGCCCGCTCCGTGGCTTCCCTTTTCATCCAGACGGATGGCATTCACCGAATGGAACAGGCGGGAGGTCTCATCCACATCATCCAACAAATCCACAAAATCTCCTTTATGGGGCATAGTAGGACACAGATAATGGATTCCCATTAATCTGCATGCATCCAGCAGCTGCGGCAGCTGCCCCTTTTTAATCTCGCATGGAAGCATGATGGCGTTCATATCCAGAAGCTCAAAGAGCTTGTTGTAGCACCGGGGCGCATTGGTCTTTCCAATGGGATCTCCCACATTTAAGACCAGCTCCGTTTCAAGGTTCAGTTTTACATTTTCCAGTTTCATCGCTTATCCTTTCTGTCCGCCGCCAAGGTAGACGCTGGTCAGTACATCTCCCTGGAGGAATTCATCGCCGGTGCCGGAAACCACAATCTTGCCCGTATTCATCAGATAAGCGCGGTCGCTGATTTTTAAGGCCATCTTGGCGTTCTGCTCAACCAAAAGCACCGTAATTCCCATATCATGGACCTTCTTGATTACATTAAACACTTCAGCCACAACCAGAGGCGCAAGTCCCATGGAAGGCTCATCCAGCATCATCAGCTGGGGGTCAGACATAATGGCCCGGCCTACAGCCAGCATCTGCTGCTCGCCTCCGGAAAGGGTTCCGCCCAGCTGGCTGCGCCGTTCATAAAGTCTGGGGAAGGTGGAATAAACCATATCCAGCAGCTCCTTGTCCCTTGAAGCTTCCCGTTTGCGGAAAAAGGTTCCGATTTCCAGATTCTTCTCCACCGATACATCCACGAAGATTTTTCTTCCCTCAGGTACCAGAGAAATGCCCATGGGTACAATCTCGTGGCTCTTTTTGCCAATCAGCTCCTGTCCCTTAAACTGGATGCTGCCGCTCTCAATATGGACCATGCCCAGGATGGATTTCATCAGGGTGGATTTTCCGGCGCCGTTGGCTCCCAAAAGGGAAACGATTTCCCCCTTATTGATTTCCATGCTGATGCCCTTTAAAGCCTTAATGTTTCCGTAGGAAGATACCAAATCAGTGATTTTTAACATCGTCTCTGCCATATTAATCATCACTCCTTCCCAGATATGCTTCGATTACATCGTTGTTATGCTGGATTTCCTCCGGTCTGCCATCGGCAATCTTGCGGCCGAAGTTAATCACCGTAATATTCTCGGAAATGCCCATCACCAGTTCCATGTCATGCTCTACCAGGAGAACCGCCAGATTGTAAGTGTCACGGATTTTTCGGATGGTTTCCACCAGCTCCCTCTTCTCATCGGAGTTCATGCCGGCAGCCGGCTCATCCAGAAGCAGCAGCTTGGGTGAGGTAGCCAGGGCGCGGCCGATTTCCAGCAGTCTCTGGTGTCCATAAGGAATATTGCGGGCCTCCAGGTTCTTCACTCCATCAAGCCCCAAAAATCGCAGGATTTCCAGAGATTTCTGTCGGGTTTCCTCCTCCTCCCTGCGGCATTTGCCGGGCTGAAATACGACGTTGAACATACCGGTTTTCGTCTTGCAGTGAAATCCTGTCATCACATTTTCCAAAACAGTGGCGGATTTAAACAGGCGAATATTCTGGAAGGTTCTGGCAATTCCCTTTTTCACAATATCATGGGGCTTCTTGCCCTTTAAGCTCTCTCCGTAGAACAGAACATCGCCGCTTGTCACCTGATAAGCTCCGGTAATCATATTGAATACCGTGGTTTTCCCTGCACCGTTAGGTCCAATCAGCGCGCTGATCTGATTCTCCTCGATTTTCATATTGACCCCGTCTACAGCAGTCAAGCCGCCGAATTTTTTCGTTACGTCTTTTAATTCAAGAATCGCCATTGACCTTACCCCTCTTCCATCATTTTCCTGGCCGAACGCTTTGCCTTCCAGCTGTCCAGGAATTTTTCGATATACGGATACAGACCGCCGGGGAACCGAAGGATTACAATCAGAAGGATGACTCCGTATACCACCAGTCTCCAGTCTCCCAGGAAACGGAGTGCTTCCGGAAGGACCTGCATCACAACGCCGCCGAATACCGGTCCGATTACGGTTCCGAAGCCGCCCACGATGGCCGTCCACAAAATCACGTTGGATGTGTTGTTTACAAATGTATCCGGGCTAACGTATTTAATCATCATTGCGTAGAGGCATCCTGCAATTCCGCAGTATACGGCGCTGAGCACAAAAGCACGGATTTTATAAGTGGTCACATTGATTCCCGTCAGCTCCGCCGCCTCATTGTCCTCACGGACCGCCACGAACGCCCGGCCGGTTCTGGTCTTAATCAGCACGTTCTCATAGAGCAATCCCAGGATTACAAACACCATAATCAGAAAATATACTTTTTTCAGGGTGTCAAAAGAATATCCGAAGATAACCGGTGCTTCAATTCCGCGGATACCGGAGGTTCCGTTGGTCACTGGTGTCCAGTTAATCATCACGATGCGGACGATTTCACCGAATCCCATGGTCAGCAGGGCCAGATAAGAACCCTTTACCTTCAGGGCCGGAATCGCCAGAATCAGTCCCACAATACCGGTGACAATCATGGAGCCGATGAGACAGGCAAAAAACTGCATGCCGGTTCTGGTATTCATAATGGCCGTTGTGTAGGCCCCGATTCCGAAAAACGCTGCCTGACCCAGGGAAAGCTGTCCGGTAAAGCCCGTCAGTACGTTGATGCCTATACCAAGGATAATGTAGATGCAAATCATGTTGATCACCTGCATAATGTACATATTGGGAGTCAGGAGCGGAATCAGGATAATAATCGCTGCAACGACCAGAATTTTCAGTAATTGATTGCTTTTTGTCTTTGCCATAATTCCCCATCCTTTACAGTTTATTCTCAATCTTCTTGTTCAACAGTCCGGTAGGCTTCACAAAGAGAACAATAAACAAGATAATAAAAGAAAAGGCATCTCTGTAAGCCGTTGAAATATAAGCAGAACCCAGAGCCTCCACAATACCGAGGATGACGCCTCCAAGGAGTGCTCCCCAGAGATTTCCGATTCCTCCCAGGATTGCGGCAGCAAAGGCCTTCATGCCGATGGTAGCGCTCATGTCTACTCTGGCGTAGGTCAACGGAGCAATCATGATTCCGGCAATGGCCGCCAGACCTGCACTGATGCCGAAGGTGAGAAAACGCATATATGTAACATTTACCCCCATCATAGCAGCACCCTCCGGGTCGGAGTTTGCCAGCTGCATGCATTTTCCTACTTTAACCTTAGTAAAGAACATATGCAGTCCCGTAATCAGAGCCAGGGAAATCAGGATGATGCCGATACTCTGGGGAGTGATGGTAAAATTGCCAATCCGAATCAGTTGTGCCGGGAACATACTGGGAAACAGCTGGGGGCTGGTTCCCCAGATGACCATGGCCGTATTGCGCAGCACATAGGATACGCCAACGGTGGCAATCAGCAGATTGACGAAAGAAGAAAATTTAACTTTGCGGAGGATAATCCGCTCCAGCAAAAATCCGAGAATCGCTGCGCTGGCGATTCCCAGCACAATCGCTGCATAGAAAGGTATCCCCATTTGAGTAAAGGTCAGTGTAATGAAGGTTCCCACCATCATCACATCGCCATGTGCGAAATTCAGCATTCCCAGGGATTTATAAACCATGGTGACGCCTACTGCCATCAGAGCATACAGGCTTCCGTTGGTCAGACCATTTAATACCTGCTGAAAAAGCATTCTGCCGCCTCCTTTTTTGTATCAGGCTAAGGGGCCTGAAAGCCCCATTAGCCTTTGATAATTACGTGCTCGCCGTCCTCAATCTGAATAATCAGAAGTTCTTTGTTCATACGTCCGTTCTCATCGAAAGTGGTTACGCCGGTTACGCCGTCCCAGCTGGTGGAAGAAATGTAGCTGTTTAAGGTTTCTCCATCGGTCCAGTCTTTTCCGTCCGCAATGCATCGTTCCACTGCATCCTTGATTACATATACCGCATCATAGGACTGAGGCGCATTCTGGTCGTAGCCCGCTCCGTACATCTCGGTATACTTCTTGTCAAATTCCTGTACCTTCTCATCGGGATTGGCCGCGTCAAAAGCGGTACTAATCATGATTCCATTTACAGCCGCTCCGCCCAGATTGGTCAGCTCAGGAGAATTGTAGCCCTGTCCGATCACTGGATAGTCGATTCCGTACTGCACCATCTGGTTGCAAATCATGGCAACCTCGGTGTGATACCCCCAGAAGATGAAGAAATCCGGGTCTGCGCTCTGCATGTTGCTCAAGGCCACGGAGAAGTCCGTGTCACCTGCATTGTAAACCTCGTTAGCCACCATCTCCAGGCCGAAGTCCCCGCAGATTTCCCCTGCAATCCGGTATCCGCCGGTTCCGAAGTCGGAGGACTCATAAAGGATCGCAAAGGTGGAAGCTCCCTGCTCCTCGGACATGTACTGCATAATGTTGCGCATGTGGAGCTCATCGGTAGCTGTCATCTGATAAATAAAGGGATTGCCGCTTTCCGTAACGCCCGTATTAGAAGAAGCAGGGGTAATCTGAGGTATCTTTGCCGCCTGCGTAATTTCCATATTTGCCATGGTACAGGAAGATGGCTGAGAACCGATAACCGCCTGTACCTGATCCTGCTCTACCAGACGCTGCATAGCGGTAACGGAATTGGCGGGAACTCCCTCATCGTCCACCGCAACCAGATTAATCAGAATCTCCCCGTTGATGCCGCCGGCCTCATTGATTTCTTTTACCGCCATCTCCGTAGCGTTCTGCAGAATCTGTCCGGAAACTGCCGAAGAGCCGGATAAGGGTGCAATCAGTCCAAGGGTGAATACATCCCCGGAAGAAGCATCCGCCGATACACTGGCCGCTTCGCTTCCGCCTTCCGTAGCGGCCGCGGAAGAAGAACCGCCGCCGGACTGGGAACAGCCAACCAGAGAACCAATCATCATAAGAGCAAGGCCCCACGCCAATACTTTTTTCATAAAAAACCTCCTTCTTCTTGAACCTGCGGCGGCTTTCACCCTGCCGTCCGCCCGTTTTTCTGCACAAAAAGGGGCATGCTCACCGCATACCCCCATGTACTCATTACATTCAGGAATTTACCGTCAGCATAAAACTATTCTGACTTACTTTGCGATTTCTGCCGTAATCTTCAAGAATTCGTCGATGTCCGCATAAGTGTGGCAGTGAAGGGGAGAAATTCTCACAATTCCATGAAGGTTGATGGAATTTACCTGACGGGCGGAGTACAAGCTTGCATCGGTACGCTCGTGAACCACCACGCCTTTCTTCTCGTAGGCTCTGGAGGCCTCTTCGCAGGTCAGCTTATCAAATACAATGGGAACAATCAGATCTCTCTCGGTCAGGTCATCCATCTCAACCGCAACCTTCACGCCCTCAATATCCAGAAGGCCCTTCACCTCATCGGAGCCGTGAAGCAGGCGATACAGCAGTGCTCTCTCGTGAAGCATAATCCGGGTCATGCCCTCCACATACAGCTCTCTTCTGTCCTCGGTATCTTTAAACTGCTTTCCAATCCAGCATACATAATCAAAAATCGCGCTGAGCATTGCGTACATGCCAGGTGCACAGCCGCCCATCTCCCAGTTGCTCTGTTTCTCCTTGATGAGCTTTCTGTGAGGCAGGTTCATCACCCGCTCGGACAGCCAGCCTACTCCCAGGCCTCTTGCGCCGCCGAACTTGTAGGGAGCGAAGTTCACGCAGTCCAATCCCCATGCCTTCATGTCGGTCAGGCCATGAGGCGTGTGCTGCACGGAATCGCAGATGATATATAGGTCGGGTTTAATCTTTCTGGCCTCTCTGGCAATGGTCTCGATATCCAGGACAGCGCCGGTAATGTTGGAGGTCATGATGACGCTTAACAGGCAGGTATCCTTGTCGACCAGTTTCACCACATCTTCCGGATGGATGGTGCCGGTTCTGGGGTCTGTCTGCGCCACTCTCAGCTCCTTGCCGTACTTCTCAGCAGGGATAGCGCAGCCGTCAAAAGCAGAAGGATGTTCCAGCGCTGTGGTCACCACGTTGGTACCGGGTACGTTTGCGATAATGGCCTCGGAGACATCGAAGAGAATGATGGAGGCCGTCATGGAAGTAGCGATGCAGCCCCCCTCCGCATTGAACATGGTAGAGACATCCTTGCAGGCCTGAACTCTCAGAGAATCCAGATAGTCGGAAGCAGCTCCGCCGTGGCCTCCGCAGTTAGGAAGGTCATCCACTCTCTTGAAGGCATCGCTGGCTGCCTTCAACCGGAAGGAGCCGCCGGAATTGTCAAAAAACAATCTTTTTGTATTGGTAAAGGGGTCTACGTCAACATGATGATACTTCTCACGAATCTGCGCTGTCAGTTCTGCCGGCATCAGCTGGCCGTTTTTGATTACATCGCTCATTTTCTTTACTCCTTATGATTTAATTTCTGGCCGCAGCCTGCCCGTGCGCATTGACAGGCCGCGGTTTTCTTAAATTTTGATACAGTTTCAGTCTCTGGGTTTTAGTCGAACACTACCTTGCCGTGGTCGAAGATAACCTTTCCATCCAGCCCGATGGTGGGATCTTTGAACATCATGTCAATGTGAAGGATGAAATCCTGGTTGTCCGTCTCGTTATTTCCTAAAGCCACATGAACATATCCGCTGCAGCCCTCATCCTCCAGCATCCTTCCGCACAGGGAAGCGTCCGGATTCAGTCCGATTCCGATTTCTCCGACCCGGTACATCCTGGGGTCATAAACCTTTGCCAGCTCCTCAGCAAAACGCTTAGCTTCCTCGCCGCCTTCAATCTTTGTGACAAAGCTGTTCTCTACGTAGATCGTAATGGGTTCCGTCAAGACGCCCATAGCCGGGTGCGTGATGCTTCCGTCTACCACAATCTTTCCGTGAGCCGTTCCGGGAATCGCACCGGAAGCCATCTCAATATCTGGCGGTGAGCAGGTCTCGCCGGGATTTCTCACCATTCCGTACTGGGGAAACAGCTTGTGTCCCTTGATACTGGCGTAGTAGTCGGTTCCTGCCTCGGAGGTAATATGAATCTGATCTCCTCCCTCCATAGCCTTAAGCAGTTGATCCACATATTTCCGGTCCGCCTCGAAATCGGTGTAAAGTCCGCCCTTCTCCAGCATTTCCAGACTGTAATCACAGCAGTTCAAATCTCTGGCACCTGCAGCACACGCGTCCCTTCTGGCATGGCTATGGGACAGTGAAAACTTGGTGGCACGAAATATCACATCCGCTTTTAACATAGCGGCTGCTACCAGTGCGGTTGGCTCCTCTCCGTGCATTTTTCTGGGTTCCATCATAACCATGGTTTTGTTGGGGAACTCCTCAGCCGCATCCCAAAGGGCCATACCGATTTCCAGGCTGTCCGTATCGGTGACGATCAGAATGTTCTCCTCCGGCTGGCAATTTGCGCAGATAGTCAGCAGACGTCTGCATGCTTCATAGATTTTTTTCTCTGCCATTTTGAAACTCCTTTCATCTCTTTCCCTTTATAAACACTTTTTTATTGCAAAGGCCTTTCGCCTTTGGTTGCTGGAATTTTGTTTTTTAGTTACTCGTGTAACTCAAGTGTTTTAAAAAATTGCCTTTCATTTTTTAGGCAGTTTGTATTAAATAAAATATGTATATTTGTTTATTTCGTCATATTGTTCATTTCTGATGGCTATATATTAGCGCATTTAGTTACACATGTAAATAGATTTTTAAAAAAATTTTCCCTTTTTATGCACTTTCGCGCACAGCAAGGGAAACGGAAATAAACTGGTCTTGTGGATTCTCTCCATTAATCAGCTGCAGCATAGTGTCTACCAATCTCTGGGAAAATTCCTCCTTGGAAAAATCCACACTGGTCAGTCTTGGAGAGAGCATCTCTGCCAGATAGATATTGTCCATACCCACAACAGCCAAGTCCTCAGGCACCTCCAGACCCAGCTTCTTCACATACTGCATGATATGCCCCGCCAGATAATCGTCTCCGGCAATAATCGCGGTGGGTCTCTCCTCCGGATTGCAAGCAAATACCAGATCGAAGATATTGGAAAGTACGCTGTCCTCCGATTCTGTGTTCCGGCAGATATAGGCATCGTTGTACGGCAGTCCGTTTGCCTCCAGTGCGTCCCGATAGGCCCGCTCGCGAAAGCCCTTGGCCATATTCATATTGTAGCGAAGAGGGGGTGCCAGAAGAATCCGCTTGTGTCCCCGAAACACCAGATAGTTCACCGTTTTTTCCACACCGCTGTAAATATCCGGAGCAACGGTCACAATATTACGTTCCAGAAAGCTGTAATCTCTGGTTTTATAGAGCACCACCGGAATTCCCGCTCCCGCAATCTGATTAAGCTGCGCAGCCGTATAGCGGTTGGACAGCATGAACACCCCGTCAAAACGTCCCTCAATCAGGGTCTGAATAAATTCATCCCCATCCCGGCTGTAGCAATGGGATACAAAATAGCCTCTGTCAAAAAACTTCTGCTCCGCAATCTCCAGCCAGTTGTTCCGCAGATTATCACAAACAAACGCAATCTGCATGGATTTGTTGGTCTTCAGGCTTCTAGCATGAAGATTTGGCCGGTACTGCAGCTCCTCAATCGCCCGACGCACCGCCTGAGTCTTTTCCTCACTGACGAATTTGGTCTGGTTGATGACATATGAAACCACTGCCGGCGATACCCCCGCCAGCTTCGCTACATCGTCTCTTGTAATTTTTTTGTTCATTTTCCCTCTCCTTTCATACCCGCTTAATCAGGTGCAGCCGAATGTTCCGGATTAACTTGGAAATATAGGAGGCCAGAATAATCCCCAATGCAATGGCCCCTGCTTCCATCAGCACCTTATTGGCAGAAGTCCCGAAATCCGCAAAATGCCGCTGCACCAGATCATACATAGCGTAATATAAGTCTCCCCCCGGAATTTCCGGTATCAACATAGGGACCAGCAGAAGAATCACCGGCGCTTTTAACATTCTGGCCAGAATCTCGCTGAAGGCAGCGATAAACAGACTTGCCACGAAAAGGCCTGCAAACACGCTTTGTCCATTCGCAGTACACAACAGGTACACCGCCCAGCCGGCGCCTCCGCCCAGCGCAATTCCAATGAGCTTTCGGTCCAGGATTCCAAACAGAACCGCAAAGCCCACAGAGCCCAAAATTCCCATAATGGTCTGAATCACATAGAATTTCATCAGCCGCCTCCCACAATCAACACCACTGCGAAGCCCATGGCTACAGAAATCGCCTTCAGCACCGCCTCGCTCATGTTCAAAAGCCCGCTGATGGTGTCACCGTTAATCATATCCCTCAGCGCTGTGGTGAACTGGATTCCCGGAATCACCAGCATAATATTGCCAATCATGATCTTATCCGGCTGCCAGCCAATTCCCAGCTCCACCAAAAGCAGCACGGCCAGCGCTGTAATGGCGCTGCAAATCATGGTCTGGATGATGCTGTTGAGCTTCAAAGTAGCGCTGAACTGCAAGGTAACAAAAAGAACCAGACCTGACAAGGCTGCAGCACAGCCGTCCATCCACACCCCGCCGAAAAATATAGACAAAGCCGCAGAAATCATGGCATACATCACCAAATTCAGCCAATTCGGAACGCCGGGAGATTCCTGAATCGTCCGAACCTCTGCCTGAAGTTCTTTCAAGCTGCAGGGGGCTGCACAAATCTTCCGTGAAAGAGCATTGACCCGGGCCACCCTTCCCAAATCCGTTACCCTCTCCTTAATTCTTCTGGTCTGGGTAATGGAACGTTCATCGGAAAGCGTCACGGTAGCAATGATGCTGGAGGTAATGGTAAACACATCCGACCGTACAAAACCGTAGGCTTTGCAGAGCCGCCCCATAGTATCCTCCACCCGGCTGACCTCGGCCCCGTATTTCAGCAGCATCTCCCCGATATCCATAACCGAGGACAGATAGCCGCTCATCCTTTCATAATACTCCTGACTTGTTCTCTCGTCCATGACACACTCTCGATTCCATGCTGTTTGAGAACCGGCATCTTGAATTCTGCCAGCTATACATGTTTCTGATTTATGTATATTTATTCTCATTTTTATATTAAATCTAATTGGTTACTTGTGTCAATGAGTTTTTCTGTTTTCCTTCCACAGCACAGCCACATTTCCCCCAGAGCCAAAAAACCCCGGCATTCGGATGAAGATTCATCCAAATAGCCAGGGCGTTTTTTCCTGCTGCCTCTATTATACTGTCCTATTATACTGTCCTCTGATAAGCCATGGCGCTGGCCATAAGATGTCCCAGCCCCTTTTCCTCGTACAAAGTTTTGTCAGATTCCTTTTCCGGAATGCTGTCCATCTCCTGGCAGTGCATGGAAGCCTTCTGCTCCACATCGTGCTTGTAGTCAGCCAGGTACTTCTCAATCCGGGCAATCTTGTCGATGGTGGACTCATTTTCCTTCTTCTCCAGTCCCAGAGCCTCCAGAACATAAGCCAAATCCTGATCGGACCAATCCTTCAGCTCCGTGCTGGAAAGCAGCTCAATCCGCTCTCTGGTGGTGGAACACTGCAAAAATTTTTTAATCATCTTGATCATAACCTCCGCTCAACCGGCAGATTTCCTGCCAAAAAACTGGTTGTTTTTTCTGTTTCATTCACGGCTACATTATATACAGCGGCAGTTATTTTGGCAATGGTCCAAATCGCTAAAGTTCCGTCATTCTTTTCCTTCTGGGCCGTCAAATCTCCGTCTTTTTCCTTCTGACTGTGAAAAAAGCTTCGTCAACTCACCTTACCGGCCCCGTCCTTTTGTTTTTCCTTTTGTCACGGGCTTTCCGTGGCTTTTTGCGTTCCTCATTCTCCCTTACTTTATCCCCTGGAACGGATGGACAGCAAAAAATCCGTCCTTAAATCATTGTTCTCCCGTCTGTCCTGAACACCGCCTCTGGAAAACAGATCCGGGAAACGCTTCACCAGCTTCCGCTCCTGGGCCTTGATGCGGTCCACATGGAGGTTAAACCAGAACAGGAGACGCTCCAAATCCTCTCTGGCGGACAGGGCACTGACCATAGCCTCGTGCTCCTCAATGGCATTTTCCATAATGTTGTCCTCCAGCAGAAAGGACAGAAGGCGCATGCGCTTATAGTTGCCGCACTCCTTGTCCACCACATCCGCGCAGTGTTTTCTCCCCGCCTCCTCATAGAATACCCGGTGAAACTGTTCATCCAACGCAAAAAACTGCCTGGTATCCTTCGTTTTCAGGCAGTTCCTCTGTTCCTGCAGATTATCCTCCAGCTTCAGAATCACGCTTGGAGAAAAGACCGCCGCAAAGTCTTTCATCACATTCTCTTCTATGGACTTGCGGATAAAATGTTCATCATCAATCCGCTCCAGGTCCAATGTGGATATCACCGTTCCTCTCTGGGGCAGAAAAGTAACCAGCCCCTCCTGTGCCAATCGGATCAGCGCTTCTCTTCCAGGCGAACGCCCCACATTGTAGATCTCGCAGATATCCTTTATGCTGAAAAACGTTCCCGGCCGCAGTCTGAGGCTGATAATGTCATCTCTTAAAATTGTATATACATCTGTTCCTTCATTCTTCTTTTCCAAATCAGAGCTCATCTCTCACTTCCGAATGCATATGAATTGCAGCAAGAAGATAATCCATATAAAGGCACGGCGAAAAGGACGCTCCTGCCATCAGCTTTGAAAAATGGATCGCTCCGATTTCACTGGCGGATTCAATCCTGCGGGTTGTCGTAAACACCCCCGCAAGCCTGCGCGAAACTTTTACGTTTCTCGTATAAATTCCCGCCGTCTGTTCTTCAATCCCATGATAAAGTTCATGGAACAATATAATTTCCCGAAATTTTTCAATCTGCTCTTTTTCACAGGAGCTCTTCGATTTCATGTACGATACCGCCAGTTTCATCACCGTCCGGTTCAGCCGTATGACCCTGCCTTTCGGCTCCATGATGCCCATGTACAGAAAGTGGGGCATCAGTTCCGGCTCCTCTTCCTCTATGCGGTATCCCAGCTCTTTTATATATCCCTCCGCCTCCCGCATTCCAAACTGCCGAATCAGGCGCTGCTGCTGGCTTTGGGCTTCCTGCATGCTCCGTTTTATTATAGATGATTTCTCTGAAAAATTCAACAATTTGGAGGCAGAATCTTCCTCAAGAAGTTTCCGGTAACGCTCCATCTCCGCTTCCTGTTTCACAATTCTGCCTCCGCTCTGTTTTCCTCTATCCTGCTTATCTCAACGAGTTTTTCGCCAGCACAAGGATGAGTTTCTCATCGGGCTCCCGGTCCGCCAGCTCCGCCTCGATCAGGCCGATCACCTGAGCATATTCCGGAATTCCGGAGTAGTCGATCACTCTGGAGCCGGCAATCACATACACATCAGGATTGATCCGAATCTCCGAGGAGAAATCCGAGGACGCATCCCAGATCTTCTTCAGATCGTCCGCCACCGTTTCCATCGTGGTGGTCATGCACAGGCCGTTGGAACGCTGAATCTTAATAAAGCCCTTCTTGTCGATGACCCGCAGCTGCTTTCGGCTGCCCTGCGCACAGGTTACTACAAACACCTGGCCGTTGGTGGCCTCCAGTTCTACCTGGTCCTCCGGCACACCCACAGACTCTGCCGCGATCTGCACCGCTTCCTTCTCATCACAGTTCTTCATCAGGTCCGTGGTCTTCACTTCGGTGGAGCCCATGGCAATAGCCGTCACCTTCTGAGCCTGCTCGTCGATTTCCACATAAACCTCGATGCTGTCCTCCACTGCGCCGGAATTCATGGCCATCTCCTTGGCCTCCTTCTTCAGCTGGGCAATATCCTGAGAAGTCGGATTGGGGATCGTCCTCTCCACCATCTCACGGACCATGGCCAGTGCCACGCCGATGGAGGAAATCACTTCCGCGTTTTCAGGGATCTGATACTTAAAGCCCATATCGTTGGCCGTAAATGTCAGAAGGGTTCCGGCTCCTCCGCCGGCGCCCACCAGCACGATCTGGTCACGCTCGATCTTATACTTGGCGATCAGATCCTCAATAACCGGTTTGATCTTATCTGTGGATTTCTGCAGGATGGCTCTGGCCGTATCCTCCACGGACATTCCCACTTCCTGTGCCAGCAGTCCGATGGCCTTTCTGGCGGACTCCACATTGCCGCAGGCGTAATCTCCGGGTGCCAGGATTCCCAGCACATTGGCCGCGCAGGTATTGGTAATGGTCACGGACTCTCCGTTGTTTAAACGGATCGCCACATAATCGCTGGGGTCGTTTTCCCTGGGCTGCATGTGGTAAAGCTCAGCCCCTTCAAACAGGGCCGTGTCCGTAAAGCAGGCGTATCCCATATTGGCAATGTGGGCGGAACGGGGACCTACATCGATGATCTCCCCCTTCTTGGCCCGCACCATGGAACCTCCCGCAACGCCCAGCACGCGCACATCCAGGGAGTTCACATAGGTTCTGTGTCCTCCGATGATGGCATAGTCAACTGCCGGACGGCCATTTTTAATCACACCGATATTGGTGGAGGTTCCGCCAACCTCGAAATAGATTCCGTTGGAGGCCCGCAGATACATGAGGGCGCCGATGACCGAAGCTGCAGGACCGCTCAACATAGTCAGAACCGGGCGCTTCTTCATCTCGTTTACTTCCATAACGCCGCCGTCGCCTCTCATGATCATCAGAGGAACTTTAACGCCGGTGGAGCGCACCGATGACTCCGTACTGTTTGCCGTCTCCATCATCTTCGGAAGAATGCTGGCATTCAGCGCCGCCGTCCTGGTACGGGTGGTCAGTCCGTAAAGCTTTGTGATATCGGAGGCCATGGAAGCCGGAAGGCCCATCTCCTCGGCCACATCGGCCACCAGGCGCTCCTCGGACATATCGTCCACGCCGAAAGCCTTGGAGGCTACGATCACCCGGTCTCCCTGATCATACATCTTCTGGATCACCGACTTTACGCTGTCGTGGTTCATTTCCTTGGATTTCATGAACTCCGAATCAATATGGATAAATTTTCCGGTCCCCAGGTCAATGTCCGGGATCCTGGTCTGACGTTTGGCCAGGATTCCCTCCAGGCCTCCTTTTCCAATGCCAATCACGCCCACATTGGCTACATCGCCCTCCAGGAGGGCATTGGTGGCCTGAGTGGTGCTGTGCGCGATAAAGATCACCTCGTCCGGGCTGATGCTGCTGGTTTCCAGACACTTGCGAAAGGAATCCACAACGCCTTTAGCCACGCCTTCCTCCGCCGTATGAGTAGTCATAACCGACCCTTTGCCTACAATCTCATTGGTGGCGTTGTCAATGGCCACTGCCTTTGTATGGGTTCCGCCTACGTCAATTCCGATTCTGATTGCTCTTTTTCCCATCTATGTATTCCTTTCTTCGTCACACAATTAAACAATACTGTAAGTCAGATATCCCACGATCTGGATAACGATGCAGGCAATCCAGCCCCAGGGAAGATTGGTCTTGATGTAGGTCTTGGGGTCCAGCTTTGCGTAACTTAATGCCCACATGGTCCAGGACTGGGTGGGGCAGGAAGAAGCCACGATCGCTACCGGCGGAACCAAAAACAGCATAAACAGATACGGTTCCGTGAAGATCCCCATGGCCTGCAGGATAGAAGCCAGGGCAATGCCGGAGCCCCAGATCATCAGCGGGCCTCTGAACAGCGCCGCAGGAGCAATTACGCAGAATACAACCAGCAGCACAACAGGAGACTGAGGAATGATTCCGCCCAGAAGGTTCTGAAGAATAGGAGCAACCTCCTTGGCCGCTGCCTGGAAGATATTGACACCGTACAGCATTCCGATCAGCAGACCGGAATCCGCCACGCCGTCATACAATGTTTTCTGAACCTTTTCCACTGCCTTGGAATAGCTGGTCATATTGCGGGTAAACAGAAGCCCCAGGAAAATGCCCAGCAGGAAAGCCGGTACCGGCTGCCATGAGAAAAAGGCTACCATAATGATCGGAACAAACGGAACGATGATGCAGTACCAGGGCAGCTGCTTTGCCTCCACCTTGGAGGAAGCCGCAAAGGCTCTGGATTTTCCCTGACGCATATAGCTGACTACAATAAACGCGATCATGATCAGCACGCTGATCACCGTAGCGATCACCGCAAAATGGATGTACTTGCTGTCATACTTGATGTTCGGGAACACTGCAAAGAACTGGCTTACATAAGCAATGTTCAGATACATTCCGGAAGCTACTGCCAGCATGTAAGCGCCTACCGCAGTTTTCTTGTCAATGCCAAGAGAGAACATAATGGGCAGTACGATCATACCGATCGCCATAACGGAACCAACACCGAATGCGCTGCAGAAAATCAAAGCGCACACCACATTCAGCAGAAGAGCGGTCAGCAGCGGCTTATCTCCCGCCAGCTCTACTGTCTTTTTGATAATGTAGCCGGCAATTCCCGTATCCACCAGCACCCGGCCGAACCAGGCACCGAATACGATAATCGCGATCGTCGAGCCGTAGTTTTCCACTGACTGCTGGAACACGACCGTAACTACGGTATCGATGGGAACCAGACCGATGATGCACCACAGAATTGCAGTAACAATGAAGCCGATTAACAGGTTACCCCCTTTGAAGCAATATACGATCAATCCCACAAAGGTGATCAACAGTAAAATGCCCGCAATAATGTCTGTCATAGCAAACCCTCCTTAAAATTTTTTGTACTAATATATTACTACTAATATATTAGTTAGTCCATGTGCATAATACCTGATATTTTATAATTTTTTTATGCATTGTTTACAATTATTAAGGATTTAACATAATTTCCCTATGTTTCCAGCAGACTTTTTGTAAGTTATTAATCGTTCTCATCTTTATCCCGGTTCAAATGTTTGGAAGTCCCCCTCTGCACTTTCTCGAAATCCACATTTTCTAATATATTACTTTTAAGACATTCACCTTTTTGTCCCCGGCATGCCCTCATCCCGTTTTCGTACCCCGATTCCACGAAAAAAGCGCTGCGGGGCATTTTCCTGCCGCCGCAGCGCTCTTGAAGCTCTTTTCAAATTATGCAGTTATTGGGGCTGTTTTCCGATGTAAGCCAGGATTCCTCCATCTACATAGAGAATCAGTCCGTTGACGAAATTGGAAGCATCGGAAGCCAGGAACACAGCCGGTCCGCCCAGGTCATCCGCCTCGCCCCAGCGGCCTGCAGGAGTCTTGCTCACGATAAACTGGTCGAAGGGGTGTCTGGAGCCATCCGGCTGAATTTCTCTCAGAGGAGCCGTCTGGGGAGTGGCGATGTAGCCAGGTCCAATGCCGTTGCACTGGATGTTATACTCGCCGTACTCGGAGGCAATGTTCTTGGTCAGCATCTTCAGTCCGCCCTTTGCCGCCGCGTAAGCGGAAACAGTCTCTCTGCCCAGCTCGCTCATCATGGAGCAGATGTTGATAATCTTTCCATGCCCCTTCTTGATCATGCCGGGAATGACGGCCTTGGAAACAATGAAGGGAGCGTTTAAGTCCACATCGATGACCTGGCGGAACTGCTCTGCCGTCATATCGCACATGGGAATCCGCTTGATAATCCCGGCGTTGTTTACCAGAATATCAATCACGCCTACCTCCTGCTCCACCTGAGCCACGAAGGCGTTGACCGCGTTCTCATCGGTTACATCGCACACATAACCGTGGGCCTCGATCCCTTCCTCCTTGTAGGCAGCCAGTCCTTTGTCCACCAGCTCCTGCTTAATATCATTAAACACAATGGTAGCTCCGGCTCCGGCCATCGCCTTGGCAATGGCAAATCCGATTCCGTAGGATGCGCCGGTGATCAGGGCAACCTTGCCCTCCAGTGAAAAATTCTGCAAATAATCTGCCATGTTCTTATCCTCCTATGCCCCGCTTACGCCAACAGGCTCTTTACATACTCAGCAATCGCCTCGTCCTTGCAGTGTGCAAAGAACAGTTCCTGGAACTTCTCTCCGGCAATGCTTCCCTTCACCAGTTCCTGGTCCAGGCCTTTCAGGCAGGTGATCAAATCCTTAAAGTTATTGGCTCTCACCTGGTCCAGAATTTTTTTATTTCTCTGCTCCGGAACCGCTCTCTCCTTGGGATAGCCCTGTCCGCTCTCCTCGGAGAATAGCTTCTCAAAGGTATACTCCAGATTCAGCTCTGCGCCCCATCCGAAGCCCTTTGCAAAAGGCATGGCGATGGCATTTCCATCGTTGATCTGGGCAAACATATATCCGTCGCTGGGGTCTGCCACATGTCCGCAGATCACGCCGGGGAAGCTGTTTAAAGCCAGCATGGCGCCCTCTCCGGTACCGCAGCCGGTTACCACATAGTCAGCCGCTCCGGAATTTAAAAGGATAGCTGCCAGAATGCCGTTCTGAACATAGGTCAGAGAGCAGGCATCCTCAGCAGAATACATGCCGTAATTGTCCACCTCGTATCCTTTGGCATCCGCTACCTTCTTCAGGCTTTTGTAAATCAGCTCGTTCTTTGCCGCCTGGCTGTTCTCGTTGATTAACGCGATTCTCATGTTTTTGTTTTCCTCCTTGTTTATTTTTACTTCAGATATTGTCCATCATGCCGCATCGTATTGTCTGCCATCATGTCATCATACAATCTTATGTCCTAATGTTATCACAGTTCTCTTCCTTTGTAAAGGGATATTCTCAAGATTCCCGAAGTTTTCCGCCAGCTCCAGTCACGTTTCCATTTTCCGCTTATTTCATGGCAAACAAAAAAGCCCTGTACCTTTTTCAAGTTCAGAGCTCTTCTCACATCTTCTATTTACCGCTGGCTCGTCTTATAATCCTTGCTGGATTCCAAATCGACCATGATCTGCTCCATATGGGCAGCCATGCATTTTTCCGCCTTTTCTGCATCTCCTTCCAAAAAGGCATTCAGAATATTAGTGTGAGCCGGCACAATATTCTGCACATTGTTCGGTATACGAAAGGTTTTTCCTCTGAAATTTTTCAGAAAATCGGAGATCTGTTTATTGATGCTAATCAGCATCTTATTCCTGCTGCATTCAATGATCTGGGTATGAAAAGCCTCGTCATACTGCCCCAGTTTAATAAAATCCCCGCTCTCGACCGCTTTCAAAGTCTGCTGATGAATCTCCCGCAAGGCTTCCCTGTCCTGGTCGGAAGCATGCTGCATAGCCAGTTTAATTGCCAAAGGTTCTATTACGCTCCGAACCTGTATGACATCCATCACCTCTACCTCATTCTCCGCAAACCATTTGGTGATTTCCTTTGCGCTGGACTCCTCCTTGCTGGCCACATAGGAGCCTTTCCCCGGAATCATCTCAACGAATCCAAGGGCCTGGAGGGTACAGACCGCTTCCCGGACAGTTCCTCTGCCAACGCCAAATTGCTGGCACAGTTCTTTTTCCGTAGGCAGCTTATCTCCCACCTGCAATTCCCCGGACATAATATATTCCTTCAGCCCTTCCACCACCTGCTGAACAATTGTTAAACGTTTAATTTCTTTTATTGCCAAACGACCTTCCCCCATTTATCTTTCCCTGTTAGCTTTACTTTAAATAACTTCCCCCGTTTCGTCAAGCCTATTTTCAGTTCTTCTCCCATATTTAATCTCTTTGCTCAACGCTTCCTGACAGCTGCTGAAAAATAAGACAAAAAAGACGGAGTGCCATCTTCCTCCGCCTTTCATTCACTCAAACTTCTATATTACATTATAATCGATCTTATTCCTCCGGAACTACGATCAGCTCCACTCCCGTCTCCCGCACCGCTTCCTCCATAGCCGGCTCCAGGCCGGAGTCCGTTACGATCGTGCTGATTTCCCGCAGCGCGCAGATCTTCACCAGGCTGGCTCTGCCAAATTTCCCGGAATCTGCCAGCACTACCGTGCGGCTGGCCAATTGGCGCATCTGATTCTGAACACGGGCCTCGCTGAATCCCTGGTCGGTAAGCCCTACCGTTGGGTGGACTCCGCTGACCGACATAAACAAAATATCGATGTGGAGGCTGTCCAGCATAGCGGAAAAGTCATTTCCCAGGGACAATTCTTTTTTATTTAAAATCCCGCCTACCAAAATAATAGTAAAATCCGGGCATTTAACCAAAGCCAGGGCATTCTGTACGGAGTTGGTGATCACCGTAAGGGAACGGAATCTTCTGGCCAGTTCCTTAGCCATCAGGAAGCTGGTGCTTCCGTAATCCAGGGCCACAACCTGTTTTTCCTTGACCAATGCCGCCGCACGCCGGACAATTCTGGATTTCTCTTCCATATGCTGGGTATTGCGTGCCGCCAATGAAACGTATTCCTCCGCAGGCTCCGCCACCAGTTTTTTGGGAACCGGCACAGCGCCGCCGTGGACCCGTTCCAGCTGCCCGGACTGTTCCAGATAATCCAGGTCCTTCCGGACTGTTTCCGAGGAAACCGACATGGCTTCCACCAGGTCTGCCGTACGAACCGTGCCGTCTTTTCTTAATAGTTCCAATATCCGCTTATGCCGCTCCCTCGCAAGCATGGCCGTGTCCTCCCTTTCCTGTAATACTTCCCCCCTGAATCATTATAACCAATTAAATCACAATTATATAGCGTCATTTTACACAATTTTTCTTTTTTTATTTGGATATTTCGTTGAATTTTTGTGTTTTATTGTGTTTATGCTTGATTTCACAAGAAAATACAGGTATACTCAAGGCACATCAAAGAGTTCGTTGCCAAAAAAACCAACAAAACAACGGCATTTCGAAAGGAGAAACCAAAAATGAGCAATGAAATGAAAGCAAAAGCAATGAAAGCGGCTCCAAACCGCTGGTTCGTCTTCTGCATTCTGACGCTGTCAGGGGGTATTGCTTTTAAACTGTCTTCTATGAAAGATATGTTTTACGTACCCATGCAGGAGTTTATGGGGCTGACCAACACACAGATCGGCGGTGCTTTGAGTGCCTACGGAATCGTTCAGACCATCGGTCTGATCCTCGGTATCTATATCTGTGATATGTTCAGCAAAAAATACATGATCGGCGGCTCCCTGATCGGTCTGGGCGTTGTTGGCGTGTATCTTTCCACCTTCCCCGGATACTGGGGCTTTCTGGCCGCATTCGGCGTAATGGCTATTTTAGGTGAGGTAACCTACTGGCCGGTACTTTTGAAGGCCATCCGTCTACTGGGTGACGAAAAGACTCAGGGCCGTATGTTTGGATTTTTGGAAATGGGACGCGGCGTTGTAGACGTGATCATCGCTTCCAGTGCTCTGGCTATTTTTAAGGCCATGGGAGAAGGTGCTCCCGCTTTAAGAGGAGGACTGCTCTTCTTATCCGCTGCAACCGCAGCAGCCGGCGTTCTCTGCCTGATCTTCGTTCCCAATGACGAGAAGCGTGTAGGAGCAGACGGCAAGGAAGTCAACAAAGCTCAGGCTGCATTCGGCGGTATGATGCAGGCTCTTAAAAGTGTAGATATTTGGGCTGTTGCATTGAACGGTTTTGTGGTATACTGTATTTACTGCGGACTTACTTATTTCATTCCCTTCCTGAATCAGATCTATATGCTTCCTGCCACAGCAGTCGGCATGTACGGAATCATCAACCAGTATGGTCTGAAAATGGTTGGAGGCCCCATCGGAGGCTTTATGTCCGATAAGGTCCATCATTCTGCAGCTAAGCACATCCGTGTAGGATTCCTGGTATGCGCCATCGCTATGGTTGCATTCCTGATGGTTCCTCACGAGTCCCTTGGGCAGAGCGGCAACTGGATTCTGGGCGCATGCTGCACACTGGGCTTCGGCGCCATCGTATTTACCATGAGAGCCGTATTCTTTGCCCCCATGGATGAGGTAAAAGTACCTGCTGAGATTACCGGCGCTGCTATGAGCCTTGCTTCTCTGGTCATCTATCTGCCCAATGCATTTGCCTATGTAATGTACGGCAACTTCCTGGATCGCTATCCTGGAATGACCGGATTCCGCATTGTATTCAGCGTAATGATCGGCTGGGCAGTTGTCGGACTGTTTGTATCTACCTTCCTGATCCACCGGATTAAGAAGCACCAGAAAAACGCATAAGTAAGAAAGGGAGAGTTTCTACATGATAAAGATTGGACTTGATACGGAAAGCCTTCATCTGTGGTTTCAGAATCATCGGATGGATATATTCGGATTCATCGAGACCGCCCATGAATTTGGTCTGGACGGCGTGATGATCAACATTATCAGCGACTACGGTCTGGACCCGGAATGGGGAACTCTGGGGAGCAACGCTCCGGAGCATCTGGCCAGAGTAAAGGCCCTTCTGGACAAATACAACATGTACTGTGAGATTGCCACCAAGGGGATCGGCTACGACCACCTGGTAAAGGTCCTGGACGTAGCAGAGGCAATCGGTGCAGATATTATCCGCACCTATATCCCCATCACCCTGAACTGCAGCGCAGACCGCAAAACAGGCGGTGAGGGAAAATACGATTTAGGAAAGATCCGTCTGGACTTTGACCCCGCCGTATTCGATGATGCGGCAGAGTCTCTCCGCAAGATCATTCCGGAGCTTCAGAAGCGCCGCATCAAGATCGGCCTGGAGAACCACGAGTATGAGACGTCCGAAGAGCTGGTCAATGTGATCAAGGAGATCAACAGTCCCTGGATTGGCCTTCACTACGATTTCGGCAACTCCATGATGGCATGGGAGGAGCCGGAGCAGGCAGCCCGCAATATGGCTCCTTATACCGTAACCACCCATTTCAAGGACCATATCATCATTCCCTGCCCCGATGACAAATACGGGTATGTGGTCTGCGGAGTTCCTGCCGGCCAGGGAAATATGGACCTTCCCGGACTGCTCAAGATCATCCTGGACAATTCCGCCATCACCCGTCTGAACCTGGAAATGTGCTATCCTTACTGTGCTCAGTTTAAGCGCACTCCCGGCGTCGGCGGCGTGGAGAAGGTTGGAGAAGGATGCTTTAAGGTAGAGCCTCCGCTCTTTAACCCGGATGTCATTAAACCCAACCAATACTATTATCCTCAGGAGATTTCCGCAGAACTTCTGGAAGAATTCCTGAAAAAGCAGATGGACGGCGCCAGAGCCAGCGCAGAATATACGAAGAAGCTCTGCCGCGAATATGCCGGCCGCTGATTCAGTCCTTAAAAAGGAGGATCCACCATGGACCAACTGTTAAATATATTGACCATTTTTGATAACTGGCTTTGGGGCAACTGGCTTCTGTTCGTGCTGATCGGAGTCGGCATCCTGTACACTGTCATTACCGGTTTTGTTCAGGTCCGCCACTTCCCTTATATCTTTCGCAAAAGCCTGATCGAGCCTTTAACGGCCCGTCAGAACGACTCAAAAGAGTCCGGCTCCATTTCCTCGTTTCAGGCCCTCTGTACCGCAGTGGCATCCTGTGTGGGAAGCGGAAATATTGTTGGCGTTTCCACAGCCGTCCTCAGCGGCGGCTTGGGCGCTATCTTCTGGATGTGGGTGGCCGCCTTTGTAGGCATGGCCACCAAATACGGCGAGATCATCCTTGGCCTGATGTACCGGGAAAAGGATGAGGACGGCGCTTACGTGGGCGGTCCCATGTATTATATCAAAAAAGGACTTCATGCACCGTGGCTGGCTGCCCTGTGCGCCTTTTTCATGATTACCCAGATTATCGGCGGAAATTTCATCCAGTCCAATACCATCAGCGGTGTTATGTATGACAATTTCAATGTCCCCCACCTGGTAACCGGAATCCTCCTGGTAATACTGATTTTCACCATTACCCTGGGCGGTTTAAAGCGTCTGGCTAATGTAACCCAGAGACTGGTTCCCATTATGGCTTCTATTTACGTAGTGGGCGGCCTTCTGATCATTATTGCCAATATTTCTCATATTCCCGGCGTCCTGGCCGATATCGTCAAAGGAGCCTTCGGTCTGGACGCTATGGCAGGCGGAGCTCTTGGAAGCATGATCATCGCCATGCAGAAAGGCGTTGCCAGAGGTCTTTATTCCAACGAAGCCGGCGAAGGCTCTGCTCCGGTTATCCACTCCGCAGCGAATGTCAGCCACCCGGCCGAGCAGGGTATGACCGGTGTCATCGAGGTTTTCCTGGACACCTTTGTCATCTGCACCATTACCGGCCTGGTTCTGGGCGTCACCGGCGTTCTGGATTCCGGTGCCCCCGCCAATGTGATCGCTACCTACGCTTTTGCTTCCGTATGGCCTCCTTTAAAATATCTGGTAGCCATCAGCCTTCTGCTGTTTTCCAGCACGACTCTGATGAGTCAGTGGTATTTCGGATTTGTAGGTCTGAATTACCTCTTCGGACGCAAGGTAGCGGAAAAGTTTAAGTATGTATTTCCATTGTTCTGTGTAGTAGGCGCCGTAGCGGCCCTGGATCTGGTATGGACCATTCAGGATATTGCATTGGGACTTTTAACGCTTCCCAACCTGATTGCCATTGTAATCCTCTGTCCCAAGGTCCGCAAAGCCTCAAAAGAATTCTGGAGTACCATTAAAGATTGATTTCTTCTGTGTTATAACTCATATTGTGATTGCCGCCGGGAGGGGAAGAAGCAGCTGCTTCTTCCCCTCCCGGTTTTTATATCGATCCATATAAATGGTACTGGTCTCTCACCAGCTCCCAGAGTCCCTTCTCCTTTAATTTCTCCACAGGCACGCGGAAAGAGACCGCCACAACTCCCGGCGCTCTTCCGATCTCCACGGCCCCGGTAATGGTCACCCGGTTCATCACCTCCGGCACACTCATCCCGAAGAGCTCTGCCGCCCGCTGCAATCCATTGTCGATCGCCAGATTCAGGTTTCCTCCTGTCCCCACTACCGTCACGGGAGCCGATTCCTCAATATGGTCCTGCCCCCATTTCTCGGCTTCCTTCAAGGCAATGGCCTTCTCCTCCGCGGTCAGCGGTTTCGCCAGATATGGAACATCCTCGATCCTCGGCAGTATAATTGGGCCGTCGATGGACAGGCCTTTTAACACCTCCACCTGGATCACGACCACCGCCGATACATCGGTGGTATGTCCGGCAATCTCCCCTTCTCCCTGCTGGGCATGTACATCTCCCACATAGACGCCGCCTCCCGGCACCTTCACCGGGCAGAGAATCACTGCTCCCTCCCGTACTTTGTTGATATCCATGTGTCCGTCGGTCTTGTCCTTCAGCTCCTCCGGCGTCATGCCGTACTCATGGGGAGCACCCAGAAGGAAGGTACCGAAGTCCCCCGCGTTGTGGGAATCCGGGAAGGGACGCTTCGGCGTAGTTCCAAGCTGTCCGATAAAAGGACGGAGCCTGGCCACCACTCCCGGCATATCGTGTCCCGCCAGGGTCACCACCGGATTCTGGATGGAGTGATCCGGCGTCTGCATGCAGCGGCGTCCATCCGCTGCCACCTTCTGAGCCGCCTCTTTTTCAAGAGTCACGCCCACCTGCTTTTTCCCGTCAAAGGCAATGGTATACCCACTGGTAAACTCAAAGGGCGCGCAGGGCGAACCGCACTGATCGCAGCGAATGGCGTCCACGCCAATCCCTTCAATATGGGTGGGCGGATTTTTGGCGCCGCATACCGGACAGACCCCCGCCACAAAACCATCCCCGTTGGCTCTGCCCTCTATTGGATGGTCGTTTCCCGATGAGGTTACATCCGAAGTCACCCGAACCGACTCAATCCGGATTACAATGGCATCCCCAGGCTCCGCTCCTTCTACATAGACCGGCCTGGACACCTCATGGCCGCCTCTCAATTCCGGTGTCAGCATGGGCCCCCAGCACCCCGCCGCCGTGTTGACCACAATCCTTCCTCCGCTTCTCACCGGACCCAGCATCTTCTCCTTTGGGTCCAGCACACCATTGGTAAATTCATTTACCATAACTGTCTGCATTGCGCTCATATGTAACCCTCCTTTATTCTCTGCGCTTTTTACAAATCGTTTCTTGATTTCATCTTATCACATCGGTATAGGGGATACAAGGGAGAGCTGCAGGCGCTACGACCGGTAGACACACTTTACAAAGCGTAAAAGTCCCAGACCCGATCTTGGTAAGGAACGGTAAAGAAGCGTCAGCCGAATCATTTCGGAAGTCCTGCAAGAATGCCGAATTTTACCGATCTGTCCTTCGTTACGGCGACAATCCCGGCTTGCCGTTTGATTGATAAACGGCTTGATTATATTGATCCGTCATAAGCCTGAACGGGTATCGAATGTTATCCGCAAAAAGGGCAACGTTGAAAAACATATATGCATTTGAGATAATAAGCAAAACAAACACAAGCACAAGTTTATAATTATTTGAATGCGTCTTGCAACAGATATGCCGGCGAGTTAGTATATACATTTCCCCTTTCAAAAACAAATTTTGCAGATGTCGATGCGAATGATAAAGTAATCCAATTCAAAAACAAAAATATCGGAGAAGTCGAACAGAAGAGACTGGATTTGATACTCGACAGCCTTTGCAGCATGTAAAAAGAAGCGCCATGAAAGAAAAATCAATATGTTTTTTCAAGGACTGTGAAAGCTCAAACAGACTGTCTTGAAAAGGTTAAGGAAAAGCAGGCATTATACGCTTGCGCTGTAAGGCTGTATACTATACAATGAAGATAAGAACTTTGATGACCCCTTTGACAGCGGAAGCGATGTCGGCTTTAACGTCATTTTATGCGTTTGCCGGCTCTTGGCGGTCAGACGCTAACGGATGGTGGTGGCAAAATGATAACAGAACAGCAGAGTGCTCTTATTTCGATAAAGAGCAGAGAACACAGCCGATTTTCAAATTTACAAAGAAACAATAGAACTATCGGATACGCCATTTTCACTGCCATAATTTTGGGAATGACAACCGGATGTTCCGTTGGCGGTAAGATAAATGAAATTCCAAGTAATGAGCACAATGATTACAAATCCGTTCTTTTGGGACAGAGTGATTTCATATGCACGGATTTAGATAATAAAAGATTAAATATCAGTGAGATAGTAAAGGTAATTACAACGGATGACAGCATAACTGTCAATGCCGCAAAGTTTGCTTCTGCAGATATTGACAGTGACGGAACAGAAGAAGTGATTCTTTGGCTGAAAATAAATGATATTAATGATTATGGTTTCGAAATACTGCATTATCAAAATGCAGATATCTATGGATACACAGTACCGTATAGGGCACTGATGGATCTAAAACAGGATGGCACATTCATATTTTCAAGCGGCGCTTCAGATTCCGGGATAGGGAAAATAGCATTTTCTAAAACAGGGTATAGTATAAGCAAACAAGCTTACAGCCAATCTGAATACGGTTCAAACAACGAATTAAACATTCAGTATTTTATAGATGATGAACCTTGTTCGGAAGATGATTTTAATAATGCTTTGAATGCTCAAGATCACAAGGCTGATGTTGAGTGGTATGATTTGTCAGAAAATAATATAAATGAAATTTTGAACTAAAAAATTTACGTTCTTGTTTTCGTTCCTCATCCCGATGAATGGTACGGAGTTCCTTTTTATTGGGAGGTTCTTTCGCTGATACCTTTAAGATACACCGAGCAGGGTCTTTTCGAGTCAAAGTACGAAAAGCCGTCGGAAAATATCACAAAAAAACATTCGGAGCCGATTAAACGGCTCCGTTTTCCGTTTATCGCCGTATAACTCTCTCCATAATTTTGGCGAAAAGATAAAAAGTAATAAAGGAGGGAATAAATATGGCCAACAGAGTCAAGATTTTCCTTAGATTTCCGCCGAGAGGGAAAACGAGAGGTTTTATTAAAGTACGGCAAAAATCCGGCATTCTGCTCTGAAAATAGAGAGGAGGCCGGATTTTTGTCCATAACAAGCGGAAGTGCCGCTCAATCATCCGTTATGGATGATTTTGCGACACCCCCTGCTTATTTTTATATCATTTTTTTATTCCCCAAACACAGCCTTATAATCAGCCTGGAACTTCTCAATTCCCTGGTCTGTTAAGGGGTGCTTGGTCATCTGTACCAGAACCTTGTAGGGAACGGTAGCGATGTCGGCGCCTGCCTTCGCGCAGTCGATCACATGGATCGGGTTGCGGATGCTGGCTGCGATAATCTGGGTCTCAATATTGTGCATCTGGAAAATCTCAGTAATGTCATAGATTAAATCGATACCCGGCATGGAGATGTCATCCAGACGTCCCAGGAAGGGAGATACATAGGTTGCGCCTGCTCTGGCAGCCAAAAGAGCCTGAGCAGCGGAGAAGATCAGGGTTACATTGGTCTTGATCCCCTCGGAGGCCAGAACCTTAACGGCCTTCAGGCCCTCTACGGTCATAGGGATCTTTACAACCATGTTGGGGTGAATGGCTGCAATCTCACGGCCTTCCTTGATCATTCCCTCAGCGTCAACGGTGGTAGCCTTTACCTCTCCGCTGATGGGGCCGTCCACGATGGAGGTGATTTCCTTGATAACCTCCGCAAAATCACGTCCCTCCTTGGCAATCAGGGAAGGGTTGGTGGTAACGCCGCAGATAATTCCCATATCATTGGCTTTTCTGATCTCATCTACATTCGCTGTGTCAACGAAAAATCTCATGTTCGTTTCCTCCCGATTATTGATTGTTCTAGATCACTTACGCCAGGCTTCTGACCTTCTCGATCTGAGCGGCATCCAGATTCAGAATATCGCTGTTGTCGTTGGAAGTGTTGGAATCCTCGATCAGGATCATCTTGGTGTCCTTCTGAGTGATGGTATTGTGCCACAGGGTTGCGGGAATGTTGTAAACTTTATCCTTCTCCATCTTAACAGCATCGAATACCAGGCCATTCTCGGTCTCGTTTGCATAAACCAGGGTGCAGGCTCCCTCAACCAGAACAAACAGCTCGTCCGTCAGATTGTGGCGCTCCAGGCAGTCAATACCGGTTACATCGTTGGCAGGCTTCCAGTTCTTGATTCCAACAGTCCACTTCTCATTCTCAAATACCCGATGCATTCCCTCGCCGGTAAACTCATAATTCAGAATTTTCATTTCCTTATTCCTCCAAATCTTTCTCATATCATACAGGCACCCTGTCCGAAAAAATTCATCCGGTACCCGAAATATCAACGGACGCCCTCCGGCCATACGCCGAAAGCGGCGTCCGCTCTCTTACCTCTATCTTACTTTAACAGCTCTTTGCTCTTGGCAACGATGTTCTCAGCAGTCAGGCCATAAGCCTCAAACAGCTGGTCCGGCTTGCCGGACTTTCCGAACTTGTCCTGAATGCCGATTCTTGCGAATTTGGCACCGTCATGTCCTGCCAGGACCTCTGCAACAGCAGAACCCAGGCCGCCGATTACGGAGTGCTCCTCAGCGGTTACGATCGCCTTGCAGGTCTGGTTCATCTTCAGGATAATCTCGGAATCGATGGGCTTAATGGTGTGCATATTTACAACCGCAGCGCTGATCCCTTCCTTCTCCAGCAGATCAGCAGCTGCCAGAGCTCTGGAGATCATCAGTCCGCAGGAGATGATGCACACATCAGTTCCCTCTCTCATCACATTGGCCTTGCCGGGGATGAAGGGAGTATCAGCCGTGGTAATATCATCGCAAACCGGTCTTGCAACACGGATGTAAACCGGTCCGTTGATCTCAGCAGCCGCCATAACTGCCTTCTCGGTCTCTGCAGGGTCGCAGGGAACGAAGATGGTCATATGGGGCATCTCTCTCATCAGGGCGATGTCCTCGATGGACTGATGGCTTCCGCCGTCCTCACCTACAGACAGTCCGGAATGGGAGAATCCAAACTTCACATTGCAGTTGGTGTATGCGATGGAGTTACGGATCTGCTCGTAGGCACGTCCTGCTCCGAACAGAGCGAAGGTGCTGGCAAAGGGAATATATCCCGTATGTGCAAAGCCTGCAGCTGCACACATCATATTTGCCTCCGCAATACCCATGTTGAAATGACGATCCGGGAATTTCTCCTTAAACATGCAGGTCTGAGTAGCATGAGCCAGGTCGGCGTCCAGAACTACTACCTTGTCATTTTTCTCACCTAATTTAACCAGTGCTTCACCGTAAGCAACTCTTAAAGACTTTCCCATTGTATTACACCTCCTGCTCTTTCAGCGCTTTCTCAAACTGCTCTTTGTTCATGGGTGAACCATGCCAGCCGA
>DWYS01000140.1 GCA_019118585.1 Candidatus Enterocloster faecavium | reverse complement strand
TTTCTCGCTGGCCGCCTGAGCCATTTCCCGGATGGTTCCGTAGGCATGACCGCTGGCCAATGTATGGGTGTGCACGTCCGCAATCAGTTTCTTCACTGTTTTCCTCCTGAAATGTTATCCTTTTCTCTTTTTTTCGCCGGTCTAAAGCCGCGCTGTCCCCTCTTCGATTCTCCTCTTGACCAAGCCAACCGTTTCCTCCGGTCTGCAGCCGGTAGTATCGATTCCATGGGATTCGGAATCTTCCAGATCTTGAAATTGCTCCCGCATCACTTCCACCGGCTTGATCTTGGTCTCCCGGTCCATGCGCATGCCTCCTTCTGTATGGCTTTATCATGCCACAATCCTTTCCCATAGTAAAGCAGAATTTCCGTTTTTCGCATCGTAAAAGGGCGCCCCCAAAGCCTTTGCCTGCGGCCCTCGGAACGCCCTCATCCATCTTGCTTTATTTTTTACACCAGAATTTCAGCTCTCATTCCCAGCTGGTCCTCATTCTCCTTTAAGATCGGACGGATTACCTCATCCAAAAACTCCTCCACCTGTCTGGGAGCACGTCCCACGTAGCGGGAAGGCTCCATGGATTTCTTCAGCTCCTCCAGGGAAAGTCCGAAGGCAGGGTCCGCTGCAATCAGTTCCAGAAGGTTGTTGTCCTTTCCTTCCTCCTTCACATTCCGGCCCGCTTCCATAGAAAGCTGGCGGATGCGCTCATGAAGCTCCTGCCGGTCCCCGCCGGCCTTTACGGCATCCATCATAATGTTCTCCGTAGCCATAAAGGGCAACTCCGCCATTAGGTGCTTCTCAATCACCTTGGGATATACCACCAAGCCGTCCACCACGTTCAGGTACAGGTCTAAGATTCCATCGATCGCCAAAAAGCCCTCGGGAATGGACAGACGCTTGTTGGCGGAATCATCCAGGGTGCGCTCAAACCACTGGGTGGAGGCCACCATCATGGGGTTCATCATATCGCTCATGACATAATTGCACAGGGAGGCAATCCTCTCGCTCCGCATGGGATTGCGCTTGTAGGCCATGGCGGAAGAACCAATCTGGTGCTTTTCAAAGGGCTCCTCCACCTCTTTTAAATGCTGCAGCAGACGGATATCATTGGAAAACTTGTGGGCGCTCTGTGCAATGCCTGCCAGAACGGAAATCACGCGGCTGTCAATCTTTCTGGAGTAGGTCTGCCCTGATACCGGGTAGCAGCCAGGAAAGCCCATCTTTTCCGCAATCCGCGCATCCAGCCGGCGGCATTTCTCATGATCCCCGTCAAAAAGCTCCAGAAAGCTGGCCTGGGTGCCAGTGGTTCCCTTGGAGCCCAGAAGGCGCATGGAGCCGATCAGGTAATCCAGGTCGTCCAGATCCAGCTTCAGCTCCATCATCCACAGGGTAGCCCGCTTTCCGACCGTAGTGGGCTGGGCCGGCTGAAAATGGGTGAAGGCCAGCGTGGGCTGGTCCTTATAGCGGTTCGCGAACTTTGCCAGTTCCGCCAGCACATTGAGGACCTTTTTGCGCACCAGCTTCAGCCCCTCGGTCATGATGATCAAATCCGTATTGTCCCCCACATAGCAGGAAGTAGCGCCCAGGTGGATGATGCCCTTGGCCTTGGGGCACTGGACCCCGTAAGCGTAGACATGGCTCATCACATCGTGGCGGACCTCCTTCTCCCTGGCCTTTGCCACATCGTAGTTGATGTCCTCTGCGTGGGCCTTCAGCTCGTCAATCTGCTCCTGGGTAATGGGAAGTCCCAGCTCCTTTTCCGTCTCCGCCAGGGCAATCCACAGCTTTCTCCAGGTCTTAAACTTCATATCCGGTGAGAAAATGTACTGCATCTCCTTGCTGGCATAGCGCTCGGAAAGGGGGCTTACATATTTATCGTACTGACTCATAGTTTCAATATCCTCTCTTTATTCAATGGTATGATGGAGCCGGAATCATCCGTAAGGCGTTCTCAGGGCTCAAAATTTCCCCGGATGTCCTCCTTTGGCGGCTCAATGGGGTACTCTCCGCTGAAGCAGGCAGTGCAGATGGGTCTTCCTTCTGCCATCTGAGGCAGACGCTCCAATTTCAAATAGGACAGGGAGTCCGCTCCTAAAATCTGCCGGATCTCCTCAATGGTCCGGTTGTGGGCGATCAGCTGATCCTCGGATGGAATATCCGTTCCAAAGTAGCAGGGATGAAGGAAAGGCGGTGCGCTGATCCTCACATGTACCTCCTTCGCCCCGGCCTCCCGCAGCATATGGACGATCAGATCGCTGGTGGTCCCGCGGACAATGGAATCATCGATCATGATGACCCGCTTGCCGGCCACTGCCTCCCGCAGCACGTTCAGCTTGATCCGCACCGCCGATTCCCGGCTGCTCTGCTTGGGCTTGATAAAGGTGCGTCCCACATAGGCATTCTTTACAAAGGCAGTGCCGTAGGGGATTCCGGATTCCATGGAATATCCCAGGGCTGCCGCATTTCCCGATTCCGGCACTCCAACCACCAGATCCGCATCTACCGGCGAATCCATGGCCAGGAAACGTCCCGCCTGAATCCGGGAATTGTAAACGCTGACTCCGTCAAAAACGCTGTCCGGTCTGGCAAAATAAATATACTCAAAAATACATCTGGCTTCCCTGGAGGGGTCCGGAAGACACATCTCCCGGTTGGAGGAGATCCCTTCCGAGGTAATGGTCACGACCTCACCAGGCTCCACATCCCGGACAAACTGGGCTCCGATGGTCTCCAGGGCGCAGGTCTCGGAGGCCAGGATATAGGCATTGTCCCGCTTTCCGATGCACAGAGGCTTAAAGCCGTATGGGTCTCTTGCGCCGATCAGCTTCCGGGGGCTCATGATCACCAGAGAGTAGGCTCCTTTCAGCTTCTTCATCGCCTCCGCCACTGCTGCCTCTACAGTGGGGGTGTTGATTCTAGCTCTTGCGATATGGTAAGCAATGACCTCGGAATCGATGGTGGTCTGGAAAATGGCACCGGTATACTCCAGCTCCCGCCGAAGCTCCGGAGCATTGACCAGGTTGCCGTTGTGGGCCAGGGCCAGTGTTCCCTTCACATAGTTCAATACCAGGGGCTGGGCATTCTCCCTGGTGCTGCTTCCCGCCGTGGAGTAGCGCACATGTCCTACTCCCAGATTTCCGTGAAGCTGCTCTAAGTGCTCCGGCTCAAATACCTCGTTGCAAAGTCCCATTCCCTTGCGCACGAAAACCTTTCCTTTTGGTCCCTCCGTGTCGCTTACCGCGATGCCGCAGCTCTCCTGTCCTCTGTGCTGAAGGGCAAAAAGGCCGTAATAAATGGTGGAAGACACATCGTTTCCGTCAAAATCGTAGATGCCGAAAACGCCGCACTCCTCCCGCAGCTTATCGCCGGCCAAATCAAAATCCATCTGCATCATGAATGTCGTAATCCTTTCTGCTTCTAAGTTCTGAGTTACCACTTCCGATACCGGACTACTCCGCACTGCCTGCTCCAGTATCATCATAAACCACTTTAAGGGCGCCCGCAAGCGCCCTTTTTCTGAATTGATACTCTTTACTGAATCTTCAGTCTCCGGAACACTTCCTCGTAAGCGTCCTCAACGCCTCCCAAATCTCTGCGGAAACGGTCCTTGTCCAGCTTCTCGTGGGTATCCTTGTCCCACAGACGGCAGGTATCAGGAGAAATCTCATCGGCCAGGATAATCTTGCCGTGATAACGGCCAAATTCAATCTTAAAATCGATGAGTTCGATATTCAGGCTGTCAAAATACTCCCGAAGCACATCGTTGACCTTAAACGCGTACCGGGTAATATCGTCAATCTCCTCCTTGGTGGCCAGATCCAGAGCCAGGGCATAATAGCTGTTGATGAAGGGATCTCCCAGCTCATCATTCTTGTAGCTGAATTCCAGGGTGGGGCACTTGAACTTGATGCCCTCCTCCATGCCCATCTTCTTGGCAAAGCTTCCTGCGGAGAAGTTTCGGATGATCACCTCCAGCGGAACGATTTCCACCTTCTTCACCGCGGTTTCCCGGTCATTTAACTCCTGAATCAGGTGAGTAGGAACCCCCTGCTCCTCCAGCTTTTTGAAGAGGTAGTTGGTCATGCGGTTGTTGATGGCTCCCTTTCCTACAATGGTGCCCCTCTTCTGTCCGTTAAATGCGGTAGCATCATCCTTGTAGGAAACGATCAATACATCGGGGTCCTCCGTTGTATAGACCTTTTTTGCCTTTCCCTCGTATAACATGTCCTTCTTTTCCATGGGTATCCACCTGTCCTTTTCTTCATCTTTTCATGATTTATAAGTTAGTGCGATAAAAGAAACTCTTTTCAGAAGAAATTATAATACATTGTATCACCCAATACAAGAATTCCAATCATTAAAATTCCTAATGAGTCAGGGCGCGATTTCTAATCACTCCGGCCAGTCTCCCCCTCCTTAGTCTCCGGCTGAACATGTTCCTGGACCTGGAACAGCTGCAGCTTTCCGTCCTCAATCTGCAACCGAAGCCCCCGGATGAGACGATGGTCCTCCTCTCCGCTCTCCATCCTCATCTCCTGTTCCCAGGTCTTAACCGATACGGCCTGAAAGGCAAACCACAGCCCCTCCGCCATCAGAGCCGCTGCCAGGCACACTTTAAGCCGTCTTTGAAATCTTTCGCGCTTCAGGCTCCCTGAAACTCTCTGCGCCCATTTCCTCCGCCATTTTCCCAGCTGCCTTTTTCTTCTGATCTTTTCTATGCCCACAGGCCTCACCTTCCTTTTGCCTGCTTCCATTATATCCGATCCCGGCCCGGTGCACAAGAAAAAAACAGGGGTTCCAAATGCCCGGCGCATCCGTTCCCCTGTTTTCCAGATCTCAGCTGTTTTATCCCAGGTCAGTCTTTCTTTGTCTCCCTGGTCATGTCCTCCATTCCTTCCTTTACATCCTCAGCTCCGTCTTTCACATCATCCATCACATCATCTATGATGCCTCCGTCGTCCCCGCTGCTGGTTTCCGTCTGGTCCGCGCTGGTGGAGCGTGTGTCCTCAGCAGTGGTCGTCTGTCTGGTGCCGGAGGAGCTTTCCGTCCCGGAATTTGAAGTGCCTTTGCAGGCCGTCACCGATAAGATCAGGAACACCGTCATAAGAGCCGCAATCAAGAGTCTGACTTTTTTCATAATCCCATTCTCCTTTCTCGTTCTGATTCTTATTATGTCCCATGAGAATGGAATTATGGTGGAAAATATTTCATTTTTTAAAGTCCGATCACATCGCTCATATCATACATTCCCGGTTTTCTGTCCGCCAGAAACTTTGCCGCAGACAGGGCGCCCTTGGCAAAGACTGCCCGGGAATAGGCATGGTGGCTGAAGGTCACCATCTCATCTGTTCCGATAAACATGACATCGTGCTGTCCCACAATGGTCCCGCCCCGCACCGCGCTGATGCCGATTTCCTTCGCATCTCTGGGCTGGCGCACTTGGCTGCGGTCGTAGACGAACTGGCAGGTTCCTCCCATCGCCTCATTAAGTGCTTCGGCCAGGGCCATGGCGGTACCGCTGGGCGCGTCCAGCTTGCGGCGGTGATGTTTCTCCACGATCTCCATGTCAAAGCCCGCCATTCCCAGCACCTTTGCCCCTTCCTTTACCAGGCGGAGCAGCAGATTTACTCCCAGGGACATATTGGCGGAACGCAGCACCGGACATACGGCCGCCAGTTCCTTTACCTTCTCCAGCTGTTCCTGGCTCAGGCCGGTGGTACAAAGTACAAGAGGAACCTTCTTTTCCTCACAGTATTCCAGCAGTCCGTCCACTGCCGCCGCGGTGGAAAAGTCCACCACCACATCTGCCTGCTGGCTGCATTCTTTCAGAGAAGGGTATACCGGAAAATCCGCGCTGTCCCCTCCTTTTGGGTCAATGCCCGCCGCAATCTGAATCTCCGGGTCCTCCTTTGCCAGTCCGGCGATCATCTGACCCATCACGCCATTGCAGCCGTGCAAGATGATTCTTGTCATATTCATTCTCCCTTCATCCTCAGATCAAACCATATTCCTTCATGGCAGCTTTCAGGATCTCCTGATTCTCCGGCTCCATCTCCGTCAACGGCATGCGCAGCGGTCCCGCGCTCTTTCCCATCAGCTTAAAGGCCGCTTTTACCGGAATAGGATTTACCTCGCAGAAGAGAGCCTTGATCAGCGGAATCGCCTGAAGCTGAAGACGGCAGCTCTCCTTTACATTGCCGTCAAAAAACTCCTGACAGATCCGGTGTGTCTGCGCAGGCGCAATGTTGGAGAGAACGGAGATCACGCCTTTTCCTCCCAGGGACAAAAGCGGCACCGTCTGGTCGTCATTTCCGGAGTACAAGTCAATCTTTCCATTGGTCAGGCTCATCAGCTCCGCCGCCTCGGAAATATTGCCCGTAGCCTCCTTTACCCCCACAATGTTCTCCACCTGGGTCAGCATGGCCGCCAGGGTAGCCGGCTTGATGTTCACGCCGGTCCTGCTGGGAATGTTGTAAACAATCATGGGAATCTTCACGGAATTTGCCACTGCGGTAAAATGAGCGATCAGTCCCTTCTGGGTAGCCTTATTGTAGTAGGGGGATACCACCAGGATTCCATCTGCCCCTCTCTTTTCCGCTTCCTGGGAAAGGTAAACCGCTGTCTCCGTACAGTTGGAGCCGGTTCCGGCGATCACCGGGATCCGCTTTTTCGCCACCTGACAGATGTAGGAAATCACATCCAGATGTTCCTCATGGGTCATGGTGGAAGCTTCTCCTGTGGTACCGCAGGCCACAATGGCATCGGTCCCCCCTGCGATCTGCTCCTCTACCAGTTCCTCCAGACGGTTGTAATCAATCGCTCCGTTCTCCTGGAAAGGCGTAATCAGGGCTACGCCGGCCCCTTCAAAAATAGCCATATTCCTTCTCTCCTTTTTATTGAGTCTGAATCAATCGCAGCTGTTCAGCTATGGCCAGCTGCCTCCCCGGGGAGTCATACCGCTCTGCACAGCTGAACTTTCACAAACAAAAAGAGCTGACGGAAAGCCAGCCCTTCATTCATCGATCAAATCTTGTTCCAGGTAGCTCACCATCCTTTTGAGGATGACAGTTATATGGTTCTTTACCATATACCCAGGGCCAAATGACTGCAGGATCATCTCCCTTCGGCGTCTTCCCCTTTCCCGGCCCGTCCTCTGTGCCTGACACATCGGGACCGATACTGATGTTAGACGCGACCTCTACTCTATCAGTTTAGCAATATCTTAGCATTGTTCCTGCGGAATGTCAACTAGCTGCAGCAGCATTTTTCCCGGCCTTCCTCATAGCGGGTCTGAATCCGGGTGATCTCATCTACATAGTCGTCCAGACCTGCGGGATAAACCGTTCCGGTCAGGATCAGCTGCGTCTCCGTCTGTCTGGCGTGCTGAATAATCCCCGCCAACTCCTCCAGAGAAATGATGCCTTCATCCAGGATTCCCAAAATTTCATCCAGGATCAGCATATCGCACTCCCCTGTAGTCAGCACCTTCCGGGCAAAATTCAGACCATTGCGGATGCTGGTCCGCGCCTCCTCCTTCTCCTCCTCAGACAGCTGCTCAAAGGCGGTAGAAGTCTTCTCAAAGCGGAACAACTTAAATTCCGGCTCCAGGCGCTTGATCACCTCCATATTCCTGGGATCGATCGCGCCCTTGAGAAACTGGACCATAATAACCGTCTGATTCTGGGTCAGAGCACTGATTCCGCGTCCAAGCGCCGCTGTGGACTTTCCTCTTCCGGGACCGCAGATTACCTGTATGGTATTGTTCTTCATCCTTACGCACCTCTTCAACCATTCATGGCCTTTGCATAGAATGTAACAGCTCACTTCTAAACTGCTACGATGGAATTCATTACGGCCCATAATAGCATATTTTTCTGAATTTTGCAAACTTTTCTTAATATATCTTCAAAAAATATTAATATTTCCTGTCCCAGGTACAAGCCCAGGACACTTGTTATCCTTCGTCACATTCCATTTTGCTGATGGACACTTCATAGGCTACCCGCTTTTCACATTCTGTTTCACTCAGCTTTTTCGTATACTCCCTGCTCTGGACTCTTCCCCAGATCCGTACCCTGGTGCCTACCTGAAAGCCGGAGGCATACCGGGCATTTCTGCCCCAGGAGATGCAGGGTATGTAATCGGATTTCCCATAAGGGCGATTCACTGCCAAAAGCAAATCCGCAATCTCCCGTCCCAGGGGAGTTTTCCGGTAAATAGGTGCTTTGCAGATATAGCCGTCCAGAAAAATCTGGTTGGTTTTCGTGTAATCCGTAAATTCTTCCATAAAATGAATTTCCCGCACAAATACGGAAAGCATCAGACGGTTTTTTACCCCCTCGTGACGGTTGTAGGAGCGGAACTGGCCGATCGCCTCCACCGTGCAGCCCACATAATCCGCCTGAACGTCTATAAGCCGCTCGGAAATCATTAACGGGATCCGGTCTGCCTGCTGGCTCAGCCGGTTGACGGAAAGCTCCACCATATAGAAGCCCTCCCCGAATACCTCATGGCTGAAGGTAAATCCCGATACGATTTCTCCGATGACGCTGACCCTGTTATTCTCGATCATTTTTTCTGACATTGTACTTCTCCTCTTCGTTTCCATTTTCAGATTTTGCCGCCTCAGGACCGGGCGGCATTTAACTTTGCCCGTACTTCTCCCGGACACATAAAAATTTTATGCAAAAGAGGAGAAAAATAGACCGAAAAAAAGACATATCCCGTGAAAAATTCTTCGACAGGATATGTCAGATTTCGATTCCGATTTTTAGTTTTACTTTTTAAAGGACGCTCTCTTTCTCATAGTGGGGTCCAGAATCTTCTTGCGGATCCGAAGGTTCTTGGGGGTTACCTCCAAAAGCTCGTCCGTATCGATGAAGTCCAGGCACTGCTCCAGGCTCATGATCTTGGGCGGAGTCAGCTTCAGCGCCTCATCTGCACTGGAAGAACGGGTGTTGGTCAGCTTCTTGGTCTTGCAGACATTGATCTCAATATCCTCAGCCTTGGGATTCTGTCCCACAACCATTCCGCCGTAAACCTTGGTGCCCGGCGTAATAAACAGGGTTCCTCTCTCCTGGGCGTTGAACAGGCCGTAAGTAATGGCCTCTCCCGCCTCATAGGCAATCAGGGAGCCGGTCTGGCGGTAGGACAGATCCCCCTTGTAGGGTGCATAGTCCTCAAAAATCGTATTGAGGATTCCATTTCCCTTGGTATCTGTCATGAAATCTCCCCGGTAGCCGATCAATCCTCTGGAGGGGATGGAGAATTCCAGACGGGTGTATCCGCCTGCCGCCTTGCTCATGCCCTGAAGCTCTCCCTTCCGGGCGGTCAGCTTCTGGATCACCACGCCGGTGAATTCCTCCGGCACATCCACATAGGCAATTTCCATGGGTTCCAGCTTTCTGCCCCGCTCATCGTACTTGTAAAGGACCTCCGCCTTGCTGACGGCAAACTCAAAGCCCTCACGGCGCATATTCTCGATCAGCACAGACAGATGGAGCTCTCCTCTTCCGGAAACCTTAAAGCAGTCCGGGCTGTCTGTCTCCTCCACCCGCAGGCTTACATCTGTGTTCAGCTCGCGGAACAGCCGGTCTCTCAGATGGCGGGAGGTGACAAATTTTCCCTCCTGACCTGCCAGAGGGCTGTCATTGACCATAAAATACATGGCGATGGTGGGCTCGGAGATCTTCTGGAACGGAATGGCCTCCGGCTTTTCCGGGGAGCAGATGGTATCTCCGATGTGAAGGTCGGGAATACCGGAAATCGCCACGATGGAGCCGATATCCGCCTCCTGAACCTCCACCCGGTTCAGGCCGTCAAACTCATAAAGCTTTCCGATCTTAATCTTACGAAACTTATCCGGGTCATGATGGTTCACCTGAACGCACTCCTGGTTGACCTTCAGTTTGCCGTTGTCCACCTTTCCCACGCCGATGCGTCCTACGTACTCGTTGTAGTCAATGGTGCTGATCAGCACCTGGGTAGGAGCGTCCGGGTCTCCCTCAGGAGCCGGAATATAATCGATAATGGTCTCAAAGAGGGGGCTCATATCCACCTCCGGATCATCCAGATTCCGCTTGGCAAAGCCTGCCCTTGCAGAGGCGAAGAGGAAGGGGCAGTCCAGCTGTTCATCGGAGGCATCCAGGTCCATAAACAGCTCCAGCGTCTCGTCGATCACTTCCTCCGGGCGCGCCTCGGGCCGGTCGATCTTGTTCAGGCATACGATGACTGACAGATCCAGCTCCAGAGCCTTCTGCAGCACAAACTTTGTCTGGGGCATGGGGCCTTCATAGGCATCTACGACCAGGATCACACCGTTTACCATCTTTAAAACGCGCTCGACCTCTCCGCCGAAATCCGCATGTCCGGGAGTATCGATGATATTGATCTTCGTTCCCTTATAATAAACTGCCGTATTCTTGGAAAGGATGGTAATGCCTCTCTCCCGCTCCAGGTCGTTGGAATCCATCACCCGTTCCTGAACCTCCTGGTTGGCTCTGAACACACCGCTCTGACGCAGCAGCTGGTCTACCAAAGTAGTTTTGCCGTGGTCAACGTGGGCGATGATGGCAACATTTCTCACATCTTCTCTCTTTGTTCTCATATTATGATCCGCTTCCTTCGCAATATAAATGATTCAATCCTTCAAGCCGTCCTGAGCCCTTGCAGCACAAGACAAAACATACAGTTTTTTAGTATATCATCGCCGTCAGCGGAATGCAAGCATTAATCTTCAAAAATCACCAATTCTCCCTCTGCCAGCCCGTAATACAGGTCCTTTCCCCGGTGAATGACGGCTCTTCCCGCGGTCTTCTCCGTCACCTGGCTCTGAAAACGCTCCGCCTTCTCCAACGGCACCATGTAGGTGAAGACAACCTGAACGCCGTACTGCACATCCATCTGGGTCAAGCCCTCCTGAGCCGCCAGGTACTGGATTTTCCCTGCTCCCGTATAGTCCGTCTCAATCTCCAGGCGCACCCCCGGCTGTTTTTCCACCACCACGCAGTTTTTTAATCCTTCCTTTACTGCCTGGGAATATGCCCGCACCAGGCCTCCGGTACCCAGAAGAGTCCCTCCAAAATACCGGGTTACCACCGCGCACACATTATGCAGCTGCTGCCCCTCCAGCACATCCATCATAGGCTTTCCCGCTGTCTGGGAGGGCTCTCCGTCATCACTGGCTCTTACCGTCCGGTTGTCCTTTCCGATGCGGTAGGCAAAGCAGTGGTGACGCGCATCCCAGTATTTTTTCCGCACCGACTCAATAAAGGCAAGCGCCTCCTCCTCTGTAGAAACAGGCGTCAGGTCCGCGATAAACCGGGACTTTTTTTCCGTAATCTCTCCGCTGCCACCCTTATAAAGGATCCGATAGGCTTCTTCCACTTTTCCCTCTCCTTTTCACTCTTTTTCGCCAAGATTCCCCACTTTGGGGCTGATATTGCCTGAAAATAATCATAATATAGATGTCTGTTCATGGCAAGCGATTATTTAAGACTTTTCATTTTGGGTAAACTGTTGTATAATCAATCGTATCAGTTCAGGATGTCCTGGACAGTCACATTTTACTAAAAAAGGAGCCATTATGAATTATGGAACATATGAGGCCAAGCAGAAGCTGAAGTCTTTAAACTCCAAAAAAGCAAAATACACCTCCCGGCTGTTCTTTACCGTCTTCCGGGCTGTTTTTGTGCTGCTTTTATTCTGCGTGGTCACCGGGGCAGGCATCGGTCTGGGCATGATCAGCGGGATCATCGACAACGCGCCCAGCGTGGATATTCTCAACATTCAGCCCGACCGTTTCGCTACCACTATCTATGACAGCCAGGGCAATCTTACGGACACCCTGGTTACCAGCGGTTCCAACCGCGAAGCTGCAACCTACGATGAGCTTCCCCAAAATCTGGTGGACGCCTTTGTTGCCATTGAGGATTCCCGTTTCTGGGAACACAACGGAATCGACCTGCGTTCCATCGGCCGTGCTGCCATGGGAATCATCAGCGGCAATTACGCAGGCGGCGGAAGCACCATCACTCAGCAGCTGATCAAGAACAACGTCTTTGCCGGAGGCATGGAAACCAGCTGGGGCGCCCGGATTGAACGGAAGATCCAGGAACAGTACCTGGCTGTGGAGCTGGAACAGAACTCCGGTCTGAGCAAAGAAGAGACGAAAAAGCTGATCATTACCAATTATCTCAACACCATCAATCTGGGAAACAACTCTCTTGGCGTAAAGGTTGCTGCCAAGCGGTATTTTGATAAGGATGTTTCCGATCTGACTCTCTCCGAATGTGCCGTTCTGGCCTCCATCACCACCAACCCCTCCAAATTTAACCCTATCTCGGGCCGGGAGGCCAATGAAGCCAAACGCAAAACGGTGCTTCAGTATATGTATGAACAGGGTAAGATCACCAAGGAGGAACAGGAGGAGGCTCTGGCGGACAATGTATACGACCGGATTCAGAACGTCAACATTGCCACCAAGGAGAACAACACGCCTTACAGCTATTTTACCGATGAACTCATCCAGCAGGTCATCGACACTCTGGTGGAAAAGCTGGACTACACCGAAGGACAGGCCAGCAACCTGCTCTACTCCGGCGGCCTTCAGATTTATACTACCCAGGACCCGGACATCCAGGCCATTGTCGATGAGGAGGTCAACAATCCGGACAACTACTCGACAGCCAAGCTGTCCCTGGAGTACCGCCTCTCCGTCACCCACGGAAATGGGGAAACGGAGCACTATTCCGAGGAAGACATCAAGTCCTATTACCGAAATGAGCTCGGAAAAACTTACGGAGGCCTCTACAATTCCGCAGAGGAAGCCCAGGCAGATGTGGACCAGTTCAAGGCCTGGCTTTTAAAGGAGGACGATGAAATCATCGGTGAAACCATGAACACCATCCTCCAGCCCCAGCTCTCCTTTGTCATTATGGACCAGCACACCGGCGAAGTAAAAGCGATCTGCGGCGGACGGGGACAAAAGACGGGAAGCCTGACCTTAAACCGTGCCACCAATACCCCCAGACAGCCGGGAAGCGCATTTAAGGTGTTAAGCTCCTTCGCCCCTGCTCTGGACGCCTGCGGAGCTACACTGGGCACAGTCTACTACGACGGCCCCTACACCGTTGGGACCAAATCCTTCCGCAACTGGTGGGGTGACAGCCGCGGCTACACCGGATACCACAATATCCGTGAGGGCATCATCTACTCCATGAACATTATAGCGGTGCGGTGCCTGATGGAAACCGTTACTCCTCAGCTTGGCGTGGATTACGCGGAGCGGATGGGAATTTCCACCCTGACAAAGGACGACTTAAACGCGGCCACCGCTCTGGGCGGCTTAACCAGGGGCGTGACCAACCTGGATATCACTTCCGCCTTCGCCTCCATCGCCAACGGCGGCGTATACACCAAGCCCAGATTCTTCACCAAGATTCTGGATCACGACGGCAATGTTCTCATTGACAATCAGCCGGAGACCAAGCAGGTGCTGAAAGATTCCACCGCATTCCTGCTGACTGACGCCATGTCGGAATCCGTCAAGAGCAACCGGCTCTATGCCCGGTCCGGCGTTTCCATCAACTCCACCAGCACGGCCGCTGCTTTGGACAACATGTCCGTTGCAGGAAAGAGCGGGACCACCACCAACAACGTGGATATCTGGTTTATCGGCTACACCCCCTACTACACCGCAGGTGTCTGGGGCGGCTGCGATGACAACCAGTCCCTCTCCGGGAACGGCGGCACCAGCTTCCACAAGGCCATCTGGCGCAAGATTATGACGCGGATTCACGAGGGGCTTTCCGACCCGGGATTTGAGGTTCCGGACAGCATTGAATCCGTCCAGATCTGCCGCAAATCAGGCAAACTGGCAGTCTCCGGCGTCTGCTCTGCAGACCCCAGAGGAAACGCTGTCTACACCGAATACTTTGCAAAGGGCACAGCTCCCACTGAGGTCTGCGACAAGCATGTAGCTGTAACTGTATGTGCAGACTCCGGCATGAGGCCTACCGCCTTCTGCCCCAACAAGACTACCCGAATCTGCATGGTCCTGCCGGAAGGAGAAAACGGGACTACGGATGACTCTTACTTCTCCATTCCCGGAACCTGCCCGCTTCACACAGGAGCCGCTACCATCATCACTGAGCCCTCCTCTGAGCAGGGAAGCGAGGGAGTTGTAACTCCCATCGGCCCGGGATATCAGTCCCCCACCACCAGTCCGACACAGGCGGTGGGGCCGGGAGTGCCGTGATCTGTTTCAAACACATCACATTCAGATCCATATGGGATATCAGGATAAAACGTATGTGAAAAAAGAGGCCGCTGTAATTGATATCAATTACAGCGGCCTCTTTGTCTCTCATAAAGCCGTGGAATCCTATGATTCTCCGTCCCTCAAAAGCTCCGGAGCCAGCAGCCTTACGATCGCAGGTTCAATCTGCAGAAAGTCCAGCAGTCTTCGGATCTCCTCCCCGTTCCTGCCTTTTCCCTTTCCCTTCACCGCCCGGATTAAAATATTCTTGGGCGTGTGCTCCATATCGATGAATTCCAGGATCTGCGTTCCATATCCCCGGTACTCCAGAACCTGGGCCCGGATGGCATCGGTATAGAGAGCGGCCATCCGCTCCCGGATCAGCCCGTATCCGAATACAGGAGCCATCAGTTCGTTCTTCATCTGACGGTTCAATTCATGCTGGCAGCACGGAACGGAGAGAATCACCTTTGCTCCCCATTTTACCGCCTTCTCAAGCGCATAATCCGTCGCCAGGTCGCAGGCATGAAGGGTAATCACCATGTCCACCTGGTCCGCTCCCTCATATCCGGCAATATCCCCCTGAAGGAAAGTCAGGTCGTGATAACCGTATTTTCTGCTTAACTGGCCGCAGTGCCGGATCACATCCTCCTTTAAGTCCAAACCGGTGATCTGGACCTGGTACCCCTTTAAAATATTCAGATAGTAGTAAACCGCAAACGTGAGGTAGGATTTTCCGCAGCCGAAATCGATGATGTGCAGCTTCTGATCCGCCGGAAGTTCCGGCAGCACATCCTCGATCATCTCCAGGAAACGGTTGATCTGGCGGAACTTGTCGTAGCGGCTGCACACGATCTGGCCGCTCTCTGTCATAACTCCCAAGTCAACCAGGAAGGGAACCGCCCTTCCCTCCTCCAGGATATAGCGTTTCTTCCGGTTATGGGCCGGCTGGATTCGGACAGGTGCGGCCCCTGTCCGCTTTTTGATCTTGATGGAGGGCTTTCCCTTTTTGCTCACCAGAATCAGGCCGGTCTCAGATGCCGAGGCCATCTCACACTGGCGAAATGCCTTCTCCATCTTCTCTGCCACATACTCCGCCGCCTCTTCCCGATTCAGGTTCCGGTGAAATGCCTGGGCTCCCACCTGTTCCTCTGCCTGAAAACAGAGTTCCTCTTTTAAGAGCACCGGTCGGATTTTTACTTTTGACATGCGGTCAGGAAACACCGGATTGCTCAAGATCACCCGTTCCATACCCTCGTTCAGAAAACGGGAGGCCGCTTCTTTGATTTGTTTTTGCTGGCTCTTCTCCATCTGTTGTTGTCCTCTTTTCGGATTAATACGCTCCAGGACGGCGTTTAGTTTTTAAAGCTGTGAATCGGCGCGGGGATCCTCCCTCCTCTGGTGACGAAGGCTTCGCAGGAGAAGGTATTCACCGGGATGATAGGTGCATACCCCAAAAGGCCGCCGAACTGGGCTGTTTCTCCCACACCTTTTCCGATCACGGGGATCAGGCGCACGGCTGTGGTTTTCTGGTTCACCATTCCGATCGCCGCCTCATCGGCAATGATCCCGGAAATGGTGGAGGCCGGTGTGTCTCCCGGAATCGCGATCATGTCCAGTCCCACAGAGCAGACACAGGTCATGGCCTCCAGCTTTTCAATGGTCAGTGCTCCAACGCTGACCGCATCGATCATCCCCTGGTCCTCGCTGACCGGGATAAAGGCTCCGCTTAATCCCCCCACATAGGAGGACGCCATCACGCCGCCTTTCTTCACCTGGTCGTTGAGCATAGCCAGAGCGGCCGTGGTCCCGGGAGCGCCCACCCGCTCCAGTCCGATTTCCTCCAGAATCTCCGCAACGCTGTCTCCCACTGCCGGGGTAGGCGCCAGGGACAAGTCGATGATGCCAAAGGGAATCCCCATCCGTCTGGAGGCTTCCTGCGCCACCAGCTGGCCTACTCTGGTAATCTTGAAGGCAGTGCGCTTGATGGTCTCACAGAGAACCTCAAAATCTGCTCCCCTGACCTTCTCCAACGCCACCTTCACCACGCCGGGACCGCTGACTCCTACGTTGATCACCGCATCCGCCTCCGTCACGCCGTGGAAGGCTCCTGCCATAAAAGGATTGTCGTCCGGCGCGTTGCAGAATACCACCAGCTTGGCGCAGCCCAAGCTGTCCGACTGGGCCGTGGCCTCAGCCGTCCTCTTCACAATGGTCCCCATGAGATTGACCGCATCCATATTCAGGCCGGTTTTCGTGGAACCTACGTTTACAGAGCTGCACACCCGCTCCGTCTGTGCCAGAGCCTGCGGAATGGACTCGATCAAATTCCGGTCCGCCTGGGTCATGCCCTTGCTGACCAGGGCAGAGTATCCGCCGATAAAATTGACTCCCACTTCCTTCGCCGCCCGGTCCAGCGTCTTGGCGATGGACACAAAATCCTCCGGACACTTGCACGCAGACCCTCCCACCAGAGAGATAGGGGTTACGGAAATCCGCTTATTGACAATCGGAATACCGAAATCCTGCTCAATCTGCTGTCCCGTAGCCACCAGATTTCCCGCCAGGCTGGTAATCTTCCTGTAAATGCGGTCATTTACCTCTTCAAGGCTGCCTCCGGCGCAGTCCAAAAGGCTGATCCCCAGGGTAATGGTCCGGACGTCCAGCTTCTCATGCTCGATCATATTGTTGGTTTCGTTTACTTCATATATGTTAATCATGTGGTCCCCTCTCTCACTGCCTTAAATCCGGTGCATTTTCGTGAAAATCTCTTCCCTCTGGATCTTGACCTTAACGCCGATGTCCTCTCCCAGGGCCTCCAGCTCCCCGGCCATCTGGCCGAATTCCCCTTCCAGATTGGTAATATCCACAATCATCATCATATTGAAATATCCCTGAACGATGGTCTGGGAAATGTCCAGGATATTGATCTTGTGCTCTGCCAGGTAGGTGCATACTCTGGCAATGATTCCAACGGTGTCCTTTCCAACTACGGTAATAATCGCTTTGCTCATGGGAGTTCTCCTTTTTATTTTTTCTAACACTTTATTGATACTTGTTTTTCTGCTGTCCAGAAAAACTGCTATATATAGACAATCTCACTCATCCGGTCACGGCCCGCCACAGAGATTGAAAAATCCCTTGAAGTATAGGGCGTATCCCCATGGTCGATTTCCAGACGGACGGTTTCGTAAGCCAGCTCCTCGTAATTATTTTCCTTGCTCAGATGGCCCAGAAGGATTTTCTTCAGCTTGTCGTGGAGAATATGGGTTAAAAGCCTCCCTGCATTCTCATTGGACAGATGGCCGTGGTCTCCCAAGATCCTTCGCTTGAGCGGATAGGGATAAGGGCCGGTTTCCAGCATCCGCACATCGTGATTGGACTCCAGCAAAATCGCATCCAGTTCCTGGAGATGTTCGATGATGTAGGAGTCGAAATGCCCCATATCCGTAGCTACGGCCACCTGCTTTCTGCCGCAGCATACCCGGTAAGCCACCGGCTGGGCCGCATCGTGGTCAATGGAAAAGGGCAGAACCTTTAAATCCCCCACCTGAAAGCTGCAGTCCGGCTGGACCTGGCAGTATAAGCTTGCGTCATAATCCCCAAGCTCCTTCTTTCCCGAAAGCTCCCGGATGGTGCCCGGAGTAGCGTAGATGGGAAGGCCGTATTTTCTGGCCAGAACCCCAAGGCCCCGGATGTGGTCGGAATGTTCATGGGTAATGAGGATTCCCGACAAATCCTCCCCTTTTAGCCCAATCTCCTTTAATCCCTGCTGAATCCGCTTGTTGCTGATGCCCGCATCCACCAGAATATGGGTGGAATCTGAGCCTATGTAAATACAGTTGCCGCTGCTTCCGCTTGCTATGCTGACCATTCTCATTGTGTGGATACCTCTGTCTCTTGTTCTGATAGGAGACGGGCAATCTGCTCTCTGGTGTCCTGAAGGCTTCCGTTGTTGTCAATCACCCTGTGGCAGATTAAGCGGAATGCTTCATCCGAAAGCTGATTCTTCATGACCTGGGCCGATCTTTCCCGGTCATACCCTCTGCTCTCCAGAAGGCGCTGCGCCCGATTCTCCTCCGATGTATAAACATACCATATTTCATCGCAAATGTCACGAAATTGTTTTTCCGGAAGGGCGGTTTCCACAATCTGGAGAGGCAGGGGGCTCTCATCAATCCTTTTCAGAATCTCCTCCCACACCAGGGGATGGGTCAGACGATTCACCTCCTGAAGGGCCTCCTGATTTCCGAAAATCATCTGCGCCATCTTAGGCCGGTCGATGGCGCCAGACGAATCCAGTATCTCATCTCCCAGATACTCCACAACTCTCCCATAGCCCTCTCTCCCCGGCTCCATCAGTTCCTTTGCCACCTGGTCCGACAGAATGACATGGGCCCCATATTCATTTTTCAGAATGTCCAGTACCTGGCTTTTTCCGGCTCCTACGCCCCCGGTTACACCGACGATCCGCTTCATTTTCCCTGCTGCCTCCTTTTTGCCCGTCTCCGCCTATTTTGCCGCAAACCAGGAATCTCCTGTCTTGGCCTCTACCTCCAGGGCGACCTTCAAGTGGGCCGCTCCCTTCATCTCCTCCTCCAAAAGCGCTTTCACCCGGCTGGTCTCCTCCTTGGGCGACTCCACCAGAAGCTCATCGTGGATCTGGAGAACGATTCTGGCCTTATAGCCTTCCGCCTTAAGTCTCCGGTCCACCCGGATCATGGCAATTTTCATAATATCCGCCGCAGTTCCCTGGATAGGAGAATTCATGGCCACCCGCTCCCCGAACTGCCTCTGCATGAAATTGGAGGACTTCAGCTCCGGGATCGGCCTTCTGCGGCCGTAGAGGGTAGTCACATACCCCTGCTCCTTCCCCTGCTTCACCAGGCCGTCTAAGAAGGTTTTCACTCCCGGATAGGTGTGGAAATACTGGTCAATGTACTCCATCGCCTCCTTTCGGGAAATGCTCAGGTCTTCACTGAGGCCAAAGGCGCTGATCCCATAGACGATGCCAAAATTCACGGCCTTGGCGTTGCGCCTCTGGAGGGGCGTTACCTGGTCTAAGGGAGTGTGGAACACCTGGGAAGCCGTAATCGCGTGAATATCCTGGGCGGAACGGTAGGCTTCGATCAGCCGCTCATCTCCGGACATATGGGCCAGGATCCGAAGCTCGATCTGGGAATAATCTGCATCGATAAACTGACATCCCTCAGCCGGTACAAAGACCTTGCGGATCTCCCTCCCCAGCTCCATGCGCACCGGGATATTCTGCAGATTGGGCTCCGTGCTGCTGATCCGCCCGGTAGCGGTGATGGTCTGGTTGAATTTCCCGTGGATCCTGCCGTCAGGGCCAATGTATGCCGCCAGCCCCTCCGCATAAGTGGAATAAAGCTTGGTCAGCTGCCGGTAGTCCAGGATCTTTTGCACGACCGGATGATCGTCCGCCAGCTTCTCCAGCACATCGGCGGCAGTCGAATAACCGGTTTTCGTCTTCTTCCCTCCCGGAAGCTTCATCTCGCCGAAAAGGATTTCTCCCAGCTGCTTGGGGGAATTGATGTTGAACCGCTTTCCTGTCTCCTGGAAAATCTCCGCTTCAACCTGGTCAATCTGTACCTTCAGACGGTTTCCGTACTCCTTCAGGGCGGCCCGCTCCACCTTCACCCCTGCCTGTTCCATATGGAACAGACTGTAAATCAGAGGCATCTCGATTTCCCGGTACAGCCGGTCCATCCCTGTCTTTTTCAGCTCCTCCTCCAATAGGGGGGCTGTCTTCACCGCGGTAAACGCCATATAGCAAAGGCATTCCCCCGCTTTTTCATTTCCTGCCTTCAGCTCCTGGCCCAGTCCTGCCTTTCCCAGCAGTTCGCTCTTAGAGGGCAGCGTCAGTCCCAGATAATCTGCCCCAAGGTCGTCATAGCCGTAGCTGTCCTTTAAAGGATTCAGCAGGTAGGCCGCCACGGCCCCGTCATAGACCGGCCCATCCTCCGGTATGGAAAGAAGCGGAAGCTGCTCCTTTAGATCCAGGACCCACACAGAGGCCCCTTCCCGCTTCTGCACCTCCCCAACCAGCTGCCGCGCCTGTTCTGCCAGCCACTCCCCTGTCACATCACCTTCCGGAGTCAGGAAGACCGTTTCCCCATCCTCCAGGGCCAGGGCCAGACCGGCAATCCGGCCCGAACCGGAACTTTTCTCTGCCTCCTGCCCCAGAAAAGCAGGATCAAAAAGGGTAAGCTGCTCCGGCTCAGGAGCCGGCGCCAGGGCAAGTCCCAGCCGTTGAGCGCTTTCTGCCTTTTTCCGGCAGGCCTCCCACTCCGCTCTGGTCCGCAGCCGCAGGCAGACAGGCATCTGTCCCCTCCCCCTGCTGCTTTCAAATCTTCCGAGGAGAGATTTGAACCCCAGGCGCTTCATCTGCTGATAGGCTTCATCCGTATACAGGTCCCCGATCTTGCTGTCCTCCAGAGCAAATTCCACCGGGGAATCGGTGCAGATGGTAGCCAGCTCCTTGCTGAGCTTTGCCAGGTCGAAATGCTCCCGCAGGGCTTTCTGGGCCCTGGGAGGACGGATCTCATCCAAATGGTCGTAGGCATTCTCAATGGAGTGGTAATCTGAGATGATGGCGGTAGCCGTCTTCTCCCCGATGGAGGGGACGCCGGGGATATTGTCCGAAGCGTCTCCCATCAGGGCCTTCACATCAATAAATTCCTCCGGTGTAACGCCGTACTGCTCCTTCACATCGCGGGGATAATAATCAAATACCTCCGTCTTTCCCCTGGAGGTCTTGGGGATCCGGATCTTAATATGGTCATCTGCCAGCTGCAGCAGATCCCGGTCGCCGCTGACCACCGCCACCTCCAGGCCGTCCTTCTGGCATCGCTTGGCCACAGTTCCCAGCACATCGTCCGCCTCGTAGCCCGGAAGAGTCAGGATGGGAACGCCCATGGAGCCTAAAACTTCCTTCATCAAAGGCACCTGCTCCACCAGCTCCTGGGGCATGGGTTTTCTGGTCCCCTTGTAATCCCCGTACATTTTATGGCGGAAAGTAGGCTCCTTCAGGTCAAAGGCCACCGCCAGGTAGGAAGCCTGCTCCTCCTCCAGAATCTTAAACAGAATATTTAAAAATCCGTACACCGCATTCGTGTGAAGCCCCTCGCTGTTGGTCAGATCCGGCACCCCGTAATAAGCCCGGTTCAAAATGCTGTGTCCGTCGATCAAAACTAATTTTTCCATCCCATTTATCCTTTCCCATTATTTCACATCCGGTCCTAAAAGCCCGGAAATCCTCCCTGCAGCCAGATCCGAACCTGCATAAACAGAATCACCGCCACGGTCCAGAAGCACAGGGTATTCACCGCGTACCGGGCGGTCTGGAGCAGATAGAGAGTGCGGATGTGCTGCCTGGAGAGCTCCAGGGCCGATTCCAGCGCTCCCTTGATGTTGTAGGTGCCGGTGCCTTCCTCCAGCTGCCTGATCCCTACGTCCACCGTAAAATAGATCTCCAGTTCCTCCCTGCACTCCTCACAGGAATCAATATGTTTTAAAAACTCCGCCAAATCTTCATCGGAGATTTCTTTATTAATATAAGGCATCACCAGTTTCTGGGCTTCCCTGCAGGTCATATGGGTCCCTCCCTCTCTTTGTTGCTCAAGTCATTTTGCCCTGGTAACATCATACAATAAATATTGTTCTTTTTCAATGAAAAAAACACTTGCGTAATTCTCAGTCTTGTGATAGAATCCCGTCTTTGACAGTTAACAGAAGAAAAAATCGCCGTATCCCTTGTATTTACTGGGCTGCAGCGATTTTTTCGTTGTTACGGACTATAGTAATTTATTCCTTCCCCTTACTTTTTTTCTGGATTGTTC
>DWYS01000139.1 GCA_019118585.1 Candidatus Enterocloster faecavium | reverse complement strand
AATTTAATATCGCTATATTTTCACTGTCCTTTTCCTGATTTTATGGTACACTGATTATAAAATCAGGAGAGGGGCTGCCTATATGGCGAAATCAGAAAATCAAAAAGTCAAAACTCTTTTTGTTGCAAAATATTTTTTAGAAAATTCAGACGAGAACCACCCGGTCACAGCCGGGGACATTGTGGACTACTTGAAAGAAGAGTGTGGCATTGACGCTGAACGCCGCGCCATTTACAGGGATATAGCTGCCTTACGGGATGTATATGGCATGGAAATAGAGGGCGGTCAGGGCGGCAAGTATCGGCTTATCTCCCGTCAGTTCGAATTTGACGATTTAAGGCTTCTAGCCGAGTGCGTCCACGCCGCCAAATTTATCTCTGCTTCTAAAGCAAAATCCCTTGTAAAAACCATCGGCGAATTTTGCAGTATCTACCAAGCGGAGGACTTGCAGCGGGAAGTATTCCTCTGCGACCGTGTAAAGACCACCCGTAACAATGTTTTGTTGACTGTCGGCATTATCAACGCCGCCATGGCAAAGAAGCAGTACGGCAAGCCCCATACTCCACAGAAAATTACCTTCAAGTATTTGAAAAATGTATTTCAAAACGGCGGCGTAAAGCAAGTTGCGCGACACGGCGGAGCCATTTACAAAGTCAGCCCCTATCAGCTTCTCATAAATGACGGCAACTATTATCTCCTGGCTTTTGACGATAAATCCCAGGAGATACGGACATACCGCATAGACCGTATGGATAAAGTAGAAGCGGTCAACGAACCCAGGGACGGCGCAGAGACTTTTAAAGATATAGATATGGAAACCTATACCCGCCGTGTTTTCTCCATGTTTGACGGCGTTCAGAGGCGTGTCAGTATTCGCTTTACCAGTGACAAGCTAGATTCCGTTGTTGAAAGGTTCGGCACTAATGACGATATATTCTATATGCCGGAAGGAGAACACCATTTTGTAGTATCTGCTGATGTAGAAATCAGCGATCAGTTCTATTCCTGGGTCTGCGGTTTCCGCAAATCGGCGGTTATCCTTAACCCGCCGGATGTAGTGGAAGGGATGGAAAAGTTCCTAAAAGATATTGCTTCTTGTTATAAAGTTGCCAAAACATGATAAAACAGGGCCGGAAGTTGTTTCCTCTGGCCCTGTTCTTCTTAAAAGTTCTTAAAAGTTGTCGGTTACAGACGGTTAAGGTTCTCTCTCAACACCTCAATGCCTGTTTTCGATACTGCAATATAATACCGCTGCGTAACCTGGATATTTCCATGCCCCATCTGATTGCAAAGCAGGTGTGTCGGCGTATTCATTTCTGCCATTAAAGTTCCGTATGTATGCCGGAGATAATGATACCTAAATGTAATCCCATATTTAGCTTTCACTGCCTGCGCATGGAATTTCATGGAATTAACCGTCTGAATTTTCCCGTCCGGCAGACAGTTCACAAGTTCGGTTGAAGAAATCCTGCTGCCATCCAAGTCCTCTATCATCTTTTGGTTTTGTTCCCACAAAGCAGCCTTTTCAATTTTGTACCGCTCCCGTTCCTCTGCTAGTTTTTGAACATACGCTTTCAATCTATCATTCATGTACATCGTGCGTCTTGCGTTCCGCGTCTTGAGAGGAACCATTTTTATAATCCCTTCTTGATACTGCATTTGCCGGTCTATCAAAATGGTTCCTGTCTCCAAATCTACATTCGACCATTTCAAGCCATAACATTCATTGATACGCAATCCGCAGTATTTTCCGAGAAGGTACGCCGTTTCCGCGTTTGTGCCATGAAAATAATCATCTAGTATCGCCAGTTCTTCTTTGCTGAACGCCACAATATCCAAATCATCATCTATTTTCAGTTTGGGCATATGGATTTTCGTATCTTTATTTACACACAATTTATTATAGGTATCAATATCCAGATAGTTTCTGGAATACGCCTGCCCGAAAAGCAGATAAAACATTTTCAAAAAACCTTCAACATACCGATAAGCGCGTCCTTCTATATAATATAATTCTGATAGATAGTCTATTACCTCTGCTGTACTGATTTCATCAACATATCGGCTGCCAAATCGTTTGCTAATGTGATTGTTCCACAGGCTATCCTGCTTCAAAATCGTATTATAGGCTTTTCCTTTTCGACCATTCTCAGCGTATTCCTGATAAACCTCTCGAACAGTCATACGCTTCATTTTAGGCTTATGTGCCCGACTCACTTTTTCTTGAGCAAGCGCCGCTACTCTTGCCCTGGACGCTGACCTTGCCGTCTTAAACGGTTTTCCAAAATCATCTTTCGTCTTTTTGACGTCTTTTTTCTTTCCGTTTACTGTAATTGTAAATCGGTATCCCCATAAACCATTTTCAAGTTGAAACACACCTGGGACATCAACATTCTCCACCTTCGCCATTTTGAACCTCCTCTTTGGGTGGAAAAAAAGAGGAATTTCAAAATTTTATATGTGGTCTTTGGGGCAAAAAGTGGAAATAAAAAAAGTGGGATTTTTTCCAATGAAGTGCATTGATTAAGTTATTTAAGACGTAAAAATTTACCTTACTAATCCCCGCAAACCCTGATAAAATAAAGGAAACGAGAACGGCGCTACCGCCGGCAAGTTCGATCTGGCTAAGAGAGCAAAAGCCGCTAACCTTGACGCGATCCATGACACTGTTCACGAGATGGCAAGAGACGAGGCAAGACACGGAAGAGCATTCGAGGGCCTGTTAAAGAGATACTTTGGCTAATCGAAAACCTGATAAAAGACTTCTTTGGAGGCAGGCAGTTGTGCCTGCCTCCTTTTTCACCGGAACAGAAGTCTTCCATTCTGCCCTGGATTTGAGCAGAAAACACCGGGATTTCAGTTGATTTTTTTCAGAATATTCGGTACAATCAAGTTGTAATACCAGAAAATAATATAATTTTACAAAAGAAAGGTGAGGTAAAAACTATGGCAACCAAATACGCAGGAACCAAGACCGAGCAAAACTTAAAGGACGCCTTTTCCGGCGAATCCGAGGCACGCAACAAGTACACCTACTATGCTTCTGTTGCCAAAAAAGCCGGCTACGAGCAGATGGCTGCCCTCTATCTGGAGACTGCCGACCAGGAGAAGGAACACGCAAAAATGTGGTTTAAGGAGCTCCACGGCGGCGCTGTCAGCAATGACATCGAGGAGAATTTAAAGGATGCCGCTGCGGGGGAGAACTACGAGTGGACCGATATGTACGCCCGCATGGCAAGAGAGGCCAGAGAAGAGGGATTTGAGGAGCTGGCAGTGAAATTTGAGCTGGTTGCAAAGGTGGAGGCCGCTCATGAGAAGCGCTACCTGAAGCTGCTGGACAGCCTGCAGAATGACAAGACCTTCAAGGGCGATGCTCCTCTGGGCTGGAAGTGCAGAAACTGCGGATATATCCATGAGGGTCCTGAGGCTCCCGAAGTTTGTCCCTGCTGCGCTCACCCCAAGGCTTACTTTGAGAGAAAGGTTGAAAACTACTAAATCGGATCGGACCGGAGAGTCCAAACCGGTTCTGCGGTTTCACATCTGGCGGCGCAAAGCAAAGGCTTCGCGCCGCCTTCTTATACAGACTTTCCAGTCTGTCAAAAAATATATTACAATCTCATTAAATCTATTGACAGTTCCTTCTGTTTTTTCATACAATAGGTTTAAGCTGCCAAATGGGAAATCATGATATACGATACGAGGCATATCCTAGCCGCATCCTTGCAAAAGGCGGCGGGCTGTGCTTTTTTTATGCTTGATGTATAATGGCGCTTTTCTATGGAAAGGAATTCAGTATGGAGACTGCAAAACGAAAAGCCTTTATTATTAATTTTATTTATTTCGCTATTATTCTGGCCCTGGCCGTGATCGCCTTAAAATATCTGCTGCCAATGGCCATGCCTTTTGTGATGGGATTTATCATTGCCTACCTTCTTCAGGGACCGCGCAACTTTCTGGCCGGCAAACTGGGAATCAGCAAAAAGCTGGTGGCGATCGTTCTGGTGCTGGTTTTTTATGCGGTCATCGGTCTTTTGATCACGCTGCTGGGCTTCAAGGCCGTCGGCTTTGCCGGGACCCTGGTCCGCAGCCTGCCTACCTTTTACAGCAGCCAGGTCGAGCCGGTCATTCTGCAGATCTTCTCTAACCTGGAGGGCTGGATGACCCAGCTGGACCCCTCCTTTGTGGCCTACCTCAGTGATATGTTCGCCCGGACCCTCTCCTCCCTGGGGGATATGGTATCCAGCCTGTCCATCAGTGCCATGGCCTACCTGTCCGGACTGGCCTACGCCGTCCCCGGCGGCTTTATTAAGCTGGTGCTGCTGATTATCTCCACCTTTTTTATTGCCCTGGATTACGACCAGCTGATGGGCTTCTGCCTGCGCCAGCTGAGCAGCCGTTCCAAAAAGGTGGTGCTTCAGATCAAGGAATACGTCATCGGCACCTTGTTTGTGTGCATCCGCTCCTATGCGCTGATCATGAGCCTGACCTTTGTGGAACTTTCAATCGGACTGACCCTTATCCACATTCCCAATTCCGTCCTCATTGCGCTGTTGATCGCCATTTTTGACATCCTCCCGGTTCTGGGGACCGGCGGCATCATGATTCCATGGGTCATCCTTTCCGCCTTCAGCGGCGATTATCCCCAGGCGCTGGGGCTGTTAGCTGTCTACGTTGTGATCACCATTATCCGCAACATCCTGGAGCCGAAGATCGTAGGCAGCCAGATCGGACTGCACCCGGTCATTACCCTGTGCAGCATGTTTATCGGCGTGCAGCTCTTTGGCGTCATCGGTCTCTTTGGATTTCCCATCGGACTGTCCCTGCTGCGCTACCTCAACGAAAACGGCACCATCCACCTCTACAAGATGGAAGACCCCAAGCAGGAAATCCTGCCCAGGGAAAGCGACCTATAAGGCATCAAATAAGGCCGGCAGCTTCATTTTTCGCGAACTGCCGGCCTTTTCCTGTCTCAAAAGGCTCTACTCTTCTTTCTCCTCATCCCGATACCGGTTTTGATTATACATCAAATGATAGGTCATGGCCTCCTGGGCTTCTACGGCCTTTTTCTCTTTAATCGCCCGGAAAATGGCACGGTGGGAAGCCAGTGTCTGCACGTATTCCGTCTCCCGGACCGTGCTGGCAAAAATCCGCACTCCCTCCGTAATCACCGGAACCAGATTGGACATTACCGTATTATGGCTGCAGGCCGCGATCTGTGCATGAAACTGGGAATCCTTCTGGGAGTAATCTTCCCTGCGCTCAATCAGCTCCTCCACTTTAAGCAGGATCTCCTCCAGCTTTTGAATATCCTCCTCATCGGCATTCTGGGCCGCAAGGGCGGCTATGGGCGGCTCCAGCATCACCCGGATCTGGAGCAGGTCCCTGGTCAGCTTTCTTCGGTCCTCCATCATGGAAAAACCCAGCGGGTCGTCCGGGACTCCATTCTTTTCTGATATGAAAGTCCCCGCCCCCTGACGGATGGTGACAATATTGCGGGATACCAGGATCCGCAGGGCCTCCCGCACAGTATTGCGTCCCGCCCCCAGAAGCTGGCACAGCTCCATCTCCGTAGGAAGCTTGTCTCCCGCCGTATATCCTCTCTCATGAATCATATTCAGCAGCTTTTCCGCCGTCTTCTCACCCAGAGTCTGCTTCTCCATGGCTCCTCCTGTTTAATCTTCTTATACCTTCACAATGTGATATCCCGCCGCCTTGGACAGCCGGTTCATAATGGCCTGCCCCAGATGGTCCTGGGGAAAGCTCTCCGAAAAAATGTAATCCGCCTTCAAATCGTCAAATTCTCTTAAAAGGCCATAGAGATTGTGGGCTACCGTTTCTCTTTTTTTTCTGGAGCCGATGCTTCTTACCAGGCCGTTGGAATACTGCCCTCTGGATTCATCGGTGCAGATGATTCCCACCCGGAACCCTTCCGCCAGCTTCTCCTCTGCCAGCTGGCGCACCTTCCGTGTCATGCGCTCCAGGCTGTCCGCACTCTCCATGTCACCGTCTGCCGGCTCCACCAGGGTCAAATCCGCCTTGGGCGCGTAGTGCTTATACTTCATGCCCGGCGCTTTGGGGCGCACATCGGCAGACATGGGGCCGAGGATAGCAGGGTCAATCTGCACCTCCCCCAGAACCGCCTTCAGCATCTCCATAGTAATGGCTCCCGGGCGAAGGACCGTAGGCACATCTACGGAAACATCCACAATGGTGGACTCCACCCCAATGCCTACTGCTCCCCCGTCGATAATCATCTCGATTTTTCCGTCCATATCCTGCAGCACATGCTGGGCTGTAGTAGGGCTGGGACGGCCGGAGGTGTTGGCGCTGGGAGCCGCCACGGGTACTCCCGCCAGGGCAATCAGGCGGTTTGCCACCGGGTCGCTCGGCATCCGCACCGCCACCGTATCCAGCCCCCCTGTCGTCCCGTAGGGGACCAAATCACTTTTGGGAAAAATCAGCGTCATGGGGCCGGGCCAGAAGGCGGCCATCAGTTTTTTCGCGGGATCCGATACCCGAGACACCAGGGGGTAAACCTCCTCCATGGAGGAAACATGGGCGATCAGGGGATTGTCCGAAGGACGGCCCTTGGCCTCGTATATTTTTCTGGCCGCCTCCTCGTCCAGGGCGTTGGCTCCCAGTCCATAAACGGTTTCCGTCGGGAACGCCACCAGTCCGCCCTCCCTCAGGAGACGGGCGCCTTCCAGAAGTTCTTCGTCCCTCGGCTTTTGAGGGCATTCGATCTTAACTACCTTTGTATTCATTTCGCCGTACCACTCTTTCGTTCTCTGTCTCACATTTCTTGAATCTTCTGCAGATTGCCTGCTGATGGTATGTATTATAAACCGATTGGGAAATGGAAACAAGTCAATATTGAATACCTGATTCTCGCCTTTGAGCAATTGATCGCATGGACAGGTACTCGTACTTAACTATTCAGCGGTGCGGTCATCTCCTGCTGAAACTGCTCCAAACTGCTGGCTTTAGCTGCTGCTTTCAGCCACCGGGACAGCGTTTCTCCATCTTTCTGCGCCATAATCGTTTTTCTGAGAGCGGAGGGAACCGGGCCGATGTCCTCCAGCAGATCCAGGACGCTCAAAGCCTGGCCTTCGGTTTTTCCTTCTGCCTTTCCCTCCTCTTTGCCCTCGGCCTTTCCTTCCGCTTTTCCCTCGGCTTTGCCTTCTGCTTTTCCTTCGGCCCTGGCGTTATTTTTTTCTATTTGAATCTGCTTCTCAATCTTTTCTCCGTACAATTCATCAAAAAGTTCTTTTAACGCATCACACATTTGATTTTCCTCCCTATATACATTCCAGTTGGCTCGTACGATCAAGTCCATCGCCGCGCTGTAAAGGGGATTGTCTTCTTTCCCCATGTAAGCCCTGGACAAAACTTCTACATCATGTTCCCGGTTTAAATCCTGCCTCAGGCGGCTGAGCCACAGATTATCCTGTGAATCCAAGTCCCTCTGCACCAGAATCTGAAGAGGAAACAGCAGCCCTTCCACATAGTAGATTCCGGAATCCACATTTGTAATCCGGGCCGGATACTGGCTCTTTAAAAATGCCATCAGCTTTCTGGGATAATGATTCCCCACTAACGTGATCGTGATCTCATCCGGCGGGCTCTCCTGCTCCCGCTTGGTGCCGGACTGGAGGATCGCCGCGTATCCATTGGCTTTAAAAAATGTGTTGACAGAAAGACTGTCCTCCGGTCCCTTATATTCCACGATATTATACTGGCGGAATATATGACCGATTTTCTTCCGGATTTGTACCCCCTGGTCCTTCTTGATTATTAATGTATCGATTCGCAGGGGGCTGTCAGTGAGGTTGTATTCCTTGAAAAACTGCAAATATTTTTCCTCCCCGGCAAACTCAATCTGCAGAACCGCCTGAAAGGCCGGATGCCACTGCAGAACTTTTTTCATCTGCATTCCTCCTTTTTATTATACGAAATTGCCTTTGATTTTTCAATGTGATCTGAGATTCCGGTCGAAGAGACCAAGGTGCGGCAGAGCTATGCCGCTTCAAAAGAAAAAACAGATATAACTGAAGTAGATTTAGTTTAACATATGCAGGGGGGAGATTGCAATAGCGAAAGGGTTATTTGGGAAAAGCCGGCAGAATAGTCTTTAACTGAGTAAATAAAAATATACCCAAAGAAGCCGGTACCACTAAGGCTCCGGCTTCCACGATTACATTCCATTCACCACATTCACTGGTGTTCCGTTGATATAGCTTTTCAAATTCTCCACAGCGATATTCATCAGCCGTTCTCTGGACTCTTTCGGGGCCCAGGAAATATGAGGCGTAATGATGCAGTTTGATTGTCTTCCTGTAACTGCTGAATTTTCTCCCATCGCCTCAATCCCTTTGCTCCATAACCGCCTTCGGGTCCACCGCATCCCGCAGGGCATCCCCCGCAAAATTGATGGCCACCACCAGAATTACGATCAGCAGTCCCGGCGGGAGCCACAGCCAGGGCTGGGAGGTGAGGACCGTCAGGGACTGGGCACTGTTTAACATATTTCCAAGGCTGGCTGCGGGAGGCTGCACTCCCATGCCCAGGAAACTCAAAGATGCCTCGTCCAGCATGGACAGAGCCATCACCGAGGTGGCGTACACCAGAATGGGCGCCACCGTATTGGGCAGGATTTCGGAAAACAGAATATGCCGCAATGGCATACCGGCCACAAGATTGCTCTTGACAAAATTGCTCTCTCTGAGGCTTAACACATTTCCCCTGACCAGACGGGCAATGCCCGGCCAGTCTACAAAGCCCAGAATCAGAATGATGCTCCATAGTCCCGGCTCAAAAATGGCGGCCGCCACCAGCACCAGGAGAATATAGGGGAAGGACATCACCATATCCGTAAACCGCATGATGACCATATCCAGCCATCCGCCGAAATAGCCGGCCAGAAGGCCCAGCACCACTCCCACCGCGGTGGAGATGGCTGTGGCCAGGATTCCCACCATCAGGGACACCCTGGTGGCGTACAGCAGGCGGCTCAGCATATCTCTTCCGATCTGGTCCGTCCCCAGCCAGAAATCCGGGCTGGGCGGAGCTCCGAAGGGCCCCGCAATGGCCTCCGGGTCATGAGGAGCAATCACCGGCGCCAGCAGAGCGGCCAGGCCGATGACCGCCAGCACCGCCAGACTTACCACTCCCAGACGGTGGCGTTTGAAGCGCCTCCAGACCGTCTGCAGATAGCTTTCATTTGTAAGATTCCTTTCTTTCTTCATGGAACGCTCCTCATCAATACTGGATAGTGGGGTCCACCACCGCATACAAAATATCAGTAATCAAATTTCCCAGCAGCACTACCACAGCCGACAGCAGGCAGACGCCCATGATCACCGGATAATCCCGGCTCATAATGGCGCTCATGGTCATAAGTCCCAGGCCAGGCCAGGAAAAGAGCTGCTCTACGATCACCGCACCTCCGAAAAGCACCGGGATCTGCATGCCGATCACGGTTACAATGGGCACCATGGCATTGCGCAGGGCGTGCTGTCCGATGACCCTCCTGCGTCCGATTCCCTTGGCCCGGGCCGTCCGCAGATAATCCTGCTGGAGGATTTCCAGCACCGCGCTGCGGATGTAGCGGATGTTGGTTCCTGCCATGGACACCGCCAGTACCAGAACGGGCATGATCATATGGACCGCCACATCTGCTGCTCCCCCGGAGGTACCCAGAGTAGTCATTCCTCCGGAAGGCAGGATCCCCAGCTTCACCGTAAACAGATAGACCAGCAGCAGGGACAGGAAAAAGCTTGGGATGCTGCTGCCGAAAAAGGAAAATGTCACCACCGCATAGTCTCCCTTGGAATACTGGTGGATGGCGCTGTAGATCCCCGCCGGAATGGCAATCAGAAGGCTCACCAGCAGGGAAACGCCCATCAGCAGCAGGGTGGGACCCAGATGGCTTCCAATCATGGCGCTGACCGACTGGTAGCTTTTAATGGAATAGCCCATATTTCCCTGCAGGAGCTTTCCCACCCACATCAGATACTGGATATAGAAAGGCTGGTCCAATCCCAGGGCTGCCTCCCGCACCGCAATGGCCTCCTGGGACACCCTGGGCCCCGCCATCATCTCCAGTGGATTCCCCGCCAGACACATAATAGCATAATCAATGATGGTGATGCCGATCAAGGTGGGGATGGCAATTAAAAGCCGCTTTAAAATATATTTTCCCATCGTGCGTTCACTCCTTCCCTGGGTATTTCCGGGCCATCACCGGGCAGGCCGCCAGATGGCTTTCATCTCCCCCCACAGGCAGAAGCTCCGGCACCTTTCCGGAGCACTCCGCCTGCCGGTAGGGGCATCTGGGATGGAAAGGGCAGCCCTCCGGGGGATTCATGCTGGAGGCCACCTCTCCTTCCAGAAGCCCTCCCTCTCTGCGCTCCCTGGGGTCCGGAGACGGGACCGCCGCAAAGAGAGCCCTGGAATAGGGGTGTACCGGCTCTTCAAAAAGCCTCTCCCCATCTGCCAGTTCTACAATCCGTCCAAGATACATCACCGCAATCCGGTCACTGACATAGTTCACCGCACCCAGCCCGTGCCCGATAAAAATACAGGTCAGCTCCAGCTCCTTCTGCAGATCCCGCAGCAGATTCAAAATCTGGGCCTGGATGGACACATCCAGGGCGCTGACCGGCTCATCGCAGACCAGAAGTTCCGGATTCAGGGACAATGCCCTGGCAATGCAGATTCTCTGCCTCTGGCCTCCGGAAAATTCATGTGGATACCGGCCCAGGGCATTGACCGGCAGTCCCACCATATCCAGAAGCTCCCTGAGCTTCTTTTCCAGCCCATCCCTGGATACGATTTTGTGGTACAGCATGGGTTCTGAGAGGATCTCATATACATGCTTCCTTGGATTTAAAGAGGAGAAGGAATCCTGAAACACCATCTGAAGCTGGGTACGGACCGGCTTTAAGTCTCTTGGCCTCATAGCTCCCAGGTCCATTCCCTTATAATAGATTTTCCCCTGGGTTGGGCGCTCCAGCCCTACAATCTGCCGTCCAAGAGTGGACTTTCCGCAGCCGGACTCCCCTACCAGTCCAAGTGTTTCACCCGCTCTCACAGAGAAGCTGACCCCATTGACCGCCTTCACCTGGCCAATCTGGTGGGTGATGATGCCCCCTCTTACGGGATAATACTTTTTCAGCCCCTCTACCTTCAAAATCGGTTCCATCACCGCACCTCCTTCCAGCAGCGGACCAGATGTCCCTCTCCCGCCCGGCGTTCCTCCTGCGGGTTCAGGCAGCGCTCCTCGCAATAAGGACAGCGGTCCGCAAAACGGCAGCCGGCAATCCGGTCATAGTGCTCCGGCACAACCCCGCTGATGGATTCCAGACGCTTCTGCCCTTCCTTTTTCCCTTTTCCCACTCTGGGCACAGAGGGTACGGACCGGAGGAGTGCCTGTGTATAGGGGTGCGCCGGATGGTCAAAGAGCTCCAGCACGGGAGCCTGCTCCACAATCTGCCCCGCGTACATCACCATCATCCGGTCCGCCATCTGGGCCACCAGGCCGATATCGTGGGTAATGAGGATCACGGACATGTTAAGCTCCTTCTGAAGCTGACGAATCAGCTCCATGATCTGTGCCTGGATCGTCACATCCAGAGCCGTGGTAGGCTCATCGGCGATCAGCAGCCTGGGATTGCAGGCCAGAGCCATGGCAATCATCACCCTCTGGCGCTGTCCTCCGGAAAGCATATGGGGATATTTCTTCATGGCCGCTTTGGCGTCCGGCATCCCAACCTTGTTCAACAGAACGAGCGCTCTCTCATCCGCCTCGGCGCGCCCCAGCCCCATATGGACCCGGATACTCTCTCCAATCTGCCTTCCGATGGTAAACACCGGATTTAAGGAGGTCAGAGGGTCCTGAAAAACCATGGAAATCCGGTCTCCCCTGAGCCGGTCCAGCTCTTCCTCCTTCATGGCCAAAAGGTCTTGTCCCTCAAACAGGGCCTCTCCTGCGCTTACCCGTCCTCCCCTTCCCAAAAGTCCCATTAAAGACAGGGAAGTCACACTTTTTCCGCAGCCGGATTCTCCCACCAGACAGAGAATTTCTCCGGCATCCACGAAAAAGGAGATGCCGTCTACGCTTGTCATCTCCCCTCCGTCCCCCTGAAATACGGTTGTCAAATTCTTTACTTCCAATAAATGGGGCATAATACTTCCTTCCCGCCCTGTGGCTTAACCTCCGAAAAGGCTCTGCCGGTTAAAACCGGCGAGCCTTTTCCTTCTTCTGCTCATCTGTTCAGGACACCCTGAACCTTTGCTTTTTTACTCTGCAACATCCCACTGCTCTACATGGTTAAAGAACCCGTAAACAGTGGGCGTGACCCCCGTAAGCCTCTTGTTCACCGCTCCCAGGGAGCTGATCACATAGGCGGAGAACATTGGAACATCCTCCTGCACCTTGTGATCGATGATGGAGTAAAGCTCCTTTGTGCCCTCGGTATCGTTTACCAGAGGGATCTGAGCCAGGGCTTCCTCCACCTCCGGGGAAGTGTAGCCTGTCCAGCTCCCCTCACCGCCCAGCAGCCATGCCACATCGGCATATGGGTCTACCGGCGCGTAGGTGTACTGAACAGCCAGCACATCAAACTCACCTTTGGTGGCCACATCCATCAGGGTGGCAAAATCCACAGTCTGGATCTGCACGTTGATTCCCACCGCCGCCCACTGGGCTGCCATAATGGCGGCTGCATTGACAAAGGTGCTGTCACCGGAATTGATATAGAACTTCAGCGTCTGGGAAGAATCCCATCCCGCTTCCTCCAAGAGAGACTTGGCCCGGTCCGGGTCATAGGAAACCGGGGTAATGGTTTCGTCAAAATAGGGGCTGATGGAGGACAGGAAGCCGTCCACCACTTCCCCGTGCCCCTTTAGCAGCTGCTCTAAAATCTGCTGCCGGTCAATGGTGCAGAGCATCGCCTGGCGCACTCTGGCATCCGGAATGTTCTGGGTGCGGATAAAGACAGACTGGTTGGTCACCGGGTCTCCGTAGACCGCCTCCACATTTTCCAGAGCTTCCACGCTCTCGTAATCTTCTACCGGAAAGGCGCTCATAGTCTGCTGGGCCACATCGATTTCCCCGGAGCTTAAACCCGCATAGAGCTGGCTGCCCTCCACAATGCGGATGTTCAGCTTGTCAATCTTAGGAGCTCCCTTCCAGTAGTTCTCGTTTGCCGTGTAGGAAATATAATGGTTCTGGTCGTAATCCGTCACCATGAAGGGGCCGCTTACCACATCCGGATGGTTGAACCACTCATTGGAGGTCAGCTCCTCATCGGAAAATCCTTCGATCACATGCTTGGGAAGCGGCATCAGATAGCGGGCGTAGGAATTCTGGAAGGTAGCCAATGCCATAGGCTCCTTTGTAGTGAAGCGGACCGTCGCATCGTCCACCTTTACGATCCCTTCGATATGGTCCGCTCCCTGTTCCGTAAATCCGTCGTCCCCTACGCCTTCAAAGGCATAGTACATCATGGCGGTATTTCCGATTACCGGGCTGGTCAGCTTCAGGGCGGTGTAGAGCACATCGTCCGCTGTCACCGGCTGGCCATCCGACCATGTGGCTTCCGGATTGATATGCACCAGGAAATTGTTCGTGTCCTCCGCCGTAATGGAGTCCGCCAGCATCCCCTCAAAATTCAGGTCCGCATCCAGCTCCACCAGAGGCAGGAACATCAGCCCTGTGGCATATTTATTGACCTCTCCTCCGTCCATGAGAAGAGGATTTAAGGTTCCCAGCGTATTGGTCACGCCTACATTTACAATCTTTTCACCGGGCTGTCCCGCCGCCGGAGCCTGCCCCTGCGTCTGTCCTCCGGCCTGGGCCCCGTCTCTGGAACTGCTCCCACCGCAGGCAGCCAGCGAAAAAGCCGTCACAGCCGCCATTGCCAGGGCCATAAACCTCTTTCCAAAGTTTCTGATTTTCATTCACTCCTCCTTGACTGTTGTTTCCAGTTTAAGGTTGCCTTCAGCGCAAAGCGCCTGTTTTCCATGTCTAATACCTTGTATTTATACCATCGGACCGGAAAAATGTCAATCCAAAGGCGCCTTTCTCACGATCAGCGTGGTGTAGTAGCCTGCATCCGGCGGCAGTTCTTCCAGGGAATGGAAAATCCGCTCTCCCTCCATGCCGCAGCGCTCCACCGCCGTCACCTCATCACCCCTGGCCTTTAAAAGTTCCTTCACCGTCTCCAGCTTCTTTCCCGACTTCATCAGCACCTTTACGCCAGGAAGATCCAGGGCTTTCTCCACCTCATAGGAGGAGGGCAGGATATGAAGCTGCTCAGAGCCGCTGACCAGA
>DWYS01000138.1 GCA_019118585.1 Candidatus Enterocloster faecavium | reverse complement strand
GCTCATGGTTTCCGTGCTGGTCTGGCTGAAATGGACGCGCACCTTGTAGGTGGTCTTGCCAATATTCTTTACCAGCGCGGGAGCGTCCTCTGGCGGGAGTGGTGTCTGCGGTCTGCATGGTACGGGTTTCTTCGCTCATGGCGCTCCTTTCTCCGGGCGGGGCTATATCGTCCGGCAAAAAATTACTCACGCTTGCGGTTTACAATGTCTTTCACCGCCTGTCTGGTGGCCCCGGCGTTTTCCTCCCGGAAGTTCTTCCCGGCAAAGGGGATCGGGGCGCACCGTTCCAGGATACGGTCATAGATGCGGGCGTGGACCAGGTCAGGCGGTTCAGGATAGTGGGAAAGTTCGTCATCAGCACCGGCACATCCCGGTCAAGCAGGGCGTTGGCGATACAACCGACGAAAAAGAACTTGCCGGTTCCCACATCCCCAAACAGCAGCAGGCCGTTGTCGTTGGCAAAGGTGTCGTCGTACAGATAGCTTGACTTTTATCGATCCGCCCATATTGTCCCTCCTCATATTTAGTCCTTCTACCTATAATGGTGGGCGCGATAAGGCCAAAATTGGTTTTTCTTTTGAAAACCGGTATCCCGGCGAGTATCAGGAAATATTTTGAAGGGGATCAAATGTTCCGCTCCCAGAACCCCAATACCATCGACAACTCTTCGGCCAGCCATCATAAACTTATAAAAGTCATCATTCAAAAGGATTGCTGATAAGCTGGAAGTATCATCATCGACATGGATCGGCACGATCCCCTCTTCTATTTCAAGAAAATCCACATTTGTATTGAATCAGCAGTTTAATTGCTGCCATCTAAATACCTGTATAAAAAGCCGGCCGATTCCATAAAAGTCTCCATGGAACAAGCCGGCATCCACCCAAAAATATGTTTCAGAATTAAATGTAAAAAATTTTTTCTCTTTTCCCCGCTTATTTCAATTCTAAATGCAAAAACATTTGGAACCATATATTTCGGATTTTAATGTAAAAAATTTCAAATCCTGTTTCAGAATTAAATGTAAAAAATTCATTTTCGGAAACCCGCATAAAATAAGGCTTTTTCCAGGTGTTTCGGAATTAAATGTAAAAAAATCACCCCATTTGGAACCGCTTATTTCGGATATAATGTCTTTGTTTCGGAATTAAATGTAAATTAACAGCTTCCTCCTCACGCCCCGCCCGCGGCCCACCCCGTGGACCAGGCAATCTGCAGATTAAACCCGCCGGTCACTCCGTCCAAATCCAGGACCTCCCCGGCAAAGTAAAGACCCTTCACCTTTTTGGATTCCATGGTGGCCGGATCAATTTCTTTCACTGAGATTCCGCCCTGGGTGATGATGGCCTCCCGGAATCCCCTTAAAGAAGTCAGGGTAAAGGAGAGACTTTTGGTCATCTGACAGAGGATCTGGCGTTCCTGCCGGGTCACAGCATTCACCGGTTTTTCCGGATCAATGCCGGTACGCTTAACGATGACGGGAATCAGCTTCGCGGGATAGAGGTGGTTCAGGGCGTTTTTAAACTGCTTGTTCACCGCCCCGGAAAAATCCCGCAGAATCCTGGCATCCAGCTGCTCCATGCTCAGAGCCGGCTTCAGATCGATGAGCAGGGCCAGGGGACACTTGCGGATGGCCTTGGCGCAGAAGGAGCTGGCGCTTAAGATCAGAGGACCGCTGACGCCAAAGTGGGTAAACAGCATCTCCCCCTGATTCCGGTACAGCTGGCGTTTTCCCATATGGACGGTGATTCCCACGTTTTTCAGGGAAAGGCCCTGGAGGGACTTGGCGTCCTCCAGCTCCTCCACCTCAAAGGGGACCAGAGCAGGGGAAAGGTCCGTCACCTTATGACCTGCCTGCCTGGCCCACTGGTAGCCGTCCCCGGTGGAACCGGTGGAAGGATAAGAAAGTCCGCCGGTAGCCACGATCACCCGGTCTGCCTTCAGCCGTTTCTTCCCATCCGCCAGTATAACGCCGCAGCATACTCCATCTTCCACGATCAGAGATTTTACTTCCGTATTCAGGCTGACCTTTACTCCCAGCTGATTCATACGATCGGCCAGAGCCCGGATCACATCGGAGGAATGATCAGAAACCGGAAATACTCTCCCGCCCCGCTCCACCTTCAGCGGGCAGCCGGCCGCCTCCACCAAATCCATCACATCCTGGTTGGTAAAACCGTAAAAACTGCTGTATAGGAACTTGGAATTGGTGACCACCGCGGCCATCATGTCCTCCATCGAGCAGGCATTGGTGAGGTTGCATCTGCCCTTTCCCGTAATATAGATCTTCTTTCCCAGCTTTTCATTTTTCTCCAGCAAATGGACCTGATGGCCCGCCTTTGCCCCGCTGATGGCCGCCATCATCCCGGCGGCTCCTCCTCCTATTACAATCATCTGACTCATAGTATGGTCCCTGTTTTATCCCTTCTTTTTTACTTCCTTGATCCGTTTTTCCATGGCGTCTACCACGCTTTTAAGGACCTTAACCCTGGCATAGTGCTTATCATTGCCTTCTACTACGGTCCATGGCGCATAGGTCGTGGAGGTGCGGACCAGCATCTCGTTGACTGCCTCCTCGTACTGATCCCATTTTGCCCGGTTTCTCCAGTCCTCATCGGTGATCTTCCACTGCTTGTCCGGATTCTCCTGCCGCTCCTTGAAACGCCGCTCCTGCTCGTCCTTGTCAATGTGGAGCCAGAACTTCAGGATCACGGTTCCCGCATTGTACATGTGGGACTCCATTTCATTAATCTCCTGGTAGGCCCGCTTCCACTCCGCCTCGGTACAAAAACCCTCGATGCGCTCCACCATTACCCTGCCGTACCAGGTCCGGTCAAAGATGGCAATGTGGCCGGCTTTGGGCATATTGTTCCAGAACCGCCACAGATAGTGATGGACCTTCTCAATATCATTGGCAGCCGCAGTAGGATTTACCCGGTATCCTCTGGGGTCCAGGTGACTGGTAAGACGGCGGATTGCCCCGCCTTTTCCCGCTGCGTCCCATCCCTCAAATCCGATGACCACGGGAATCCGCAGCCGGTAGATCTCGCTGTGCAGCTCCTCCAGGCGCTGCTGAAGCTGCTTCATCTCATGCTTGTACTCCGTCTGGCTCAGCTTTTTGCTCAAATCGATGCCGGAGAGCACTCCGTTTTTATAGAGGGCATTCTCTTTGGCCGCCGCCGGCGGAATTTGGGGAGCTGCGTTATCCTTTTGCATCTTCCGCATTTCCAGTTCCCTGCTGAGTCTGTCGTATACCGTTGTCATAATTTTCAGAGCGGCGTAGCGTTTGTCCACAGATTCGATAATGGTCCATGGGCCGTAATCCGTATCTGTATTCTCCAGCATCTCCTCGTTCATTCTCAGATACCGTTCAAATTCCTCATTGCGTTTTAAATCCTCCTTCGTAACCCGCCAGGAGGTCTCCTTGGATGCGGTCAGATGGTCAAAACGCTTCTTCTGCTCCTTCTTATCAATATACAGGAAAAATTTGATGATCACGGTCCCATCATCACTTAACTGCTTCTCAAAGGACAGGATATCCTGATAAGCCGCCGGAAGGTCCTTCTCATCAGTCAGTCCGTCAAAACGGTCCACCTGCACGATACGGTACCAGCTTCGGTCAAAAATGGCGATGCGGCCTTTGGCCGGCGTCTTGGTCCAGAAACGCCACAGGAAGGGACGCATCTGCTCTTCCTCTGTCGCCCGGTTGCAGGCATACACATCAAATCCCCTGGGGTCCAGAGCCTGGATCAGATGATTGATCTGAACTCCCTTTCCGGCTGCTCCCATTCCTTCAAAGACAATCATCACCGGCATCTCGGCTGCCTTGCACTCCCGCTGAAGGGCGCCCAGCTTTATCTGAAGAGCGTCCCGCTTTTCCTCATAGGTCTTCTTATCTACCTTTTTTGACAGATCGATCTTATCCAGCATTAGCCTTCTCCTCCTTTTCCAATCAGAAACTTCAGCAAATGATCATTGTTCAGGATGTTAGTTATTGTATCACGAATAAGGGCTTTTGACTACACAAAAGGCCCGGAATCCGGGCCTTTTTCAAATCGTTTGTCAAATTGATGGATTACAGCTCCGTCATCACAAAAATATCGTAGATGGCCTTCACTGCTCTTTCAAAGTCATCGTTCTTTACTCCGATGATAATATTCCACTCGCTGGAACCCTGGTCAATCATCTTGACATTGACTCTTGCGTGGGCCAGGGCGGAAAATACGCGGGCTGCAGTCCCTCTGGTGGCCCGCATCCCTCTGCCGACCACTGCGAGAAGAGCCAAATCCGACTCCATCTCCACCGTGTCCGGGCTCACCGCCCTGTGGATTCCGGCAATCACGGACTGCTCAAACTCCTCAAATTCGGACTGGTGAACATAGATGGTCATGGTATCGATGCCGGAAGGCATATGTTCAAAGGAAATGCCGTAATCCTCAAATACGCTTAAAACTTTCCTCCCAAACCCAACTTCGGAATTCATCATGGCCTTCTCAATGTTAATGGAGCAGAAACCCTTCTTTCCGGCGATGCCGGTGATGGTATAGCGCGGCTTGCGGCAGGTGCTCTCCACAATCAGGGTTCCCTTGTCCTCCGGGCGGTTGGTATTGCGGATATTGATGGGGATCCCCTCTTTTCTTACCGGGAAAATGGCATCCTCGTGGAGCACGCTGGCGCCCATGTAGGCCAGCTCTCTGAGCTCCTTGTAGGTGATGGTCTCAATGACCTCAGGATTCTTGACGATCCTGGGGTCCGCCACCAAAAAGCCGGATACATCGGTCCAGTTCTCATACATATCGGCGTGAATGGCTTTGGCTACCAGAGAACCGGTGATATCAGAGCCGCCTCTGGAAAAGGTATGGATCCGTCCCTGATGGTCCGCCCCGTAAAATCCGGGGATCACCGCCCGCTCCACATGGGACAGCCGCTCGGACAGCTCCTGGTTGGTAAATTCTCCGTCCAGATTTCCCTGTTCATCAAAGAAGATCACCTCCGCTGCATCGATAAACTCGATCCCCAGATAGGCGGACATCACCAGTCCGTTTAAGTATTCTCCCCTGGAGGCGGCGTACTCTCTGCCGGCTCCCGCCACAAAATTTTCCTCTATCTTTCCGAATTCGTGGTCCAAATTCAGGTTCAGGTCCAATCCCTCAATAATATCCTCATAACGGCCCTTGATCTTTTCCAGAATCTTCTTATACGCTCCGCCTTTGGACGCCGCGTCATAGCACTGGTAGAGAAGGTCCGTCACCTTTTCGTCCTTGTCATTGCGCTTCCCGGGAGCAGAGGGAACCACATAACGCCTGGACTTGTCGGCACGGATGATATCTCCCACCTTCTTAAACTGTCTGGCGCTGGCAAGGGAACTGCCGCCGAATTTCACCACTTTTTTCATTCTCTTTCTCTCCTGTTTCGTTACGTTTTGCATTCCTGCGCCTGGTAGATCTCCAAAAGCGCTTACAAGTGGAAATCATACTCCAATTTTACAGTACTGTCAATAGTTTCGGGCGAAAAAAGTTTGCCGCACATGAACGTATGTCCGTGTACGGCAAACTTCTTTACTGCTGCAAAACCGCGTATTTCTCTAGGCGGAAGGGCACTCCCGCTCCATCTCCTCCTGCACATGGGCCTCGCAGGAACGCATGGCAAGGATGGTCTTCTCCATCAGCTCCTCCAGACTCCAGCCCAGCATCTCGGCTCCCTCCCGGATGACGTCCCTGGAACAGCCGGCGGCAAACCGCTTGTCCTTAAACTTCTTCTTCAGGCTGGAAACCTCCAAATCCATGACGCTCTTAGAAGGACGCATGCGGACGGCGGCTCCGATCAATCCTGTCAGCTCGTCTGCCGCAAACAGCACCTTTTCCATCATATGCTCCGGTTTTACATCCGATGCAAGCCCATAACCATGGCTGCACACGGCATGGATCAGTTCCTCCTCGGCACCGGCTTTTCTGAGAAGCTCCACCGCCTTTTTGCAGTGTTCCTCCGGGTACTGCTCAAAATCAATGTCGTGGAGCAGACCTGCGATTTCCCAGAAGTCTGCCTCCTCCCCGTATCCCAGTTCTCCCGCATACCATCTCAACACCTCTCCTACGGTCAGACCGTGAAGAATGTGAAATGGCTCCTTGTTGTAGGTTTCCAGAAGCTTTAAGGCTTCTTCTTTCGTCAGCTTTGTTGTGTACATATTCCGTCACTCCTCTTTATGCAAAATACTTTACGCCGGACTCGAAAATCTTCATGTCCTGTTCTCCGTAAATATTTACCGCTACGGAATCTCCCCGGCGCTCGGAATGGGCCATCTTTCCCAGGATCCGCCCGTCCGGGCTGGTGATGCCTTCAATCGCCATATAGGAGCCGTTGGGATTCCAGAATTCATCCATAGTTGGCCGTCCCTTCTCGTCCACGTACTGGGTGGCTACCTGTCCGTTGGCAAAGAGCCGGTGGAGCCAGGAAGCATTCGCCACAAACCGTCCTTCTCCATGGGAAGCGGGATTGCAGTATACGCCGCCAAGTTCTGCTCCGGAAAGCCACGGGGACTTGTTGGTCACCACCTTGGTGTAAACCATCTTGGAAACATGGCGTCCGATGGTATTCATGGTCAGGGTGGGGGAATCCGGCTTCTGCTCTGTAATGGTGCCGTAGGGAACCAGTCCCAGCTTGATCAGGGCCTGGAAACCGTTACAGATGCCAAGCATCAGCCCGTCCCTCTCATTTAACAGACGGTGGATGGCCTCCTTCACCTCCGGGCTGCGGAATACGGCGGCAAAGAATTTGGCAGAGCCTTCCGGCTCGTCTCCTGCTGAGAATCCGCCCGGGAACATGACAATCTGAGCTTTCTCGATCTCACGGCAGTAGTTCTCGGCGGACTGCCGGATATCCCTGGCAGACAGATTCCGGAACACCTGGGTCGTCACAAGGGCTCCCGCCCGCTCAAATGCCTTTGTGCTGTCATACTCGCAGTTGGTACCGGGGAATACGGGGATAAATACTCTGGGAGCCCCCACCTTGTGGTCACAGATGTAAACCGCATCGGTGCGGTAAAGCTGCTCCGGAAGGGCAGCCTCCTCCCCTTTCTTCTCCTGTCCGGTCCCTGTGGGGAATACGGATTCCAAAGTCTTTGTCCAGTGCTCCAGGGCCTCCTCCACGGGGATTGTCACATTGCCGTAGGAGAATGTGCCGTCCTGCGTCACTTCTCCGATCACCCGGTAGGTGATGGACAGCTTTCCAACCATGCCGTCCGGCACCTCGCACACCAGGCCGCCCCAGCCGGGAGCAAAGAAGTCCCTGGGGTCCACATCATGCTCAATCTTTACGCCCAGCTTGTTGCCGAAGGCCATCTTGCTGACCGCCTCCGCCCAGCCAAAGCGCTCCACCGCGTAAGCGGAAATGATCGTTCCATCCAGGATATCCCGGCGCAGTTTCCCGTAGTCCTCCAGGATCGTTCCATATTCCGGCAAATCCCAGGAATCCCTGGGTGCACAGTAAACCACAATCTTGCTGCCCGCCTTCTTAAACTCCGGCGTGATCACATGACTGCTGCTGTCCACATCCACTGCAAAGGATACCAGGGTAGGCGGAACATTAATCTCCCCGTTCTCGTCATCAAAGGTTCCGGACATGCTGTCCTTTCCTCCAATGGATGGCAGTCCCAGTCCCATCTGTGCCGCATAAGCGCCCAGCAGGGCGGCAAAAGGCTGGCCCCAGCGGGAAGCATCGTCTGTCATTCTCTTAAAATATTCCTGGAAGGTGAAACGGATTTTCCCGCAGTCTCCTCCTGCCGCCGCAATCTTGGCCACAGAATCGATCACCGCCCAGGCTGCTCCGTGATAAGGACTCCAGCTGGAAAGCTCCGGGTCAAAGCCGTAGCTCATCATCGTCACCGTATCCGTCTTTCCCTTCAGGACCGGCAGCTTCGCCACCATGGACTGAGTAGGCGTCAGCTGATAACGTCCTCCGTAGGGCATATAAACAGAGCCGGCTCCGATGGAGCCATCAAAGCGCTCCACCAGTCCTTTCTGGGAGCACACGTTCAAATTCTCCAGCATGTGAAGCCATTTTCCCCTCACATCACCGATTTCTCCTGCTTCAAAAGGCTTTTCCTCATCAGAGGGAGTCTCCAAAAGCACATCTGTTTCCTGATGAGCTCCGTTGGTATCCAAGAATGCCCGGCTGATATCCACGATGGTTTTTCCCCTCCAGCGCATCACCAGACGCGGATCTTCCGTCACCTTGGCAACCGCAACCGCTTCCAGATTCTCCTCAGCAGCAAAGGCCAGGAACTTCTCCACATCCGCCGGGTCCACTACTACTGCCATCCGTTCCTGGGACTCGGAAATGGCGATTTCCGTTCCATCCAGGCCGGCGTATTTTTTCGGGACCAGATCCAGGTCGATGGACAGGCCTGCCGCCAGCTCTCCGATGGCCACCGATACGCCTCCTGCTCCGAAATCATTGCACTTCTTGATCAAGCGGCTTACCTCCGGACGGCGGAACATTCTCTGGATTTTCCGCTCCGTAGGAGCATTTCCCTTCTGGACCTCCGCTCCACATACCTCAATGGACTGTGTGGTGTGAACCTTGGAGGAACCGGTAGCTCCTCCGATTCCGTCTCTTCCGGTGCGTCCTCCCAGCAGAATGATTACATCCCCCGGATCAGAGCTCAGACGGACTACGTCCTTTCTGGGGGCTGCCCCCATCACCGCGCCGATCTCCATCCGCTTTGCCACATAGCCGGGATGGTAGATTTCCCTCACATAACCGGTTGCCAGTCCGATCTGGTTTCCGTAGGAAGAATAACCCTGAGCCGCTCCGGTGACAATTTTTCTCTGAGGAAGTTTTCCCTTTAACGTCTCCTTTAAAGGCCTGGTGGGGTCTGCCGCTCCGGTCACCCGCATAGCCTGATATACATAGGTCCGCCCGGACAAGGGGTCCCGGATCGCGCCGCCCAGACAGGTGGCCGCACCGCCGAAGGGTTCGATTTCCGTAGGGTGGTTGTGGGTCTCATTCTTAAAGTTGACCAGCCACTCCTCCTCTTTTCCATCAATTTCAACCGGCACCACAATGCTGCAGGCATTGATTTCCTCAGACTCCTCCAAATCCGGCAGTTTTCCTTCCATGCGAAGCTTCTTCATGGCAGTCAGGGCCAGATCCATCAGGCACACATACTTGTCCTTCCGGTCCCCGTAAACTTCCGCACGGTCTTTCAGATACTGATGATAGGTGGACTCAATGGGCTCCCGGTATCTGCCGTCGGTAAATTCCACCTTCTTCAATTCCGTGGAAAAAGTGGTATGGCGGCAGTGGTCGGACCAGTAGGTATCCAGAACCCGGATCTCTGTTACCGTAGGGTCTCTGTGTTCTTCCTTCTGATAATAATTCTGGATATGCTGAAAATCCGCCAGCGTCATGGCCAGATTCAGCGACTGATACAGGGAGGACAGTTTCTCCCCGTCCATCTGGCAGAAGCCTTCAAAAATGCCTACATCTTTGGGAACCTCAAACTGGGCTGCCAGGGTCGTTGGCTTTTTCTCATCGGTCAGGCGGCTGTCCACCGGATTTACACAGTAGCTGCGGATGGCCTCCTCCTGCTCCAGTGTCAGGGGGGCGGTGATCACATAGGTGGTAGCGGTACGGATGACCGGCTCCTCATCTTCCTTCAGCAGCTTCACACACTGCTCGGCTGAATCCGCTCTCTGGTCGAACTGGCCCGGCAGATATTCCACGGAAAACACCAGGTCTCCCGGATTTTTGGGGAATTCCTCCTCATACAGCTCATCCACAGGAGGCTCTGAAAAAATCGTTACCAGAGCCTTCTGGTAAATCTCTTCTGAAAGATTTTCAATATCATAGCGGATCAAAACCCGCACCTGCTTCAGTCCCTCAATTCCCAGATAGCTCTCCAGCTCTTCCCGCAGCTCTCCGGCTTTTACCGCATAGTCGGCTTTCTTCTCCACGTATACGCGCCTTACGCTCATTCTCAAACCTCCTGTATTCTTTTCGGCATGACACTTATGGACAGACTTCTGCCCTGATACTCTCTTCTGATTATACCCGGCTTTGATAAATTAGTAAAATTAATAAATTTAATTGATTTTTCACTCACTGCTTATAAATATGGCAGGTAATCAAGAGACTACCTGCCGCATGCATCCTACCTGTCCTTTTGCTCCACATCCGTATAATACAAATGCCTGGGCAGCCCGTCCGTCATAATCGGCGTCAGCTCCGCCTGGATCAGCGGCCGCACATAGTTGACAAATTCCGAAGTTACATAGTCTCCTTCCTCATTGATCCAGCTTCTGGGTACCGTCTTCTCAAGATTGGCCACCTTGTGCACATCGTAAATGTCCGTCACGCAGATATAGGGGTCATCGGAGACTCTCTTTAAAATCACCATCTTCCCGGTCTCGCCCTCAAATGCCTCCTTCACCGCTGCTCCGCCTACCTGATAGGCCTCGGTGATATCCACCCTGGAGACAATGTGGGAAGCGCAGCGCTGAAGGGTGTTGAACTCAATGGCTCTTGTCTTGCAGCCCACATCCCGGTTAATCTTTTCCGCCAGATAGCGGGCCGTTCCCGTCAGCTGTTTATGCCCGAAGGGGTCCACATAATGAATGCCCTCGGTCAGTTCACATACATACCGGCCGTCCGCCAGCTTCACGCCCTCGGAAACCGCCACCACCACGGACTTTTTCTTTTCATGCAGCCGGGCAATCTGAGCTATAAACCGGTCCACATCAAAGGTAACTTCCGGCAGGAAGATCATATCCGGGCCCTCGCAGTCCTCGCACCTGGCCAGGGCCGCGGCTCCTGTCAGCCAGCCGGCATTTCTCCCCATAATTTCCAGAATGGTCACACTCTGCTGGTCATAAACCAGCCCGTCCCGGATGACTTCCTTCGTAATAGAACCGATGTATTTTGCTGCGCTGCCATAGCCGGGCGTGTGGTCCGTGGCCGCCAGATCGTTATCAATGGTCTTGGGGACGCCCATAAAACGGATGGGGCTGCCGTTTAAAAGGGAATAATCCGACAGCTTCTTGATGGTATCCATGGAATCATTACCGCCGATATAAAAGAAATATCCGACTTCCAGCTTTTCCAGGATCCGAAAAATCTTATCGTAAATCTCCCGGTCCTGGCTGATTTCCGGCAATTTAAAACGGCAGGAACCCAGATAAGCCGACGGGGTTCTCTTTAACAGCTCAATATCCAGGTCTGATGTAATATGCCTGGACAAGTCTACGTACTGCTCCTCCAATAATCCCTGGATTCCATGAAGCATGCCGTAGACCTTAGCCGCTCCGCGGTCCTTGGCTGTCTTGTAGACACCGGCCAGACTGGAGTTGATCACTGCTGTCGGACCGCCGGACTGTCCTACAATTACGTTCCCCTTGATTCTATTCATCAATAGTTCCTCCATTTTTTCTGAAATTAACTGACTTCATTCTACCGTAAAATGGAAGAATATGCAATCCCTTCTTGGCATCCCCTCCATACTTATGATATACTAAATCTATATGTGCTATTTCACTAATATTTCTAAATAGAGAGGAACCACAAAAGACATGAAAATTGGATTTGATAATGAAAAGTACCTGAAGATGCAGTCGGAGCACATCCGCCAGCGCATCGAAGCCTTCGGCGATAAGCTGTATTTGGAATTCGGCGGAAAACTGTTCGATGATTATCACGCTTCCCGGGTCCTTCCGGGATTTGCCCCGGACAGCAAGCTTCGGATGCTCTTACAGCTTGCGGACCAGTCGGAAATCATCATCGCCATCAGCGCTGCGGATATTGAGAAGAACAAGGTCCGCCAGGATCTGGGCATCACTTACGATGTGGATGTACTCCGTCTGATCCAGTCCTTTCAGGACAAAGGTCTCTATGTGGGAAGCGTGGTCATCACCCAGTACAGCGGCCAGGCCAGCGCCGACCAGTTCAAGTCCAAGCTGGAGCACATGGGGATCCGGGTTTACCGCCACTACTCCATTGAGGGATATCCAAGCAATGTTTCCCTGATCGTCAGCGATGAAGGATACGGGAAAAATGACTATATCGAGACCACCCGCCCGCTGGTAATTGTAACTGCCCCCGGTCCCGGAAGCGGCAAGATGGCCACCTGTCTGTCCCAGCTTTACCATGAAAACAAGCGGGGCATCAAGGCAGGATACGCGAAGTTTGAGACCTTCCCGATCTGGAACCTGCCCTTAAAGCATCCGGTCAATCTGGCCTACGAGGCAGCTACCGCAGATTTGAACGATGTGAACATGATCGACCCCTTCCATCTGGAAGCCTACGGAAAGACTGCGGTCAACTACAATCGGGATGTGGACATTTTCCCGGTACTCAATGCTATTTTTGAGGGCATCTACGGAACAAGCCCCTACAAATCTCCTACCGACATGGGCGTCAATATGGCGGGCATGTGCATCGTGGACGATGCGGTATGCCAGGAGGCCTCCTGCCAGGAGATTATCCGCCGCTATTATCAGTCCCTGAACCGCCTGGCCAAAGAGGAAGGGTCTTCCGATGAGGTTTACAAGATTGAACTGCTGATGAAGCAGGCCAAGATCACGCCCCAGATGCGCCCTGTTGTCACTCCCTGCCTGGAGCGGGCCAAAAAGCTTTCCGCTCCCGCCGCCGCCATGGAGCTGGCCGACGGCACCATTGTCACCGGAAAAACCAGCAATCTGCTGGGTGCCTCCGCTGCCGTGCTCTTAAATGCCATCAAGGTTCTGGGCGATATCCCCCATGACCAGCATTTGATCGCGCCCTCCGCCATTGAGCCCATCCAGACCTTAAAAACCTGCTATCTGGGAGGACATAACCCCAGGCTCCACACCGATGAGGTTCTCATTGCCCTCTCCATGAGCGCCGCAACAGACCCCATTGCAAAAAAGGCCCTGGACCAGCTTCCCAGACTTCGCGGATGCCAGGTCCACACCTCCGTCATGCTGTCGGATGTGGACATCAAGATCTTCCACAAGCTTGGGGTTGAGCTGACCTCAGAGCCCGTTTATGAACACAAAAAGCTGTACCGTTAATCAGACGGTCCTTTGGCCACTGCGCCCTCTCCGCTGACGGTGAGGGCGTCCAGTGCCAGCTTCATCAGGTCTTTCACTTCCTCCTGGGACATCTTCATCCGGTCCGCCAGTTCCTCCAAAGTGGCCTCACGTCCCAGCTCCTTTGCCATCACGCCGGACACCGTCTGAAGCACATTTACTCTGGCAGCCATGTTTTCCTCAATCTCCAGCTCCTGACTCTGCTCTTCCAGAGCCAGCTTTACCGCTTCGTGCACCCGCTCTTTTAGCAGCTCGTCCCAGTCCCGCTCTCCGTCATACTCCACGGCAGCCAGCATCAGAGCCGTATTGGCCTCCTGAATCAGATCCGACATCGGCAGCTCCCTGTCCCGGAACTCTTCAATGAGGCGGGTCATCTCTCTGAGGCTGCCCTCCACCAGGCGCTTTCTGGCCGTCTCGCTGCCTTCAGCCGTCTGCTTTAGCAGCTCGCTCTTTTCTTCCTGCGTCATGGGAGGAACTGCTTCCAATTCCTCCAGATACATCTGATAAAAATCGTGTTCCATTGCTTTGTTTCCTTTCAAAAAATTTCTTTGCATTCCAGGGCTAATCATGCTATGATAGCCATTAATTACCGTTTACACAAGGAGCCCTTAAAAATGGATATTAATCCTGAATTATTCACGACTTTGCCACGAATGTGGCTGAAAGCCACATAGTTACTGTATTTTAACTGAATATTGCTTTTCACCTATCAAGTGAATGAAAAAAGAGCATCCATTTGTGGTAAAATT
>DWYS01000011.1 GCA_019118585.1 Candidatus Enterocloster faecavium | reverse complement strand
ATAACAGCGTACCGGAATGCCTTGTTATGCGGAGCTTTCAGTAGGGGTTAAGCAGCAACCTCAAACCGGAGTAGGTTCCGACCGAAAGAAAATGCTGAAAACCGTCTTGCGTCAAAGCAGGACGGTTTTTTTACTATTATCCAGATTCACCAGGAGAGACCATTTATGGAACTGCAGGCAGATGATAAGCTAAGAAATACCGCCGAGGGCTTTCGTTCCCTTTTGGACACTCAATATCACATCATCATTGGACGGAAGGGAAAATCCGTAGAACTTACCATTGAATTCAAACTTCCCTAATCGAAGCAGACTACCTCCTGTCTACTCCTTTTTCGGGGAATGACATTTATATTTTCATTGAAGAGAAAGGAGATTCCGGTTTGTTCTTCTGCCGTTCCTTCTTTCCCAAAGACAAGAAAGATTATACCGTTGGGCAGCCGCAGTTTACGTGACTCTTCAAGGAAAAAATTACAGTCAGCACCGGTGAAAGGGTCATTCAATATGACCGACTCACTCCTAAAACTAAATAACCCTATGGATATCTCTGAAACTATTTTTACAGCACACCCAACTTTTTCAGCATCTCCACACAGTCCTTTGCTCCCTGCACATAGAGATACTCACATTCATGCTGTGCAATCCTGTTTGTTGTCGTGATGTAGTCATCTACTGCCTGCCGTTCTTCCGGCAAACGTTTTTCCAACACGTTCCGCACGTTTTCAGACAATATTCCAACTTCACGATAGAGCTTCTGCTCCTCTTCACTGCATGACGTCCTGCGCTGCTCCAGCGCATTTTCCGTCATCTCCTGGATGACCATCTCATAAATCTCTTTTTATCCATATCGGGACCCTCCTCGTTTTCAATCCTAACCAAGCGGACCGCGCATTGGCCTTTGGAAAGTTCCTTTCAATTCCCTGCCAATCGCCCCGGATGGCATAAAAGAAATCCCCGCTAAAATCCAGCGTTTTCAAGGCTATCACCTCTTTTGGCAATCCGCTTTTCTCAGCCATCTGCATTCCCTGCTCAGGGCTTTTCGAATGGTTTCCTAATAAGGGACCAGCATGTAGCCATCCCAGCTCACCGGGCATTCTTCATACTCTGTTTTTTCGTTGGATCGATACTTTCCATAGCAATGGGCGGTCAAAGGGCTGAAAAACGCATGGTTTCCCTTTTATCCGTAAAATCCGGTAACATGGCCTGGAGGTCGGGAAAATTTTTTCCGTCATACAAAGGAATGATCGCGGTTTCGTTCTTTACCACATAACCATGTTTTGCAGCACATCCGGCAGCAGTCCGATGTGATAGTTCCCCGCCCCATTTCCTGGGCCCTTGGCATTCATCCGGCATCCCTTCGTTTTCATTCCGCAAAATCGATTTTTCAGGTTCCTCCACGGTAAAAATATCCGGATAAAAGGTATAACAGTCCAGGTTATAGGAGAGGTTGATCAGGTCTGTGAGGGACGGCTTCTCCTCAAGCTCTGCCGCAGCTTCAAATATCTCCTGATCTCTTTCTGTCATCTGCAACAGTCTCCCGGCCGGTTTCTTTTCCTTTAATGTTTTATAAACGGCCCTGATCTCCTCCTTGGATGCCGGAAGCCTTAGTTCCTGGCGTTCCATAGCCCGGTTTGTCAAATATACCTGAAACAGCCTTTTACACCTCTTTTCATTGGATTGGGACTTCTCCGCGTATCCCCCTGTTTTTATGCAAAAAAATATAGGGGAGCTCCCCTATACTTTGGCCTGCTCCTCCTCGCTGTGCATAAATTCATTGAAAAGCTTGATGGTAAACACATAGCGCTCCCTGGGATACCGTTTGACCAGCTCAATATCCACCTCATCGCCCTTGAAGGGCAGGCGCATAAAGCCAAATCCTAATTTTTCCATGCCGCACTTACTTTCTGGTGGGGAAGGACGTTCCTGCCTCAAACTTACCTGCCACATCTTTCAGGTACTGCCGGATTGGCAGATGCTGAGGACATGCCTTTTCACACTGTCCGCAGCCGATGCAGTCACTGGCCTTGCCATGCTTCAGGGAAATATTGTTGTAATATACCGCCTGGCTGGAAAAGCTGCCTGTGGTGCGGGAGATACTGTTATACAGCGCGAAATACTGAGGGATGGCGATGTTCTTCGGACAGCCGTGGGTACAATAGGCGCAGGCCGTACACGGAATCGGGGTATTCTTTTCGATGATCTCCGTAACCTGATCGATGACTTTCTGTTCTTCCGGCGTGATCGGTTCAAAATGCAGGAAAGTGTTTGTATTATCCTCTACCTGTTCCATGCTGTTCATGCCGGAAAGCACCCGGTTCACGCCCTCCTGGCTGGCGGCAAAGCGCAGGGCCCAGGAAGCATTGGAGGCCTCAGGACGCTGTGCTTTCAGCAGCGCCTCTGCCTCCTCCGGCAGGTTCACCAGAGTGCCTCCCTTGCAGGGCTCCATCACGGTGACCGGCTTTCCATACTTTCCTGCCACCTCCAGGCATCGGCGGGACTGAACATTGGGCTGCTCCCAGTCCACATAGTTGATCTGCAGCTGGATAAAGTCCAGCACATCTCCATACCGGCTGAGGATCTCGTCCAGCAGCTCCGGCATATCATGAAAAGACATTCCCACCTGACGGATCTTTCCCTCGGCCTTCTTCCGGGCCACAAACCCGAACGCATCATACTTTTTGCATTTTTCATAGACATTGGTTCCCATGTTGTGCAGAAGATAATAATCAAAATACTCCACACCGCAGTGTGCAAGCTGCTCATTGAAAATGCGTTCCATATCTTCCGCATCCTTAAAATCTCTCAGGGGGAGCTTCGTCACCAGCTGAAAGCTGTCCCTGGGATGCCGCTCCACCAGCGCCCTGCGCACCGCCTCCTCTGCATGGTATCCGTGGTAAGTGTAGGCAGTGTCAAAATAGGTAAATCCTTTTTCAAGAAAGGCATCGAAAAGCCGGTTGATCTTTCCGTAGTCGAAAGAATCCGGCCGGTCAGCCTGCAGCACCGGCAGGCGCATGCACCCAAATCCAAAGTCCACGTTTCGTTCCTGTGTCATAGTACTCTCTCCTTTCTCAGTTCGAATGATGACCGCCAAATACTTCTGACATCGTCATCTGATCCAGTGCATCATCGATCTTTTTCACTTCTTCTTTGGTCAGCTTGATCTCCGCAGCCTTTAAATTCTCCCGGATACGGCTCTCCTTACGGGAGCCGGGAATCGGCACAATATAGGGTCGTTTCCCAAGCATCCAGGCAAGAGAAATCTGTGCCGGAGAGGCATTCTTTTCGCAGGCCGTATTTTCAATAAGCGCCAGCAAATCCGCATTCTGCGCCACAGCCTGCTCGCTGAACTGAGGCATGGTACTGCGGAAATCCGCTGGACTGTGTTCAAACTTCGAGGTGTCACGATAGCAGGCTGTGAGGAACCCATTGGCCAGCGGGCTGAATGCCACAAAACCAATCTTCCGTTCCTCCAGCACCGGGAAGAGTTTCTCATAATCCCGATACATCATGCTTAACCGGTTTTGAATGGCGGTCACATGGCACACCGCATCGGCCCGGCGCAGGTAGTCTTCATTCGCTTCCGAAATCCCCCAGTGCGTGATCTTTCCTTCCTGAATCAGCTCTTTCATCGTTTCTGCCACTTCTTCCGGCGTTACCTTTGGATCGATCCTGTGCTGATAATACAGGTCAATATGGTCGGTCTGAAGTTTACGCAGACTCCCTTCTACAGACTTGCGTATCGTTGCTCTGCTGCTGTCCATCTCCAGGTGGTCTCCCATATGTTTCACGCCGCATTTTGTGGCAAGGACAATTTTATCCCGATATGGCTTGAGCGCTGCGCCTACCAGTTCCTCATTATAAGCAGTGCTGCCGTCCGGATTGATCCCGGTATAGCACTCTGCCGTATCAAACATCGTATACCCCATATCCACAGCTTCAGCCAGCAGTTCTGTCATTTCCTTCACATCTGCCGGCGCATCGGAAGCATGGGTCATTCCCATGCAGCCCAAATCAATGGCCGACACCACTAAATCGGTTCCCAGAATTCTGTTCTCCATACACATGCCCTCTTTTCCATATTGAAATTATCGAAAACGGATCGATATGACCTACGTTTTATTTTAGTTCCCCATACTCTTTCTTTCAATTTGAATTCCGGGCCTATTCCATTAGCACAGCTTATGTGAAAAGCAGGCGTTTTTTCAGTCCGCCTGCTTTTCAAAAAAACGATTTAATTTTCTCCGGTCATGAGCTTATGCAGAATATTCGCAAATTCTTCAATGTAATAATTTGTCTGGTCCTTTCTCCAGAATGCGCAGTAATTCCGCATGATCTGCCGATCTTTCTGGCAGATCGGCAGCCTTCGGATAGAAGTTCTTTCCGGCGGAAGCGTTCCCACGCTTTCAATCGGCAGAAAGCCCCGATTGCTTAGCACCAACAGCCGTCCTTCTTCCAAATTGTCCGCAAACAGATAACTGCCTCCAAATCCCAGTGTATTTTGATAATATTCCTGTTCCGCATTCTGCTGTTCCCGTGAAGTGATCAGTATGCAGGGAGTACGCCTCAGTTCCTCAATTTGAACAGATTCCTGTTTGCTGAGAGGATTATGGACTGAAAGCTCCGCATAGCACCCGCATTTCATCAGTTCAAAATTCATATAGGTATCAGAAAATGCTCTGCGCTGGTCGCTCAGTATCAGGTCCACGCCCCCGAAACGAAGCAGATCATAAAGTTCTTCATGAGTTCCGTTTACAATATTGATGGCTGCTTCCGGGTATATTTTTGAGAATTCTTCAATGGCCTGATAGAGTTCCATCCCGCTGTAGCACCGCAGATACCCGATGCGCAGCTGTAATTCATGATCCGTTCCAAGGCGCTTCGTTTCCCGGATCAGCTCGTCCACCTGCTCCAGGATCGCTTTACAGTGAGAATAAAAGTATTGACCCGTCGGCGTTATGGTAAAACGGCGGTTTCCCCGATGGATCAGTTCAACTCCCAGTTCTTTTTCCATTGCCTGAATCTGCTGAGAAATCGCAGATTGAGAAATATAGCACTGTTCCGCTGCCTCTGTAAAACTGTTGCAGTCGATCACAGCCACAAAATATCTCATCTGCCTTAACAGCATAAGCCATTCCTCCTCTGACGGTATTTCTTCCTGATAAAACATTGATGGAGATTATTATACACGAATAGCCGTATGGCTTCAAGCATTTCAAAGACGCAAAAAACGCTGGAAACATGCGGTCTCCAGCGCTTTTTACGTCTTTATAAAATTGGGGATTACATTCCCATCTGCTTTGCAACCTCAGCCGCAAAGTCCTCATTCTTCTTCTCCATGCCTTCGCCGGTCTCGAAGCGAACGAACTTCTTAATCTTGATGTTGGCACCGTTCTCCTTGGCAACCTGAGCAACGTACTGGGCTACGGACTGCTTGCCGTCCTCAGCCTTTACATATACCTGGTCTAACAGGCAGAACTCCTTCATCTCCTTGTTGATGCGTCCGTTAATCATGCCCTGGATTACCTTCTCAGGCTTGGAAGCTTCCTTGGGATCATTCTGGATCTGAGCCATCAGGATGGACTTCTCATGCTCGATGAACTCGGGGCTGATCTCGTCGCGGTTGGTGAACATGGGCTTTAATGCAGCTGCCTGCATAGCAACGTTTCTGGCCATCTCTTTAACCGCGTCGTTTACCACATCGGTCTCAACGTCTACCAGAACGCCAATCTTTCCGCCTGCGTGGATGTAGGAAGCAACAAAACCGTTCTCCTCACATACCTGCTCAAAACGACGGATGTTCATGTTCTCGCCGATTACGGCAATCTGGGAAGCCAGAGCTTCCTTTACGGTCATGGAGGGGTCCTTCTCCCACTTCTCAGCGAAGAACTCGTCCATATCCTT
>DWYS01000137.1 GCA_019118585.1 Candidatus Enterocloster faecavium | reverse complement strand
GCCGCACTGCTGAAAACGCTGGCAAAATCCTTATAACAGGAGAAGAAAAGCAAGGTTTGGTTCACTTAGCCACCTTGCTTTTTCTTTGTCTTAGCTTTATAATATTTTACAGTGTAACAATCAACTTTTTCGGCGCGCTCTGCTAATTCCTTGCCAATCAGAAGGCAAAAAAAGAGGTTATTTTAGCTATAAAACCCTTTTGAATGGATGAGAATGAAACACGAAAAAAGTCTGTAAACGCTTGGGTTTTCTTGTGTTTGGTTACGAAGCGATTAGCAAACTGGGGCGAACTCCTAAGCGGTAGGTCGGGTGTTCGAATCACCTCGCGGACGCCAGAAAGCATTGCTGCAAGCCATTTTTGCTGGTTTGCAGCTTTTTTGTTTTATTTCTCCCGGCCGGTGAGCTTTTCTGGCTGCATCGGTATTTTTGCATGATCGCAAAAACAAAAGTGAGATTGACAAGCATACCGGAAAACTGATACATTTATGATAAATGCAATTGCAGGTCCTGGCGGGCCGCGCAGTAAGAAAGAGAGGGCGCAACATGCTGTTTTTTGAAAATGATTATGGGGAGGGTGCCCATCCGGCAGTTCTGGCGCATCTGACGGAGACCAATATGGAGCAGCTGTCAGGATATGGAACGGACCCCTATTGCAGTCAGGCAAAGGAGAAGATTCGTAAAGCCTGCGGCTGCCCGGATGGAGAGGTCTATTTTCTGGTTGGAGGTACCCAGACCAATGCGGTGGTGATCGGCTCCATGCTGAAACGGTATGAGGGAGTTGTGGCGGCTCAGACCGGCCATGTGAACATCCACGAGGCGGGCGCCATCGAGTATACCGGTCATAAGGTGCTGACCCTGCCCCAGAGGGAAGGAAAGATTTCGGGCACGGACCTTAAAAATTTTTTGGAGACTTTTTACGGGGATGAAACCCATGACCATATGGTATTTCCCGGAATGGTATATATTTCCCATCCCACAGAGCTGGGAACTCTCTACAGCAGACAGGAGCTGGAGGAGATTTCCGGTATCTGCCGGCAGTACAAGCTTCCGCTTTTTATAGATGGGGCCCGGCTGGGGTATGGACTTGCAAGTTCACGGTCTGATCTTGGACTGAAAGATTTGGCCCGGCTGGCAGATGTCTTTTATATCGGAGGAACCAAGGTGGGGGCCCTGTGCGGGGAGGCAGTGGTCTTTCCCCAAAAGGCTCCTGCCCATTTCGGAACCATGGTGAAGCAGCAGGGAGCCCTTTTGGCCAAAGGCAGGCTGCTGGGCGTGCAGTTTGATGCCCTTTTCACCGATGATCTGTATTTAAAAATCAGTGAAAATGCCATCCGGACGGCAGAGCGGCTTCAGAAAGCCCTGGAGGATAAGGGGTATGAGCTGTATCTGAAGTCCCCCACCAACCAGATTTTCGTGGTGCTGGAGAACCGCAGGCTGGAGGAGCTGTCCGCTCAGGTGAAATTCAGCTTCTGGGAAAAGCAGGATGAAAACCACACGGTAGTCCGTTTTGCAACCAGCTGGGCAACAAAGATGGAGGATGTGGAAGCTTTGATCGAGCTTCTGTAAAAGGGTATGCCGGATGTTTCGGATGGAGGGACAAAATGGAACAGTACATCAACAGTGCGGTGGATTACGGCGGAATCCGCCTGAAAAACAGAATGATTTTTGCGCCTACTACCTTTGGACTGCCGAAAGAGGCGTATTTTGAACGAATGCGGGAGATTGCCGCCGGGGGATGCGCCATGATCATCGTGGGGGATGTTCCGGTAAGAAAAAGCCCTTTTGAACAGTCGCTTTTTGAGGAGGAAGGATTTGCCTTCTATAAGGAGCTGGCGGAGATTGTCCATAGGGAGGACTGCCTGATATGCGCCCAGCTCCATCAGCCGGATACGGATCTGGAACTGATGGCTTCTCTGATGCCTGAGCTTCGGGCAGGCAAAATATCCATGGATGAGGTAAGGAACCGCCTGAATCAGGGGGTGGGACCTTATATTACCCGGATGCCGGCAGAACAGGTAAGGAGCATCACCGGGGCCTATGGGGAAGCGGCTGTGCTGGCGGCGGAGGCAGGATTTGATATGGTGCAGATTCACGGGGACCGCATGTGCGGCAGCTTCAGTTCCCCGGTCTATAACCATCGCCGGGATGAATACGGGGGAAGTACGGAAAAACGTGCCCGTTTCGCCCTGGAAGCCGTCCGGGCGGTGCGCAGCCGGCTGCCGCAGATTCCCATTGATTATAAGCTGGCGGTCCGGCAGGAGAACCCCCACTATGGAAACGCCGGCGTATTGGAGGAGGAGCTGGAAATATTCGTGCCCTTGCTGGAGGAGGCAGGAGTGACCAGCTATCATGTGACTCTGGCCAACCATTCCAGGCTGGAGGATACCATACCGCCGGCCGGCCATCCTTATTTTTCAAATGAGGGCTGCTTCCTGAAATTCTGCAGCCAGGTGCGCCGCTGGACGTCCAGACCCATCTGCGGGGTAGGAGGGCTGACAGACCCGGATTTTGTGGAGGAACAGCTCAGGAACGGTTCTATTACCTGCGCTGCCATGAGCCGTCAGCTTCTGGCTGACCCGCAGTGGCCGAAAAAAGTAATGGAAAACAGAAGGCAGGAAATCCGCAGATGCATCCGCTGCAACCGGAAATGTCTGGGCGGCCTTATGGCGCATAAGGGAACCGGCTGCATCTATGATGAGGGAAGGTGAATGATATGACATGTGCGGTTGTTTACAGCAGCAGGACGGGAAATACCAGAGAGCTGGCAGGGACGCTCCGGTCCTGTATTTCCCAAAAAGAGCTCCTCTATTTCGGCGGACCGGATGAGGCCGCTTTACAGGCAGAGCGGATCTGTGCAGGCTTCTGGACTGACAAGGGAAACTGCGATGGAGAAATGAAGGAGTTTTTGGGAAAACTCCGGAATAAAGAGGTATTTCTTTTCGGGACCGCGGGATTTGGCGGAAGCGGGGAATATTTTGAGCGCATTTTATCGTCCGTAAAGGAAAATCTGGGGCCGGGCTGCAGGGTGATCGGCACCTACATGTGTCAGGGAAAGATGCCGTATTCTGTCCGGGAGCGCTATGTGAAAATGATGGCACAGCCGGACCACATGCCTGGACTGGAGGGGATGATTGAAAATTTTGACCGGGCATTAAGCCACCCCGGCAAAGAGGACCTGAAGGCGCTGGAGGAGGCGGCAAGAAGGGCCGGCCTGGGGGAATGAAAAATGGAGAATGCGTATCGCAGCGGTCTGGACCTGGAGGCTTTGGTCATTCTGATTTCGGAGGGAGCAGAGGAACTCTGCATCGAACAGGTGATTGATGAGATGATGGCCAATGCCTGGTACTCGGTCTGTCAGTTTCATATCCATTTAAGCGGCATCCAGTCCGGACAGGTGAGAGATGGCCTGGAGCGGGCGGTCCAGCAGCTGGCAAAGCTCAGTGGTCTTCCGGCTAACGCTTCCAAGATGGAAATTAAGAATGCAATTTACCAGAACAATGATCGAGTCAGGGCATATAAAGTTCAGCTGACCCATATGGTCCCATACCGGGCTCTGGCAGGCTTTTTTGACCGGGGAGAAGAAAGCGTCAGGTGGAAAGATACTGGCTGGATGGTTTCGTATATTTCCAGGTTTGACCGTGAGGTGGAGCCCCTCCCATATACCCTGGGGACAAGCGGCGGCTTGAAGAGGGAAGTTCATGTCAACCATTTCTGGGCAGGCATGATCCGGGAGCACATGGTCCCGATCCTCGGATGGATTCAAAATGAAAAGGTCAAATGGCTTCAGATGAACAATCCGGAGGTGCCGGGGCTGGTGTACAAACTGGCTCCTCTGGATGACAAGATGCGAAGGCTGGGGCATGTGCGGAAGCTCTGGAACGGCATAATGTCCCTGAAAACCATAAGGGATGTTTATACGGAAAAACCGATACAAATGGAACGGTATGCGGTGGACCATTTTGTACCCTGGTCTTTTGTAATGAATGATGAACTTTGGAATCTGATGCCGGCAGATCCGGGGCTAAACGCAGCAAAGAGTAATCATTTGCCAAGGTGGGAGCCTTTTTTTAAACGGTTTGCGGAGAACCAGTATATTCTTTACACTATGATCAGCAGCGATCCGCAGATCCACAGGATTTTTAAATCCTGCTTTAGGGATAATCTGCATTCGATCTGGGCCAGTCAGGAGTTGTACCGGCCGGGGAATTCAAAAGAGCAATTCTGCCAGATCCTGGATCAGAATATGCGGCCGGTATATGACTCGGCAAGGCGGCAGGGATATGGGATTTGGAAATTTCATGTATAGAATATCAAAAAGTGTTAGGAGGGTTTTACAATGGGAAAACGTATTTTAATTGTAGGAGGAGTGGCAGGAGGAGCGTCCGTGGCCGCCAGAGCCAGGAGGATTGACGCTCAGGCGGAGATTATCATGTTTGAAAAAGGGCCTCATGTATCCTTTTCCAACTGTTCCCTTCCTTACTACCTTTCCGGAACGGTGGCGGACAGCGATGCGCTGATCATGATGTCTCCGGAAAAATTCAAGAAGTCCTACGATATTGACGCCAGAGTGAACCAGGAGGTGACGGCCATCCACCGGGAGAAGAAGACCATCGAGGTAAAAGACATCAGCACCGGAACGATAAAAGAGGAGCCCTATGATTTCCTGGTTCTGGCTCCCGGAGCTGCTCCCATACGGCCAAAGAGCATAAAGGGGGCGGACAGGCCCGATGTTTACACCATCCGGAATGTGGTGGACATCATCCATCTGAAGGACGGGGTGGCTTCCGATGAAATCCGGGATGTGGCAGTAATCGGAGGCGGATTTATTGGGATAGAGACAGCGGAAAATTTAAGAAAGCTGGGAAAGCAGGTTACGGTCATTGAGGCCATGGACCAGATCCTGGCGCCTTTGGATTACGATATGGTCCAGATGGTCCAGAAGGAGATGATGGACCACGGCGTGCAGGTGATTGTTGGGGACGGGGTAAAGGAGATTGACGGCAGTCAGGTCCTTTTGGCTTCCGGACGGATGGTGCCGGCCCAGGCGGTGGTTTTGGCCATCGGCGTGGCCCCGGAAACCAGTCTTGCCCGCCAGGCAGGGCTTGAAATCGGGGAGACCGGCGGCATCAAGGTGGACCACAATTACCGGACCAGCGATGAGAATATTTACGCTGTTGGGGACGCCATCGAGGTATTCGATCGGCTGACCCAGAAGCCAGGGCGTCTGGCTCTGGCAGGTCCGGCGCTCCGGCAGGCCCGGGCGGCGGCGGATTCCATGTACGGGATGCCCTGCGCCAACAGAGGGGTAATCGGTTCCTGCGCCATCCGGGTGTTTGACCTGAATATCGCAGCCACCGGATTAAATGAGAAAACGGCCCGGAAGGCCCAGATCCCCTACGATTTCGCCTATGTGATTCCAAGCGACAAGGTGGGAATCATGCCCCAGAGCGCTCCTATGCATTTCAAGCTCCTGTTCCAGGTACCCACCGGAAAAATCCTGGGAGCCCAGGCCATCGGAAAAGGGAATGTGGACAAACGGGTCGATGTGGCGGCGGCCCTCATTGCCATGAACGGCACGGTTGAGGATTTAAAGGAGCTGGAGCTCTGCTATTCCCCCGTATTTGCAACTGCAAGGGATGTGGTAAACCAGGCGGGGCTGGTGGCCTCCAACCTGCTGAACGGATATTACCGCCAGGTACCGGTGTCCAAGGTGCGGCAGCTGGTGGAGGAGAAGGCATTTATTGTGGACGTCCGGGAGGAAAATGAGTATAAGGCCGGACATCTGATCAATGCGGTCAACATTCCGTTAAGCCAGCTGAGGGAGAGGATCGATGAAATCCCCAGGGATCGTCCGGTCTATGTACACTGCCGTTCAGGACAGAGAAGCTACAATGCGGTTATGGCCCTTCAGGGCCGCGGATACCGGAATGTATGGAATATTTCCGGTTCCTTCCTGGGGATCTGCCTTTATGAATACTATACCGATGTAACCGGGAACCGGGAGAAGATCGTCACGGAATATAATTTTAAATAGCAGCCGGACAACGGAAAAAGCCGGAAAGGTCCCCTCCTTTTTGGAGAAGACTTTCCGGCTTTTTGATGACGGTCCCATTGCTGTTACGTCTATGAAAAACGGTATAAAATTGACAAAAAACAATGCCATGATATAATGTAGCAGAGGTGATGAGAATGTCCGACTGGAAGGACAGGCTGAGACGATTTATGATCGGCCGTTATGGAATGGACCAGATGAACCGTTATTTCATGTACGGGATCCTGATCCTTTTGATCCTGAACATATTTTTTCATTCATTTATCCTGGAAATCCTGGCGGTTGCGGGGATTGTGTATATGTATTTCCGCATCCTTTCACGGAATATCAACCGGCGTTTCCAGGAAAACCAGGCCTTTGAAAGCCTGCTGTTTAAGGTCAGCCAGTTTTTTAAAGGTTTCCGCTTCAAGGCGGACGAGGCCAGAAAGTATAAGATCTTTCGCTGCCCCAAATGCGGCCAGAAGGTGCGCATTCCGAGGGGGCATGGGAAGGTAAGCATCCACTGTCCCAAATGCGGCAGTGATTTTATCCGCAGAAGCTGACCCGGCGGAAAAGAAGAGAGGAGATGGATATGGGGTTTCAACTGGAGATCGGCGTACCGGTACTGACGGTGTTTGTCCAGGGAATTTTAAGCTTTTTCTCCCCCTGTGTGCTTCCGCTGGTGCCGCTTTATATCGGATATCTGGCCGGAGGAGCCAGAACGACGGACGAAAACGGGCGGATCGTCTATCCTAGAAAACGGGTGATGGTCAACACCCTGTTTTTTGTGGTGGGAATAAGCTGCGCCTTTTTAATTTTGGGCCTGGGTTTTTCCGCTCTGGGCCGCTTTTTTAACCACAGCCGCACCTGGTTTGCCAGGATCAGCGGACTGATCATGATTGCCTTTGGACTATATCAGCTGGGTGCCCTGGGAAAGATCGGAGCCATCGAGCGGGAGCACCGCCTTCCTCTTCAGCTGGGAAAGCTGTCCATGAATCCGGCTACCGCCCTGATCCTGGGATTTACCTTCAGCTTTGCCTGGACCCCCTGTGTGGGTCCCACCCTGGGAAGCGTGCTGTTAATGGTCTCCTCGGCGGGACAGAAGGCGCAGGGGCTCTGGCTGATCGGAGTTTATACCCTGGGATTTGTCATCCCGTTTCTGGCAGTGGGCCTGTTTACCGGTACGGTGCTGGACTTCTTTAAGACCCACCAGAGCGTGGTGCGGTATACGGTGCGGATCGGCGGAGCCCTGATGATCCTCATGGGCGTGATGACCTTTACCGGATATATGAACGGCGTCACCAGCTATCTGTCCTCCCTGGGAGGGGGAAGCTCCATCTCCGGGGAAGAGTCCGCAGGGGAGCCGGCAGAGGAGTCTGCAGAAGAGAGCCCGGATGAGGAATCCGCTGAGACAAAAGCCCGGGAGTCTGTGGAGGAGAGCACTGACCAGGAGGAGCCGGAGGCGATACCGGCCCCGGATTTTACCTGGACGGACCAGTACGGCAATTCCCACACCCTTTCCGACTACAAAGGAAAGACGGTGTTTCTCAACTTCTGGGCGACCTGGTGCGGCCCCTGCCAGAGTGAGATGCCGGAGATTCAGGCGCTCTATGAACGGTACGGCAGCAATGAGGGGGATTTGATCGTACTGGGGGTTGCCAACCCGAAAACCGGGGAGAATCCCTACAACAATGACGGAACGGTGGAGGAAGTGGCGCAGTTTCTGGAGGACAACGGCTACACCTTCCCCACCGTGATGGACACTACGGGAGAAACCCTGATGGCTTACGGCATCAGCGCCTTCCCCACCACCTTTATGATCGATTCGGATGGGAATGTATTCGGCTATGTGCCGGGTGCTTTGAGCGGGGACATGATGGAGCGCATCGTGCAGCAGACCATGACCGGTCAGAGAGTTCAGTAAAAAGGAAGGAACGGTTCAGGCTGTTCTGAATTGTCGCAGAATGAGGTAATGTATGAAGCAGGAGAAGAATTTTATCGTCAAAGGAAACATCTGTTACAGTGAGGGCCCGGAGAAGATCCGGACAACGGAGCAGGGATTTGCAGTATGCCTGGACGGGGTGAGCCAGGGGGTATTTCCCCGGATCCCGGAGGAATTTCAGAACCTGCCGGTTCTGGACTTTGGACAGAATCTGATCATTCCCGGCCTTACAGATCTTCATATCCACGCGCCCCAGTACGGCTTTCGCTCCCTGGGAATGGATTTGGAGCTTTTGGAGTGGCTGAACACCAGAACCTTTCCCGAGGAGGAAAAGTATGCAGATGAGGAATATGCCAGGGAGGGATATTCCATTTTCGCCGAGGATTTGAAGATGGGGGCCACCACCCGCGTGTGCGCCTTCGGCACCATCCACCGCCGCTCCACAGAGATCCTCATGGACTGTCTGGAGGAGACGGGCCTGATCTCCAGGGTAGGAAAGGTGAATATGGACCGGAACAGTTCTCCGGGCCTGACGGAGGAGAGCCCGCGGAAGTCCCTGGAGGAGACCCTGCTGTGGCTGGAGGAGACAGAGGGCCGGTATGAAAACGTATCCCCCATTTTGACTCCCCGGTTTGTGCCTTCCTGCAGCGATGAGCTGTTAAAGGGGCTGGGGGAGATTGGAATGGAAAAAGGTCTTCCGGTTCAGTCCCACCTGTCGGAGAACCAGGGAGAGATCCGGATGGTAAAGGAGCTTTGCCCCTGGTCTGCGTTTTACGGGGATGTGTATGACCGCTTCGGCCTTTTTGGCGGGGAGAATCCGGCTATTATGGCGCACTGCGTCTGGTCCTCGGAGGAGGAAATGGAGCGGATGAAGGAGAGAGGCGTGTTTGTGGCCCACTGCGCCCAGTCCAACGCCAATCTGGCCTCCGGTATTGCCCCGGTGCGCCGGTACATGGACTTAGGGCTGAAGGTAGGATTGGGCAGCGATGTGGCGGGAGGAGTTCACACCTCCATCTTCCGCGGGATGGCGGACGCCATCATGGCTTCCAAGCTGCGCTGGAGACTGGTGGATGATTCCTTAAAGCCCCTGACGGTGGAGGAGGCATTTTATCTGGGGACCAGGGGAGGCGGAGCCTTCTTTGGAAAGGTGGGAAGCCTGGAAAAGGGCTTTGAATTTGATGCGGTGGTCATGGACGATTCTATCCTGAGAAGTCCCAGAACCCTTACCCTGGCAGAGCGCCTGGAGCGTATGATCTATCTGTCCGAGAGCTGCCGGGTGGAGGCAAAATTTGTGGCTGGCCGCCGGATTTTTTAAGATGAAAGATCTACTGTTTTACATGGCGCCCATGGAGGGCGTTACCGGCTACATTTACCGTCAGGCCTATCATCAGTGCTTTGCTCCTATGGACCGGTATTTTACGCCTTTTATTGCCCCCAAGCAGACGGGAAACAGCGGAACGGAAGCCAGGTCTGTTTCCATCAGCACCAGGGAGCGCAGGGATATTCTGCCGGAGCACAACCGGGGAATGAGGGTGGTCCCGCAGATCCTCACCAACCGGTGGGAAGATTTTCTGCAGACCTGCGGGATCTTAAAGGAGGAGGGCTATCGGGAGGTAAACCTGAATCTGGGATGTCCCTCCGGGACGGTAACGGCCAAGAAAAAGGGAGCGGGCTTTCTGGGAGAGCCGGAGCAGCTGGAGGACTTCCTTCTGAGGGTGTCCCAGGGAGTTGAGGAAATGGGGATGGAGCTTTCCGTGAAAACCCGCCTAGGGGTGGAGGAGCCGGGGGAGTTTGAAAATCTGCTCCGGATTTACAACCGTGTTCCACTGAAGGAGCTGATCGTCCATCCCAGGGTACTGAAAGATTATTACGGCAATAAGCCGCGGCTGGAGTGGTTCGGGCTGGCCCTCGCGGAGTCCAGGGCTCCGGTGTGCTACAACGGGGATATTTTTTCTCCAAAGGACCTGGAGGCGCTGAAGGAGCGCTTCTGTCCGGGACAGGGCCTGGAGCGGATCATGCTGGGCCGGGGGCTCATCCGGAATCCCGGTCTGGCGGGAGAGCTTGCAGGGCAGAGGCCGGCAGAGATCAGCCGGCTGCGCAGATTTCATGATCTGCTCTGGAGAGGATACCTGGAGATGATGGGAGAAGAGCGGAATGCCCTCTTTAAGATGAAGGAGCTCTGGTCTTACATGCAGGAGCTTTTCAGAGCGGACAGCCGTCTGCTCAAAAAGCTGAAGAAATCCAAAAGCGGGCAGGAATACCTGGAGACGGTGGAGGAGATCTTTGAAACCGGGCTGAAAAACTGAAAATCGAAAGAAGATGCGGACGATGGTTCCCCTGGCAGGATGCGTGGAGGAATCATGGTCCGCTTTTTTTGAGAACTTTATGGCACCGGTTTCGGTTTTACTTAGATTTTACAAAAACTATACCATAACTTGCTTTCAGAGTTTCCCGACTTTTTGTATACTCCAAGCTGTAACGAACAAGAGAAATCAAAAATGATAAAAAATTTTCATATGGAGGATGAAGTATCATGAGAAAGAACAGCAAAAAATTAATTGCATTACTGGGAACAGCGATCCTGGCTATGGGTGCTGTGGCAGGCTGCAGCAGTTCTTCCAGCGAGGCAACTACAGCAGCGGCAACGGAGGCCGCTTCCGAGGCGGACAGCAGTGCAGCCGAGACGGAGGCAGGCAGCGAGGAGGCAGCAGCAGAGGACTTGAGCGGCTCCATCAGCATGGTCGGTTCCACTTCCATGGAGAAGTTCGTAAATGCCCTGAGCGAGGCTTTCATGGCAAAATATCCGGGCGTTACCGTTACTCCCCAGTTCGTTGGATCCGGCGCAGGCATTGAGGCTGTTACCAACGGAACCGCTGATATCGGCAATGCTTCCAGAAACCTGACCGATGAGGAGAAGGCAAACGGAATTGTGGAGAACATCGTAGCGATCGATGGAATCGCCGTTGTAGTTGACCCCGCTAATGAGGTTTCTGACCTGACCAAGCAGCAGTTAAGCGATATTTACACCGGCACCGTAACCAACTGGAGCGAGGTTGGCGGAGCAGACGCTCCGATCGTAGTAGTAGGACGTGAGGCCGGCTCCGGCACCAGAAGCGCGTTCGAGGAACTGCTGGAAATCGAAGACCAGTGCGCATACAGCAATGAGCTGGACAGCACCGGCGCTGTAATGGCTAAGGTTGCTTCTACTCCTGGTTCCATCGGATATGTATCTCTGGATGTACTGGATGACACCGTTAAGGCCGTAAGCCTGGAGGGAGTTGCTCCTTCTGAGGAGACCATTCTGGCCGGAGATTACTTCCTGAGCCGTCCCTTCGTAATGGCGACCAAGGGCTCTGTGGATGAGCAGAACGACCTGGTCAAGGCTCTGTTTGACTTCCTTGGAACCGACGAGGGCAAGGAAATCATCACCTCCGTAGGTCTGATCGTTCCTCAGGAATAAAAACGGATTGAACTGACAAAATAACAGACAAAACAGAGAGCGCCCGTCCAGCCCGGAGCAGTCCGGAGCGAGGACGGGCGAAAACGAGAGAAGACATATTTTTTAAAAAGTGATGAATTGAATGTGATCAAGTAGAAAGGAGAGTCTCTGCATGAGCTCGGAAACATTTTCCATACGTTCCCACCGCGGAAGCAAGTCCGCTGTTGAGCATGCAGCCCAGGTAATCTTTACCGTGTGCGGTTTTGCTGCGGTACTGGCAGTTGCTTCCATTACCTTGTATATGATTATCAGCGGAACGCCCGCATTGTTCAAAGTAGGTATTCTGGACATTCTGTTTGGAACAGTGTGGAAACCCGCTGCCGCTGACCCAAGCTTTGGAATCCTGTTTGTTATTTTAACTTCTATTGTAGGTACCCTTCTGGCTATCTTAATCGGAGTTCCAATCGGCGTGATGACCGCTGTATTTCTGGCTGAGGTAGCTCCTGCCAGGGTAGCTAATGTTGTCCGTCCGGCAATCGAGCTTCTTGCAGGAATTCCTTCCGTAATTTATGGACTTCTGGGAATCCTAATTTTAAATCCTTTAATGTATAAGCTGGAAATGATTATTTTCAAAGGCTCTGCCACCCACCAATTTACGGGAGGCGCCAATCTGATTTCCGCTGTTTTGGTTCTGGCGCTGATGATTCTGCCTACGGTAATCAACATCAGCGAAACCTCCCTGAGAGCAGTTCCCGCTCATTTAAAGAGCGCTTCCCTGGCACTGGGAGCTACCCATATCCAAACCATTTTCCATGTCATTATCCCGGCGGCCAAGTCCGGAATCATTACCGCAGTGGTGCTGGGGACCGGAAGAGCCATCGGCGAGGCTATGGCTATCAGCCTGGTATCCGGAAGTTCCGTCAACTTCCCGCTGCCCTTTAACTCCGTCCGCTTCCTGACTACCGCCATTGTAGCGGAGATGGGATACGCATCCGGACTTCACCGGGAAGTGCTCTTTACCATCGGTCTGGTGCTCTTCGCATTTATCATGATTATCAATGTGAGCCTGACCAGGATCCTGAAGAAAGGAGTAAGCAGAGATGACAAGTAATTACGCAGTGCCGGTCAATGAATTTTCTGAGGTGAAGAGAAGCATCTACGGCAGGCAGATCCGGACTTCCGACATGATCTTAAAAGGCTTGATCTATCTTTGCGCAGGCCTTTCCATCGCGATTCTGATCGGAATTATGGGATATGTCTTTGTAAGAGGAATCCCTCATCTAAGCTGGGCTTTTCTTACCACGGTAACCAGCGCTACCAAGGGAACCTTTGGTATTCTGGGAAATATTGTTAATACATTGTACATTGTGGTCATCACCCTCTTAATTGCCACGCCGATCGGCGTCGGGGCGGCCATTTATCTGAACGAGTATGCCAAGCCCGGCCGGGTGGTCCGCATCATCGAGTTCACAACGGAAACCCTGTCCGGTATTCCCTCCATCATCTTCGGCCTGTTTGGAATGGTGTTTTTTGGAAATACCCTGGGCTTTAAGTATTCCATCCTTACCGGCGCCCTGACCTTGACGCTGATGATCCTTCCCCTGATCACCAGGACCACTCAGGAGGCATTAAAAACCGTTCCGGACAGCTATCGTTCCGGAGCACTGGGAATCGGCGCGACCAAGTGGTATATGATTCGCACCATCCTGTTGCCCAGCGCTATGCCCGGGATCGTAACCGGCGTTATCCTGGCCATCGGACGTATTGTAGGAGAATCTGCCGCCCTGCTGTTTACATCAGGAAGCGGATACTATCTGCCCAAAAGCTTCTTCGGAAAAATCCTGGAACCGGGCGGAACCCTGACCATCCAGCTGTATCTGTTCATGCAGAAGGCCAACTATGATGAGGCATTTGCGGTGGCGGTTGTGCTGCTGGTGATCGTACTGGCAGTTAACGCACTGGCCAAGTTCCTTTCCCACAAGTTCGATGTGGAGAAAAACAGCTAGAAAAAGGAGAATCGACGTGGAGAACAAGACCAAGATCTCAGCGCAGAATTTGAACCTGTACTATGGAGAGAATCACGCTTTAAAGAATATTAATCTGGATTTGTATGAGAAAAAAATCACAGCTTTCATCGGGCCTTCCGGCTGCGGAAAGTCTACCTTCTTAAAAACCTTAAACCGCATGAACGACCTGGTACTCAATGTGAGGATTGACGGCACCGTTCTGCTGGACGGGGAGGACATCTATGATCCCCAGGTGGACACCACCCTGCTGCGCAAGAAAATCGGCATGGTATTCCAGCAGCCCAACCCCTTCCCCATGAGCATCTACGACAATGTGGCCTACGGCCCCAGGATCCACGGCATCAAGAACAAGGCTCAGCTGGACGAGATCGTGGAGCGGAGCTTAAAGGGGGCCGCGCTCTGGGATGAGGTTTCCGACCGTCTGAAGAAATCCGCCCTGGGACTCTCCGGCGGACAGCAGCAGCGTCTGTGCATTGCCAGAGCCCTGGCAGTGGAGCCGGAGGTGCTCTTAATGGATGAGCCGACCTCCGCCCTGGACCCCATTTCCACCCTGAAAATCGAGGAGCTGATGGGGGATCTGAAGGAAAAATACACCGTTGCCATCGTAACCCACAACATGCAGCAGGCAACCCGTATTGCGGATTACACCGCCTTCTTCCTGGTAGGAGAGGTGATCGAGTACGCTCCCACGGACGAACTCTTCACCGTACCTAAGGACAAGAGGACCGAGGACTATATTACCGGACGTTTCGGCTGATGGAGCAGGGCGTTTATAAAACGAAAGGGATTGAATCATGAGCATTCGAGTGACATATGAACATGAGCTTCAGGAGTTAAACAAAGATTTAAAAGAGATGGCCCATATGGTGGTGACGGCCATTGAGCAGACCTTTATTGCCTTTGAGGACCAGAATTTTACCATGGCGGAAGAGATTATCAAGGGGGACAGGACGGTCAATGATATGGAGCGTGCCATCGAATCCCGCTGCCTTTCCTTGATTTTGCGCCAGCAGCCGGTGGCAGGGGACCTGCGCCAGGTGTCCACCGCCCTGAAGGTGGTGACGGATTTGGAGCGCATCGGGGACCACGCTTCCGACATTGCGGAGCTGATTCTGCGGTTAAAGAGCGACCACGCCTACCACATCGTCAAACACCTGCCGGTAATGGCAGCCTGCGCCCAGCAGATGGTCCACAACGCCATCGATGCTTTTATTGAGCGGGATATGGACGCGGCAGTTCAGATTATCAAGAAGGACGATGAGGTGGATGAACTGTTCAACAAGGTAAAGAACGAGGTAATCGAGCTGTTGAAGGCTGCCCCCGACCAGGCGGACCAGGGCATTGATCTGCTGATGATTGCCAAGTATTTGGAGCGTATCGGGGATCACGCAGTCAATGTGTGTGAGTGGACTCAGTTCTCTAAGACCGGGGCACTCAAGAATGTGAGAATTATGTAAGACGGTCTATTGGTCTATTACAGATAAAAACCAGCTTGGCAAAAAGAAGTGCCAAAGCTGGTTTTTTTGAAGTGGATTAATGAGACAGGGGAAGAAACGCTGTAAATACGCTCCCGTGTCCTTCTATGCTCTCCGCCTGAACCCAACCACCATGAACTTGGGCAATCCAGCTGACCATAGAAAGGCCAAGACCTGTGCCTTCGCTGCTTCTGGAAGGGTCAGCCCGGTAGAAACGATCCCAGATTTTTGGCAGCTTTTCTTTTGGAATGCCGATGCCGGTGTCAGATACCTGGATAACGGCAACAGGGATGGCTGTTTTTTGCTTCTGAGACGAGTTTTCGGGGCTTGTTCTGTCCGATCCCTCCTCTATCTTCAGGGATACCTGAATCTTCCCGCCGGGCTTATTATAGCGGATAGCATTGACCAGCAGATTGGTAATCAGCCGAATTATCAGCGTCTCATCGCAGGAGAGGGAAACATCGGGCTGAATTTCCGCCTCCATAGTAAGTCCCGCACTTTCCGCTGCAGGTTCTAAATCCATCGCTGCCATGGCAATCAGCCGGCTTAAATTCACCTGGGCCAGATTGGGGTGAAAGGTACCGTTCTCACCTCGGCTTAACAGGAGAAGCTGGGAAATCATATCTGTCATTCTTCTGGTGTGGCGAAGAATGGAGCCTAGGGCTTCTTCCCGCTGAGCGCAGTCTGAATTCGGGGACAGCGCATACTCGCATTGGGAACGAATTACCGCAAGGGGGGTCCTCAGCTCGTGGGAGACGTCAGAAGTAAAACGGCGCTCCCGGTCAAAGGATTCCTGAAGGCGGGAGAGCATCTGGTTGATGGCCCGAGACAGGCGGCTTAACTCATCTTTTCTTTGGCCTTCGGGAATCCGAAGACTTAAATCCGTGCCAGTGTTAATTTGTTCCGCTGCTTCCACAATCTGGATTACCGGAACAAAAGCTCTTCTGGTTACAGCAAATCCTCCCAAGGCGGCAAGAAGAATGAAGAGCGGCATGCCCAGAAGCACCAGATACCGAATGCTGGCAAAGGCCAGATCCGCTTCGGCCATGGAGATAACGCCTCGGACCCAGAAGGCTGTATTGTCCTGGACGGCATATAGGTCATAAATCATCTGGGGAGTACCCCCTACCTGCACCCTGCGGATGACCTGGTCCTGAAGGACAGAATCTGCCTGAAGGCCTAGATTAATCTGCGGTGCCAGCAGATAGCCAGAGGTATCATAGATAAAGATGGAAACGCCATCCCGGTAGAAGTCCATATCTTCTGTATCCAGTTCGCCATAGCGGAAATGGACATCTCTTACCGCATCAGAGACTACGTTGGAAAGGATCTCCCGGGTACGGCGCTGAGAGACCCTGTCGGAGAGGAGAAGAAGGCAGAAAACTGTCACGGCCATAAAAATCAGCATAAAGGTGGTGTACCAGAGTGTAACCCTGGCTTTGATGGAGAGGTGTCTCATGACGTTTCCCTAGTCCTCCTTCAGAACGTATCCTGCGCCCCGGATAGTATGAATCAGCTTTTTTTCAAAGGGGTCGTCCACTTTCCGGCGCAGATAACGAATATATACATCCACAATATTGCTGCTGCCCTCAAAGCCAAAATCCCAAACCTGGTTTTCCAGCTGAGCTCTGGAAAGAACTCGGCCTTTATGGCGCATCAGAGTTTCCAGCAGATTAAACTCCTTGGCGGAGAGCAGTATTTCCTTTCCTCCTCTCATAACCCGCTTGGTGGAGAGTTCCACCGAAAGGTCGCCGACAGTGAGTACATCGGATTTCTCCGTGGAGTTTCTGCGGACCAGGGCGCGGATTCGTGCCAGCAGCTCTTCAAAGGCGTAGGGCTTGGTAAGATAATCGTCTGCCCCGGCATCCAGCCCCTGTACCCGATCGGAAACCGCATCCTTTGCGGTCAGAAGCAGAACGGGAACCGGATTTCCGCCTTTTCGCAGCTTCCGGAGTACGGAAAGCCCGTCCAGCCGGGGCATCATAATATCCAGAATGACCAGATTGTAGTCTGCAGCGTCCAAATATTCCAAGGCTTCCTGCCCGTCCCGGCATCCGTCCACGCCAAAGCCCTCCGCTTTCAGGCGTTTGACGGTCACTTCTCTTAAATCATCTTCATCTTCAGCCAGTAAAATTCTCATCATTCATTACCTCGAATCTTTTTAAGGATTGCGGAACACTCGGTGCATCGCAATCAACATCTACGTTATTGAATATACCTGTTTTAAAAGGGTTCGTAAAGGGAAAAACAAGCTTCCGAAAATTTTTAATGCAATTTTAATTTTGGTGGAGTAAGATAGCATCATAAAGGGTACCAATATTTGCTGGAATCCATTTTTTATAATCAGGAGGAGTATATTTATGAAGCGTGTTACTTTAATTGGAGTATTAATTGGAGCAGCGGCTCTTATGACCGCCTGCGGTCAGAGTCAGTCCACTGGTATAACTCAGCCCATCTCAGCCAGTACTGCCCAGGTACAGACCGTGCAGACAGAGGAGACAGATCTTGCTGCCGAAACGGCGGAAGAGGGTATGACAGCCGGAAATATGGTAGGAGCAGAAAATACAGCAGCAGGAGGGACAGCAGCGCCGGCGGATTCGGTCCAGACTCTCTATCCCACAGCTTCGGGGGATCTGCAGCAGGATAAGGATACCTACTACAGAGTCAAGGCAGAGCTGGATGCGATAGACATTGAAATCAGCAATCTGGAGGCAGCCTACCGGGTAGGCTCCCTGGATGACCAGTCCTTCCAGAGCCAGAGAGCGGCTTTAAGAGAACAGGAGAGGGAGCTGGACATCCAGGAGGATATGCTGGAGAATGTGGTGGAGCGGTATTACTACCAGACCATGGAAATTCCTCAGGGAGATATCCAGGCCCTTCTGGACCAGCTTTCCCAGGTAGACCGTCAGAAAAATGACCAAGAGAGCCAGGAGCGCCAGCTAAAAATGCAGTACCGGAACGGAGAAATCAGCCGGGAGGATTTCGTAAATGCTATGCAGGATAGTATCAGCTTGGAGGAGGAGCTGGATGTAAAAGAGGAGATGCTGGAGGACAGCCTGGAGCGCCTGGGATGGGATGACTGAGTCAGCCGTAAAATGGACTTTTAGTGGGATTCAATCCAGGTTCTGACCAACGACATCCAGCTCTGACAGGAGGGTTCCAAGTAGCGTCCATCCCTGCCTTCTACCTCGCGGGTGGCAAGGGACAGGCCATGGACGCCTCTTGGGTAGATGTGCATTTCCAGGCTGATTCCGTATTTTCTCAAGGAAGAGGCCAGAAGGAGACTGTTCTCTACCGGAACAGACTGATCAGTCCAGGTATGCCATAAAAATACCGGCGGCACCTGAGAGCCTACCTGATTTTCCAGAGAAAAGAGGCGGACCATCTTCTCATCCTTCAGCTGCTGAGGTCCCAGCAGGGTTTCTACGGAGCCCCGGTGGGCATACTCCCCGGAGGTGATGACCGGGTAGCAGAGAATCAGCCCGTTGGGCCGGATGTCCTCCGGCCCTTTTTCTATGGGCTTAAAAAGGAAATCCTTATCCCAGAATACGCCTAGGCTGCAGGCCAGATGACCTCCTGCAGAGAAGCCAGATACCAGAATGCGGTCAGGGTCAATCTGCCAATGGCTGCTGTTTTTCCGAATCAGGTCCACGGACAAGGCCAGCTCCATCAGAGCCCTTGGAAACCGGTCCGGAGCTACGCTGTAGTGGAGGACAAAGACCTGGCAGCCTATGGCCAGATATTCCATGGCCACTGGCTGATCCTCCCGCTGGGATACATGATTATAGCCGCCGCCTGGACAAATCACAACAGCCGGGCGGAGCCGGTCCTTTGTTTCTTCCATCGGTTCTAAAAGATAGGCGGTCAAATCTGCATGAGGATTTTTGCAGACATGACCGCATTGCTTTTCTGTTACGGAAATGGGAAAATGCTGGATATTCATGAAAAGCCTCCTTGGTTTTATGCTGTTTTTAGTCTACCATATTCCGGGAGCTGTTGCAATCGGCAGAAGGGCAGAGAGGACGTTCGAACAGATAAAGAGCTGCCTGCCTGACATTGTTGGATCAGGAAGGCAGCTTCTTGTTTAAATATATGATATATTTGGTTGAAAATTTTCTTTATTTCATATGACGATCTGCATAATCCATATACTGATCCCAGTCGTAGTCATCCATATTGTGTTCCCCGGTTTTATGGTGATGGCCGATGTGTCCGTTGTGAAGAGGCTGCTCCGGCAAAGAGAATTCTCTCTGTTCCAGACCCTCTAAGCCAAAGAGCTGGTAGACAGGATCAGCCTGTACCAGAGATTCAAACTCGGAGACAGGATCAGCCCAGCTGTCATTTGTTTTGGTGGAAGTGTAAACAAGCCTGGGGGCCATCAGAGCGATCAAAAAATGCTGGTCAAAAGGCATTGCTTCCTCATTATTGGCATATTTTTGATAATTTTTTGCAAACCAGAAGGGGAAGCGGTCCAGGATCTGAGCAATACTCTCACCAGTTTTTCCCCTGGAAATAGCATCTCCGCTGTTTCCGGAGCAGCTGCTGATGGCCATGGCAAAACGCTCATCCTGAGCGCCGCACCATAAAGCAGTTTTTCCGCCTCTGGAGTGGCCCACTACCGCAACCTTCGCGGCATCGATCATAGGCTCCATTTCAAAGTAGTCCATTACGCGGCTGGCGGCCCAAGCCCATACCGTGATGGTACCCCAGGCGTCATCGGGGCGATTGTCCACATAATCCGGGAAGAGGCGATGGAAGCCGGTCTTAAAACCCTCCTCATAATCTGGAGCCACTTCATGGGTGCGGAAAGCAGCGCAGGCATATCCTCTGGATATAATGGTTTCTGCGGGATAAAAAGAGCTCAGATTCTCTCTGGCAGGGTCACAGTTCATCGGTCCCCTGTTGCAGATCTCAACGAAAGCAGGTACGGGTTCCTTGGCATCAGCAGGGATAAATACGTCAAAGGTAAAAATAAAGTGACGCTCTTTGCGAACTGCTTCTACCTCAACGGTCTTGCGTACTGCACGGCCATTCATGATCTTTGGTCCCTGCCGGACAGCCGTTACCTGGATTTTAATTTCTACGTCACTCATATCCGGGAGGCGTCCATATTCCTCACGTCTGAGCATTTCCAGAATCTCTGGCCTGCGTTTATTGATCCAGTCCTGGGCTGTTTTTACCTCTGTCCCGTCTATGCAGGTCAACAGAGATGGAACATTTCTCTTATTTTCCGGAATGTTAATCATGATCTTAATTTCCTCCATTATTTTGCTTTTTTAGTTTTCGGTGCTTTGCTCATCGCATGCAGTACCAGGGCAACGGCAATTACGCCATAGGAGATAACCGTACGGAAGTATTCGCCTACCTGTGTGTCATTAAAGATAGCTGTGCCTGCTCCAGGTGCAAGCAGGAACAGAAGCTGAAACAGGATAACCCCAATAAATGCCTGTTTTACATTGGCCTTGTCAATGGTGGCGCCGCCGACCAGAAGAGCCGCAATGGAAAATGTGCCAACATTAGTCTGAGCGGTATAGGTGCTGAAGGTTCCCATATTCTGAAGGAATACGAACTGCCCCCAGGAAGCCAGCACGGTTGAAAAGATAGTAGCTATGATCCGGATCCGGTCTACATCAATACCAGCGGACTCCGCAATATGGATATTGCTTCCGACACTTCTAAAATCCTGCCCCAGTTTCGTTTTCGTGATATACTGGCACAAAACACTGACCAGTGCAATAAAGATCAATGTGGCGATCGGAACATCGCAGCGGTTGATAACAAAGGCGCAGTCCTCAATAATAAAAAGCGCGATAAGAATAATGCCGAGAACAGCCCATTTGACAGCGATGACTGCTATATTTACAGGGCGCTTCTGTTTTTTTGCCTGTATAGTCCCATAGAGGGTAAAAATGGTATACAGACCATATGCAGCTACCAGAATTACAGACAGGGGAAGTTCAAAAATATCATCCATAGCGCCGCTCATACCGTCTACCATACTCAAAGTATCTTTGATTCCAATACCTGTGCTGATGCTTATATCGGGATCCCAGAAGGGGATAATCGTTCCGATCAATACCAGAAAGATCAGCAGGTAGATACCCTGTCCAAAATATCCAGCGATCATGCCGGTGATCATTTCCTGCCCTCTGGTCTTATTAAACAAAATTCCAAGCAGATATCCGCAAATTACGGAGACAACGGTACAGATGACCAGAGCAACGAGGATTCCGGTCATCCCGGTCATTCTCCAGTGAGTAATGAAGATAATAGCTGCCTGTGCGCTCATAGCTCCCACTACAATTCCGAAATTTAGTCCCATACCTGTCAGGATCGGAATGATCAGAGCTAAAACCAGTATGCTGTTGCGCATTACCCGGTCAATCAGATCGCTGACTACTACATAGGGATTTTGTCCAGCTATCAAATATGCCGCCAGGCACAAGGCACTGAAGAATAAGACTACTATATTTTTTGAAAACCAACTTTTGACATTACTCATTTTCGTCCCGTACCCTTTCCTAATGCATATAGAATGATTCCGTTGCTGATGATCATTCTGACAATATCTGAAATGTTGCTTTCCGGCAGGATCTGGTTTGCTACCGGCAGGGATAAGGTCAGAAGGCCCTGAAATACCATTACGCCGAAAAGAACGTTGAATATGGACGCCTTCTTATTGGAAGCACCTCCAATCAGTACAGCAGCTACGGCTGAGAAGGACATCATACGAGGTGAGTCATAAAACTGCAGAAAGCCGAAGCTTTGGGCATATACCAGAATCCCGATACCACCGAGAACGGTTGACAGGGTAATTCCCCAAATCCTCATGCGGTCTACATTGATGCCATTGGCTTCTGCCAGGCCCGGATTCTGTCCGGCAGCACGCATCATCATTCCTGTTTTGGAATGCATGTACAGATATACCAGAAAACACAGTACAAAAAGGAATAGGAAGGTGCCGGTAGGAATGGTTAATCCTCCGATATTAATAACCATAAAATTATCCAGGATCTGAGACCAGTAATCAGATAAAACTACATCTTTTCTGACGCCTCGTCCCATCTGCATACGCAGGATCAGATTATCCAGAGGAATAAATAGCCATACAATACACATGATGGAGATCATGGCAAATCCCACATAAGTTGCGATCATCATTTCAGAACCTTTTACGCGGTTCATCAGAAGCCCATAGAGATATCCCAGAACAAGAGAGAACGGGATGGAAAAAATGATCGCTGCAAAAAATCCCGTGAAACCAGTAAGCTCCATGTTCAGGCTGATGAGCCCCCCCAAAAGTCCGCAGATGATTCCAATAGGGAGGGCGAAGTTCATTCCCGCACCACATACCATGATCGGGACCATAGTCAGGACAAGAACGCCGTTCATGGCGATCCGAACCAAAGCCTGGGAATAAAGAGTCAATGTGTTTAAACCAAGAACCGGTACAAGAATTGCTACAATCAGGAAGAAAGCGACTGCTACAATTCGAGTAAATCCGAAATCTTCTATAAATTTATTGATATTTGCCTTCATTGCCGCGCACCTCCTATGCATCTAAGCCGGACATTAGCAGTCCGAATTTTTCATCGGAATCTGTGGGCCGGAGAACGGTTTTTACCTTCCCATCATAAATAACAGCGATGCGGTCACAGAGGGAGCGCAGTTCCGTTAATTCACTTGAAGTAATAATGATGGTTGTTCCTTTCGTTCTGTTTAAATTGTACAGATAATCCAGGATTACTTTTTTGGCTCCGATATCGATGCCGCGGGTAGGTTCTGAGATAAACAGCATATCGGGGTCAAATACCACTGCCCGGGCAATGCAGACTTTTTGCTGGTTGCCGCCGCTCAAGGCAGATGGATGCTGATCACAGCTGGTACATTTAATTCCTAGTTCTTTTATCATCTGGTCCGAAGTCTTTTTCATATTTGCCCGGTCAATCTGTTTAAAGAAGCCGTAGGATTTTAAAAATTGATTCTTGATCTGCATGGCAAGAAGACAGATGTTCATCCGGATGCTCTCATCCAGCAGCAGCCCGATCCCGCGGCGGTCCTCGGAGACGAAGCCGATCCCCTGCTTTAAGACTTCAAGAGGTTTCTGAAAAGGAATGGATTTTCCCTTATAAGTTACTTCTCCAGTAGATGGATAGAGTCCGGCGATCCCATTGGCAATAGCCAGCTTTCCTTGTCCAGCAAGGCCGCAGAAACCTAAGATTTCCCCTTTATGTATATCAATCGTAACACCTTTCGCACTTTCACCTGGCATATCTACGCAGAGATCTTTGATTTTCATTATGACTTCATTCTTCTTAATTTCTTCCTCTGGTCTACCGGAGATGGAAGAAAAATCTACGTTGCGTCCGACCATCAGCTTGGCAATCCCAGTGGTATCTTCCTGGCCTCTTTCCAGAGTAGAGATGAGCTCTCCATCCCGAAGTACAACGATTTTATCAGAAATCTCGGTTACCTCATTCAGCTTGTGGCTGATAAAGATAACCGATACGCCGGAAGCGGAAATCTCTTTAATGGTATCTAAAAGCCACTTGGATTCCACATCCGTTAAAACGGCGGTGGGCTCATCAAATACGATCAGTTTGATATTCTTCTTATCGATTTCCCTGGCGATCTCCACAAACTGCTTAAAGCCCACAGACATGCCGCCTACCATAGTAGACACATCCACATTGAGATGGATCTTATCAAGAGCGCTTTTTGCCTCTTTTTCCATCTCTTTATAATCCAGCAAACCCAAGCTGCGGCCGAAGATACCGCTGATTACATTGGATTTTGTAATTTCCCGATTTAATTTAATATTTTCTGTTACACTATAACTGGGAATCAGCATAAATTCCTGGTGAACCATTCCGATTCCGAGATCCATGGCTTGTTTGGGAGATGTCATTTGTACGGGCTGTCCATTCCAGATAATTTCTCCCTCATAGCCGCCGCTGTTGACAATACTGGGCATTCCAAACAAAATATTCATCAAAGTGGATTTGCCAGCCCCATTTTCTCCCACCAGAGAGACTACTTCGCCTTCTTTTACCTGAAGATTTATGCCTTTCAATACTTTCGTCCGGCTGAAATCCTTCTCAATATTTTTCATTTCCAGTAATATGTTTTGCATCCTGTTTCTCCTAACTATCCTGCATGTGAGGTCTGTGGGACCAATTCGCTTATCAGGCAAAACTGGTCCCAAAACCTTATTTGGCTGAACACTCTGCAATAAATATGCTGCGGCATAAGCTCAACTGCCCTATGCCGCAGCATATCTCATGTTATTTCATAAAAGACTGAGCAAAGCTGAGCTTAGAATACATATACATCTCTTCCAACGGTGAACCAGTTGGGATACTCTTCGCCGGTCTCTTCATTGACATAGTTTGCAACTTGGGCGGTATCACCGTAGCATTTGACTAACAGCTCCTGAACCTTATCTTTGTCTGGCTGTCCATCTACTTCATTTACTTCTCCTTCACAGTAAGCGATCGCATACTCAAAGAGGAACTCCATTTCGCAGCGGATCATGGATACTTCCCATCCGCCGACTCTTCCGTTTTCGCCGTAAGCGGCAAGCGCTTCGCTGATCAGGTTCGTTACGTATTCCGCATCATACTTGTGTGCATCATCGATCTCCAGTCCCAGGGCTCCGGAGAAAGCACTGAAGGGAGAGGGGTCAGTATGGCAGGGATAAATGCCGCCGTTTTCAACAACGGTTTTGAGCATACTTTCCTGAATGGTGCTGACCGTTGCGAAATAAGCAATGTCTTTGGTTCCATACTGATCCATTCTTGCGGGGATATCTTCGATCAGGAACTGCTGGGCACCGCTGACTCCTGCATCGCCCATGGGGTCAGGCATCGTTACCTGCTCGAAGGCAACTCCATTTTCCTCACAAACGGACTTCATAGCCTCCAGATGACGAACTTTTAAAGAGTTGCTCATATGGCGTGCAAAACTGTAGAAAATAAAGTGCTTCGCCCCTGCGTTTACTGCCATCTGTGCAACGGAACGGCCATACAGATCCGGATCCAGGCTCAGCATTAAATCTCCGACCTTGGCCATTTCATAAACATCTTCGTTCAGGGAACCAAATAAAACTTTTAATTCCGGACGCTCTTCCTTGATCTTATCAACTGCAGCAATGGTCCCGATATCTGCGGAGTCAAAGATCATGACCTTAACATCTGGATCCATAGCGATATTCAGAGCTTTGGAAATAGTAACTTCCTGCTCATTCTGAGGATTCTCAGGATAGACATCCATGATAAATTTGTCTGCGCCGTACTCATCGATCAGCATCTCTGCAGTACGGTAGTACTCCTCACGGGTCGCAAGGGGGCTGATCATAAGTCCAATTTTATAATCAGCAGCTTCACCGCTGTCAGCAGCCTCAGAAGCCTCCCCGGCCGCGCTTTCCGCGGCAGCCTCGCCGCTGGTGGTGGCTGTGGACGAGGAACCGGAACTGCAGGCTGTCAGGCCGGCTACCATCGCCGTAATTGTAATAGTTGCCAACAATCTTTTTAACATAATTTTCCCTCCTGTAAATTTTGTTAAAATTTATCGTTATTCGAGTAAATATATTGTTACATATGTTTTGGGTTTTGTCAACAAAAATATTGACTCGAATTTATATCAAATTTTTCAAATATGATTGGATAAAGCTAGTAAAAAATAACAAAATAGACAATATATACCAAAAACGGGAGGAATAACAGAATGAAAAACGATCAATCAAATAGAATACAGAGAGGGGTTTATAGATAGATTATAAACTGGTTTATACAATGTACCCTGAAAAAATAGTGGAATCCGAAAGAATTCCACTACTTCATATGATGTGATATCAGGTGCTTCCTCTGATGATCAGACGGCCCTTATAAAGCTTGCTTTCCACCTTTATTCCCTGGGCCATCTGGATCAGTGCTTCTGATACCTCGTAAGCAAAATAGGGGATTTCAGTGTCTACGGTGGTCAGCTCAGGCGTTGTGATCTGAGAGCTGGCAATATTTCCCCACCCTACAATAGCAACGTCATCCGGGACGCTAAGATTCAGCTTTTTAACATATCGAAGGACCTGCGCCGCTATATGGTCATCGCTTGCGACCAAGGCGGTTGGTCTTTGATCTGCTTTGTAGGAGGTCATCATGAAAAAGACATCTTCCAGGATACTGGATTCTGATTGAGTATGGATACTAAAGAAATCTGGATTTACTTCAATATTATTTTCGCGCAGGGTATCTGAGTAAGCCTTTGCCCGGAAATCATTGCCCTCCGCTCCGGTGGCCTGATACAAAAGCGGCGGAATATAGGCAATCCGTTTATGTCCTTTTAAAATTAAAAAATTCAGAACGCGCCGAACCCCATCGTAAAAATCCGGTACGCGTATGACTATTCTGGGATCAAGACCCTCATAATTCCGGCTCTGATACAAGATCAAGGGGATCCCATTTTCTACAATGCGGTTCAGCTGATGGGCTTCAAAGGCGTTGCTGGCCATAAAGATTGCTTCATAACGTCCTTCGATCAGCTTATTAATAAAGGAATCGTCTTTATGACTGAAAAAGAGGGTAGAGAAATATCCCTTTTCAAAAAGTCGGTTGGATAGTTCTCCATATAGTTCGGCTTGAAGAGTATCACCTACCAGGGCGATTTGATTGGATCGATTGGTCCTTAAGCTTTTGGCGAAAATATTTGGCGTATAATTTAATTCTTTGACGGCATTTAGTACAGCTGTACGCTTCTCTTCGCTGACGTAGTTGGAATTGTTCATTACATATGAGACGACCGCCGGAGAAACGCCTGCCAATTTTGCTACATCGTTACGAGTAACTCTTTTCTTCATAGTCTATTGCTCCACTATTACGCTAATCGGTAATTCACATCTTAACATATTCTTTGTTGTTTTTCTATATTTGTATCTTATTTTTTTGTTTCTTGCTCTTGCCCCGGTCTGCCCGTCATCTGAACTGTTACGGCGGAATTTCTCCGGCTGAAAATCGCCCGCTTTACAGCCGGGAAAGAACCAAGTATAATAAAACCGCAGGCATTTGATGCGTCATGAACCCTTTTCAGGGATAGAAAGGAAAGCGATAGAATGAAAAAATTAGAGGAATATGTAAGAAGTATACCGGATTTTCCGGAGCCGGGAATTATTTTCCGGGATGTGACGACCATTCTGCAGGATGCGGACGGACTGGCCCTGGCGGTGGACAGCCTGACGAATATGGTAAAGGATTTGGACTTTGATCTGGTGGTGGGGCCGGAATCCCGCGGCTTTATCTTCGGCGTGCCGGTGGCCTACGTGTGCCATAAGGGATTCGTACCGGTGCGCAAGAAGGGAAAGCTTCCATGTGAGACGATCTCCGCTCAGTATGATCTGGAATACGGCACGGCGGAGATCGAGATTCACAAAGATGCCATCCAGCCGGGACAGAAGGTTGTCATTGTGGATGATCTGATCGCTACAGGGGGGACAACAGAGGCGATAATCCGTCTGGTCCAGGAACTGGGCGGACAGGTGGTGAAGATCTGCTTTGTCATGGAGCTGGCCGGCCTGAAGGGACGGGAGAGGCTGAAGGACTACGAGGTGGAATCCGCCATCATCTATGAAGGCAAGTAGACTGCCGGAACGGAGATTCTATGGATCTGGAAGTAAAAAAATACCGGAATAAGAAGATCATTGTGACCGTTCTCCATGTGCTCTTTGTTCTGATCGCAGCGGCGGGATTCAGCGCTATGTACCTGAGCTCTGACTTCGGAAAGGGGATTTCCTGGCTGCATAAGGAGGATTATGAGGATACGGAGCAGTTCCATCTTCTGCTCTCAGAAGATATCGATAAAATTTTTACTTACATTGGCTACAAGGATGTATTCGAGACCGATGGAAAGCTGGACCTGAACAAGGTTGTAGTGGGAGTCAGCGATGGTCCTGGATACAGCGAGACCCTGACCCTGGATGATATCATCCGGTACGCCAAGCGCCGCGGATATTATCTGGACGAAAATTTTACAGTGAAGGGCAGCCCGGTTTCCATGGACAACGATGATGACATGGAGCTGACGGTTGACTGGCAGACCTACAATCCCAGCTTTTTGGACCCGGAGCTTTATCAGGACCGGATGACCAAGGAGGAGCTGGCCTTCGATGTTCTGGGGCATCTGGGTGATTACTATTCCATTGCCCACAATTATATTGAAAATCCATCCAATTTTCATTTCCGCATCGTGTACCGCAGCAATGACGGGGACGAAAAGGTCTACACCAATGTTCCGGATATGAGCCTGGAAGCCATGAAAAAGGAAGGAAAATACGTCTATATTCCTGGGGATTCCATTCAGATGGAGAGCAATCTGGAGGTGATCCCGGCCAATGCCGCACCCTATCTGGAGATATGGAATCCTTTTGGCAACAACCGCTATTACATGATGATATCCATCGACACCACCTATCCCTATGCGGATGCCTATGCCCAGGAGGCCAGGGAGTATCTGGACGCCAGGACACACTTCCTGCTGGGGAGCATTGGTCTGGCGGCGGGCTGTCTGGGAGCCATCACCACGATTTTGGGAATGGTGGTAATGTCCGGACACGAGAAGGAGGGCAGCCGCAAGATCCATCTGTACCCCTTTGACGAGATTTACACAGAGCTGGCGGTGCTGGCATGGGCCCTGCTGGTGCTGGTCTGCGTCTATATGGGAAGGTTTGTGGCAAGCCATCTGATTTCCATGGCGTTTACCCAGGAACAATGGGCTTATTGGATCAAGCTGGTCAAGCTGCTGGTCATTTACGGCTGTACGGTGCTCTGTCTGTTCGGAGCGGTGCGGCGCTACAAGGCGGGGCAGCTCTGGAGCAACAGCCTTGTGCGCAAGGCTTATGAATCTTTGAGGGAATACCGGAACCGGGCTACCTTTGCTGTGGGAATGTCCATGGCTTTTCTGGCGGTTCTGGCGGTGAATCTGTTCCTGATGTGGGGAATGCTGGTAATCTGGATGGAGAAGGAGAGGGGCTTGGATCAGGATATCACCTTTCTGATCATGGCGGCTCTTCTGGCAGGCACGGATATTCTGGTTTTCCACCGAATGTTTTCTAAATCGGTTCAGATGGACCTGCTGGACGATGCGATCCGCAATATTTCTCAGGGCAATACCGGTTTTCAGATGGATTTAAGCCAGCTGAGAGGCAAGGAAAGAGCGATGGGACAGCATATCAACAGCATCGGAACCGGCTTGGAGGCGGCCCTGAAGGAGCAGGTCAAGAGTGAACGGCTGAAGACGGATTTGATCACCAATGTTTCCCATGATATCAAGACGCCCCTGACTTCTATTATCAACTATGTGGATTTGATCAAACGGGAGAATATCCAGGACCCGAAAATTCAGGGTTATCTGGAGGTGCTGGACCAGAAATCCCAGCGGCTGAAGAATCTGACCGAGGATCTGGTAGAGGCCTCCAAGGCCAGCTCCGGCAATTTAAAGCTGGATATCCAGGACATTGATGTGGTGGAGCTGGTATGGCAGACCAACGGAGAGTTTGAAGAGAAATTTGCGACCCGCCATCTGGAGCTGGTCTCCAATCTGCCCAAGAGCCCGGTGGTGATCCGGGCGGACGGCCGCAGACTGTGGCGGATCCTGGAGAATTTGTACAACAATGCTTACAAGTACGCCATGCAGAACAGCCGGATCTATGTGGATGTGGTGCAGCGGGACGGCAAGGCCATTTTTACCATCAAGAACGTGTCGGAGAATCCCTTAAATATTTCGGCAGATGAGCTGACGGAGCGGTTTGTAAGGGGGGATGTGGCCAGGACCACAGAAGGAAGCGGCCTGGGCCTGTCCATTGCCAAGAGTCTGACCCAGCTTCAGAACGGCACCTTCACCCTGTTCATTGACGGAGACCTGTTTAAGGCGGAGGTGGCCTTTCCGGTGAAGTGGACAACGCTGGAGGAGTATGAGGAGCAGAAGCAGGAAGAGGAAAAAAGTCCTGAGGACCAGGAACAGTAAATGATACATAAAAAAAGACTGCGGTGCAGCTGATCGTCAGCCGGTACCGCAGCTTTTTTGTACTCAGTTTTCAAATTTTACTGATACGGGAACACATTGATCCACTTCTCCAGCAGTTCCTTCTCCTCAGGACGTTTCTTTACCAGCTGAGCGGCGGCTACGATGGGCAGCCATCCCTGTACGTAGCGCTTGTCCGTGCCGGTCTTCTCACAGAACAGATCCATGTAAAGCTCAGCCAGCTTGCTGTCCTTTAAGCTTAACAGCAGATAGGTTCTGGCTACATCTGCGCTGGCGTTTCCCTGGGAGGCATGAACCCAGTCGATCACATACATGGTTCCGTCTTCCTGGACAATGATATTGGAAGGAGAGAAATCCCCGTGGCACAGCTTGGTATGCTTGGGCATGCCGTCCAGTCTGGTCAAAAGCTCATAGCGTGTGCTCTCATCCAGTTCCGGCTCCTCGTTCAGGGCACGGATGGTTTTTTCCTTCAGCTTGTTTAACAGGGGGCAGGCCTTGGAGTGGATCTCCAGCTGCAGGTCAACCATCTGCTCCATATATTCCTGGGTCTTGTCCGGATTTTCTTCCATCAGCTGCTCTAAGGTTTTGCCTTCAATGTACTCCTTCATAATGGACCATTTGCCGTCCACCACAGAAACTCCCAGGATCTTGGGAACGTGGAGTCCCGGAAGATCCTCTACGCGGGCATTGCACAGGGCCTCATTTAAAACCTCGGCCTTGGGGAATCCTTCGCAGAATTCCTTGATCGCAACATTGCCGTCGCGGTATACGCTTTTAGTGCTGCTGCTTGAGATTAACTGCTTCGCCATAAAATTTACGCTCCTTCCACAACTTTATGGCCTTATTCTACTACATTTTGGGAAAAATGTACAGATGCTAATTGATAAAAATTTAACATACTTTCCCCTTATCTTTTGTCAGAAACGGAAAATTCCGGTGCCGTAAGGAGCCAGGGGGTAGGAGATGGAGTAGGGTTGTCCATCACATTCCCCTTTTGAAGCCTTGAAAACAGGAGCCTCTTTCAGCTTGTAGGCCCCGTGGGTCTGGTCCAGAAGCAGGGTGTAGTTGCCCCGTCTCGGCACGCCTACCCGGTAGTCAGGCCGGGCAACGGGTGTGAAATTTATAACAAACAAAAGATTTTTCTTGGAAGTTTCGTCTCTTCGGATAAAGCTGAAAATACTGCGGTCCCCATCGTTGGCATTGACCCACTGAAATCCGTTCCAGTCATTGTCCAGACGGTAAAGGGAGGGGTAATGGCGGTACAGATGAAGAAGGTCCCGCACATAGTTCTGCAGGTCCTTATGGTCCTCCTCATTGGTCAGATACCAGTCCAGGGCCACCTTTTCATCCCACTCATGCCACTGTCCGAAATCCTGCCCCATAAAGAGCAGCTTCTTTCCGGGATGTCCCAGCATAAAGGTGTATCCGGCCTTCAGGTTGGAGAACTTGTCCTTTCCTAGTCCTGGCATCTTGTTGATCATGGAGCACTTTAAGTGGACCACCTCATCGTGGGAGAGCACCAGGATGTAGTTTTCACTGGTAAAATATGTAAGCCCAAAGGTCATGCGGTGGTGATTGTATTTGCGGAAATAGGGGTCCAGCTTCATGTATTCCAAAAAGTCGTGCATCCAGCCCATGTTCCACTTGAAGGTAAAGCCAAGGCCGTTCTGCTGAGGATGCTTGGTAACGCCCGGCCAGGCGGTGGATTCCTCGGCGATCATCATGGCGCCGCTGTTGCGTCCTCTCAGGACCGTATTCAGGTGCTTGAAAAATTCGATGGCTTCCAGGTTCTCATTGCCGCCGTAACGGTTGGGGACCCACTGGCCGTCCCGGCGGCCGTAGTCCAGATAGAGCATGGAGGCAACGGCGTCCACCCGCAGGCCGTCCACATGGAATTTTTCCACCCAGTAGACCGCATTGCTGATCAAAAAGTCCTTGACCTCATTCTTTCCGTAGTCGAATACTTTGGTACCCCAGTCCGGATGTTCCCCTTTGCGGGGGTCGGCGTATTCGTAGAGGGGCTCCCCATCGAAGTCCGCCAGCCCGTGGGCATCCTTTGGAAAGTGGGCGGGAACCCAGTCCAGGATGACGCCGATGCCCTGGCGGTGGAGATAATTGACCAGGTACATAAATTCCTTGGGCGTGCCGTAGCGGGAGGTGGGGGCAAAATATCCCGTAACCTGATAGCCCCAGGAGGCGTCCAGGGGGTGCTCCGCGATGCCCATCAGCTCCACATGGGTGTAGCCCATCTCCTTAACGTAGGCGGCCAGCTCGTGGGCGGCCTCGGCGTAGGTGTAAAATCCGTCCTTCTCCGGCCGGTTTTTCTTTTTCCAGGAACCCAGATGGACCTCGTAGATGCTCATGGGATTTTTGACGGGATCTTCCCGGGACCGTTTTTCCATCCAGGAGCCGTCGCTCCAGGAAAAGCCGGAAAGGTCGGTGGTAACGGAGGCGGTGCCGGGCCGGAATTCTGCCAGGAAGGCGAAGGGGTCTGCCTTAAAGAGCACCTGGCCGCTGGGGGCGGTCACGGCGAATTTGTACAGTTGTCCTTCCTTCATGCCCGGAACAAAAAGTTCCCAGATGCCGGAAGTGGCCAGGGGGGTCATGGGGTGGGTTTCGGTATTCCAGCCGTTAAAATCTCCGGTCAGATGGACTGCTCTGGCGTGGGGAGCCCAGACGGCAAAATAGTAGCCCTCCGTTCCCTTCCAGGTCCTGGGGTGGGCACCCAGCTTCTCGAAAATTTCATAGTGGGTTCCGGCCCCGAACAGGTAGCGGTCCAGCTCCGTAATAAAGCCGGTTTCTTCCGGAACCTTCCGGATCGGAGCCTTTCCGGATCTTGCATTTTTTTTGGTGTCAGCGGCAGCTGAACGGGATGTGTTCTTTGCCATAGTGATATTCCCCTTTTTATATGATGATAAAGGCGCCAAATATTTTTTGACGCCATGATATACGGATCGCTCCGCCCTGGACTTACACCAGCTTTAAAATGCTTCCCCAGTTGCCGGGCAGGGTGATGTTCAGGCGGCCGTTTTCCACGGCAATGGGTTCCATTGACTCCGGCTTCCCCTCCTCACCCAGAAGAGGCAGGGCCCGGGTGATTTCCGGGGGAAGGGGGATGGAGAGGGCGGCGGGTCCGGGATCGTTGTTGAGGGCGGTCAGCACAAGGCTGTCCCCATTTTCCCTGGAATAAGCGTACTGCCGGTTGGTCAGATACAGTTCCCGGTAAACGCCGTGGCAGAAAGCCTTTTCCTGGCGGTGGATCTCTCCCAGCCGGGCGATCAGGCCGGTCAAGGGGCAGTGAAGCTTTTCAAACTGCTCCGGGGAAATGGCGGGCCGCAGAGCCTCATCGCTGGTCCTGGTCCGGCGGCCCTGAATGGCCCACTCGCCCCCGTAATAGACAGAAGGGATGCCGGGCAGGGTGTAAAGGCACATATAGACCGGGGCCAGATGCATTTCATCTTTCAGCTTGCTGGCGATGCGGTCCTCGTCATGGTTGTCCACAAAGGTGTAGAGGTCACGTCCAATGGCTTCCAAACGGCGTACATTGTGGGCTATTTCAAAAAAGTTGTGGTCGTTGAAACCGGAGTAGATGCTTTTGTGAAGCTCGTAGTTGGTAACGGAGTGCAGGGTGCGGGGATTGACCCACCGGGCATAATCTCCGTGGATGACCTCCCCCATAAGCCAGAAGTCCTCCTTCAGCCTTCCGGTCACCTGGCGCAGCTCCTCCATAAAGCCAAAATCCAGCACATTGGCACAGTCCAGGCGGATGCCGTCGATGTCAAATTCCTTGATCCAGAATTCCACGCACTGGAACAGGTAATCCCGTACCTGGGGATTCTGAAGATTCAGGCATGGGAGCTCAAAATGTCCCTGCCAGGCATCATAGCAGAAGGGGTCGCCCATGGGGCTCTGACAGTCGAAGCGGACGCCCCGGTACCAGTCCTTATAGGGGGAATCCCACTTGTGCCGGATGATGTCCTGAAAGGCGAAAAACTCTCTTCCGGTGTGGTTGAACACGCCGTCCACCACCACGCGGATGCCCTGCTGGCGGCAGAGGGAGACGAAGCGGCAAAAATCCTCATTGCTTCCCAGACGGCTGTCCACCTTCCGGTAATCCCGCGTATCATAGCCGTGGGAGGTGGATTCGAAAAGGGGTCCTATGTAGACGGCGTTAAAGTTCAAGTCCCGGATGTGGGGGATCCATAAATCCAACTGGGAAAACCGGCAGACCGGCAGACCGGCATCCAGGTGATTTTCCCTGGGAGCTCCGGTCATGCCCAGGGGATACATATGATAAAAAACACTTTGTTCATACCAGGCAGACATATTGTTAACTCCTTTCGCGGGAGGCCCTAGGACTCCCGGCTTTTAAATTTCCTGAGAAGAAACTGATAGCGCAGCTGGGCTGCGTTCAGCTCATAGATATAGCAGTCGATCATGGTGGGGTCCACCACTTCCTCAAAGTTGCAGCGAGCGGTGTCGATGGCGCAGCGGCTGCGCTCGATCTCCGCCCGCAGGGCGCCCAGATCCCAGGCAGGTTCCCCCCGGGTGGCTGCCTCTCCTTTGCGGTCTTTAAAAAAACGAATCATATTTCTCATCTCCCAGATCAAGAGCGGGCCGGACGGCTTGTTTTGCCGCCCTCCGCCCGGAACAATTAGTTAATTTTAGTATATCTGGAAAATGAGATTGTATTCACATGTCAGGGATATAAAAATTCGTTCAGCCGGTGGCCCAGTTCCATCAGTGTCTGGTTGGACTGGCGCAGGGTCAGGTAGTAATAGTTGGCTGTTCCCTCCTGTCTTACGCCTACCAAACCTGCATCTTTGAGGATCTTCAGGTGGTGGGAAATAGCAGGGCGGGAGAGGCTGGTGCGGCTGGTGATGTCATTGACATTGAGGCCGTACTGCTCAAAGGGAATGGGCCCTTCTGTGCCGTGCCGAAAAGCTTCCCTGGTAAGCACCTCGATGATGGAGAGGCGTACCGCATCGCCCAGGGCAATGAACAGGGGCATGCATCGCTCAAACTGCTGATGAAGATACTGGGGAGTCGTCATAAAAATCCTCCTTTGGTTTAAAAATTTAAACCAATATCAGTCTATCATGCCTGCAAAGCAACGTCAAGGAAAATCCGTTTGTATGTTGGAGAAATTGGTGATATACTTTTCACATAACGGGACAGATGAAAAAGGCTGGGGGGAGGCAAAAAATGCTGAACCGTGAAGAGATGAAGAAACAGATGGAGGAGCGCATGGGGAGTTTGGAGACTTCTCAGATTTGTGCGCTCTTTTTTCTTTCTGTCAGGGGAAAGGCCGGGGCAGACGAAGGGGAGAGCCAGGAGCAGGCAGAGGAGCAAACGAAAGCGCTCCTTGGAAGATTTTTTAAAAAAGAGGACCTGGTAGGCAGTCTGGGAGAACACCATTTTGCGGCTTTTGTGTGGGGAAAGCTAAAAAGGAGCCAAATCTGGGAGATGGCCTCAACCCTCAGCAGGGCCCTGAGCCTGACCGGGGAGAATGCTCAGGAAGGGGCATGCTGCGGCTATGTGGGCGTGTATCTGTTTCCGGCAGGCGAAGGTTCCGCAGACTTTGCGTTTCAGCAGGGAGAATATGCCCTGAGAATGGCCCATAAAAACGGGGACCATCATTTTTTTGTATATACGGCTCCGGAAATTGAGCCCAGCTATTTTTCTGCCGAGGAGCTGAAAAATCAGCGCAAAGGATATCAGGAATGCAGGGAGTGGCTGAGATTTCTGGCAAGGGAGACGGATAAGCTCCTGTGGGAGGTGGATCTGTCCAGCCGGATCTTCCGCCTTCTCTATACCAAAAGCCGTCCCAAGGACAGGCCGGTGCTCTACCGCAATTTCCCGGAAGCCATGACGGAGTGCGGGCGGATTCACAGGGACAGCTCCGAGGAGTTTATCCGTTTTGCCAGAGGTCTTCTGGCGGGCAGGGACCACGACAGCGGCCGTTTTATCATCCAGTACGGTCAGACCGGGTGCTATGGCTGGGCTGCCCTTTCTTATCAGATGCTCTACGATGAGGAGGGACATCCGGTGAAAGCCATCGGCATTACGGATTATCTGTCCTATTTTCCAAGCCGGTGGACCTTCCGCCGGCCGGTTCCGGCGGATCTGTATCCCCACCTGTACGGTTTCCTGCAGGTCAATCTGAGCAGGGATCTGGTGGAGCGCTTTATTTTAGAAGGAAGGGAACAGAAGGAGGATACGGGGCGTTCCCACGAGGAACTGATCGAACAGGAGATGAAACATATATTTTCCTCTGCGGATGCCCGGAAATTCCAGGAGAAATTCAGCCGGAGACAGCTGATGAAGTCAGAGGCCGAGGGAAAGCGCTGGCTGTCAGAGCGGTTTCAGCTGGTGGACTCCGAGGGAAGCATCCAGGAGGTTGCCGCCGGCGTGAATTTAAGCCGCGACTGGGAAACACGGGATCTGCTGATGTTCGTTTACCTGAGCAGCCGCAGTCAGCAGCAGAAGTGGGAAAAAGAACTGAAGATACAGGTCCCCATGGAGGAGAATACAGGCATCTATGAGGCGGAGGCGGCCAAGAAGCTGGTCTGCGCCAGGATAAAGTCCGGCGGGGGCCGGCGCTGCGCCGTGGCGGAGCTTCATATTGACGGAGGCCATGAGCTTTTTGGGGAAAAGAATCCTCAGGAGGAACAGAACATTATGACGGCCTTCCGCGTATTCCTGGATACGGACTGCATGGTAGGCAGAAAAGGGCCTCACAGCCTGCAGGTATTTTTCCCGAATGCGCCTTCCAAGGCCGCACTAAGGAGAAAACTGGAAAATGTCTTTTTCCTTACCCGCATTTCCATGGAGGAGGAAGTGTGGCTGAGGGATCTGAGATTTGTGGCGGGCGTAGTGGTCCGGGAAGGAAAGGATGTCCAGTATTATGAGATGTCCGGCATGGCATCGTGGCTGTGCAGGCTTCACGGCAGTGAGATCGAGGATGGAGTATTCTTTTACGGGGATGCCAGGGAATTCAGCTGGGATGACTGCAGGAGACAGGCAGAGGAGGAGGAAGTAAAGATCCGGGCTCTTCCGGAAGACGGGGAGCTGGCGGATGAGGAAAAGAATGTAATGCTGGAATGCATGGGGGCAATGCTGAAGGCGGATCAGGATGAGGCGTCCATAGCCAGTGTGCTCAGCCTGCTGGGCGGATATTACCAGGCGGACCGAATCTATATTCTGTCCCTGACGCAGAACAAAGAGATCGTGACCATGACAGATGAATGGTACTGCAAAGGAAAATTTTCCATCCAGCAGTCTGTTTCCGGCAGACGCACAGAACATTTTCCGGTCATCGCGCGGTATGCCAGGAATCCGGAGGCGGTATGCCTGTCCATGAAAGGGGAGCAGGAGAAGCTGGCGTGGCAGTATGACCTGTTTCCCTTAAAGTCCGGGGAGGATAGCCAGCGGCTTCTGTGTCTGGAGAATCCCAAAAACCATAGGGACAGCATGGCGCCAATCCACAAGCTGCTCCCCTATCTGGCAAGAGAGAAGGAGCGATTTGCAGCCAGAGGAGAGGGAAAAACGGCCTTGGACCGTCTTTACGCCCTGCCCAATCTGCGTTCCTATATGGATGCCATCTATTCTCTGGATTCCGACCAGTGCAGTTCGCTGGGAATCCTGACGGCAGATATTCCCGACCTTGCGGCGGTCAAACAGCAGAAAGGCTACGAGTTTGGAAGCAGGTTTCTGCTGCGCATGTCGGAGATCCTGATGGATATCTTTGACAGTTCCATGGTGTTTCATGTGCAGGATACGGAATTTATCGTGCTGTGCATCAATGTAACCTATGAGGCGTTTTTCAATCAGTGCCTGAAGGTCCGGCACATGCTGGAGAAAAAGTATACCGGCCTCTTCCGTCTCGGATATACCTGGTCCGACCAGGTGTTTAAGGGGCAGGATCTGGTGCGCAAGGCTAAGGCCATGATGAAATGCACCGGCATCTGCCAGGCGCCGGAGGAGCAGGGAGAGTGGGGAAGCATGATCCGCACAAGGAACTTCCGGTCGAAATTTGCTCAGAATGGTCATTTTACCATCTATCTTCAGCCCCAAATCGATATGCGCACCGGCAGACTGTCCGGAGCAGAGGCTCTGGTGAGGATCCTGGATGACAAGGGAGGGCTTCTGCCCCATGTACGTGCCATTGAGTTTATGGAGCGGGACGGAACCATTCAGGAGCTGGACTATTTTGTGTTCAATGAAGCCTTAAAGGCGATGAGCCGGTGGAAACAGCAGGGATACCGGCTGATCCCCCTGTCCAGCAATTTTTCCAGAAATACGCTTCTGAATCCATCCGCCCTGGCCTCCGTTCTGGCGATTTCCAGCCGCTACCCGGAAATACCCCAGAATATGATTGAGCTGGAGATTACGGAGACGGCGGGGGATGTTGAAAACCACACCTTTTCGGAGATGATCAAAAAATTCGGAGGCTACGGATTTCAGTTTGCCCTGGATGATTTCGGTTCCAGCTATTCCAATGTGTCCATGCTGACCAATCTGAAATTCCATTCCGTAAAGCTGGACCGAAGCCTGATTAAAAACATCTCGGAAAATGAGGCGGCACAGGTGCTGGTGCGGGATATCGCCGGCCTGTGCAGCAGCCAGGGGGCCATCTGCATTGCAGAGGGCGTGGAGACCAGCAGCCAGGAGAAAACACTTTTGGAGAACGGCTGCGTTTACGCCCAGGGCTTTTACTATGACCGCCCGATGCCTTTGCCGGAGTTTGAGCGGAAATATCTGGAGAAAATGGCCGCTGATGCAAATAAATCATAAGGAGGAACTGCTATGGCGCAGATACAGCAGAAAATTCTGGAGAATCCGGAGCAGATGCAAACAGGAGGATCTTTTGTAGTCGGGATCGGGGCATCCGCCGGCGGGCTGGAAGCTCTGCAGCAGTTTTTCTGCTGCATGCCCCCAAACAGCGGGCTGAGTTTTGTGGTGATCCAGCATCTGGCGCCGGACTATAAAAGCCTGATGGCGGATATTCTGGGAAAATATACGGAGATGACGGTGATCCAGGCTCAGGACGGCGTCCAGGTAGAGCCCAACAAGGTTTATCTGATCCCTCCCAAGAAGAATATTACCTTTCAGGACGGAAGGCTTATGCTGAAGGATTACATACAGGGGCTTTTAAACCACCCCATCGATATTTTCTTCCATTCTCTGGCAGAGGAGAAGAAGGAGCATTCCATCGCGGTCGTCCTCTCCGGAACAGGCTCCGACGGCACCAATGGGATCAAGGCCATTAAGGAGAAGGGCGGACTGACCATTGTCCAGAGTCCGGTCAGCGCGAAGTTTGACGGCATGCCCAAGAGCGCCATCAGCACCGGACTGGTGGACTATGTGCTGCCGCCTCAGGATATTGCGGGGGAGATCCTCCACTATTCCAAGTACCGGACCATGATGGAACCTCAGCAGGAGGAGATGTTTACCGATGAGGAGAGCTTTGCCCACATTTACGAAGTGCTGAAGAAAGTCAGGGGGATCGATTTTACCCACTATAAGCGGACGACGGTGCTGCGCAGGCTGGAACGGCGCATGGTGGTGACTCACAGCCTGAATCTGGCGGAGTACGCCAGGCTGCTGGACCACAATCCGGAGGAAGTAAACGTACTGGTAAAGGAGATCTTGATCGGCGTTACCAATTTCTTCCGGGACCCGGCCTTTTTTGAAAAGCTGAAGGAGAAGGCTCTCTATCCCATTGTCCAGAATGCCAATGAGGAGGACCCCATCCGTGTCTGGAGTGCAGGCTGCTCCACCGGGGAGGAGGCGTACTCCCTGGCCATTCTGTTCCAGGAAATCCTGGAGGAACTGCATGTTAAGCGGGATATCAAGATCTTTGCCACGGATATTGACATCCAGGCCATTGAACAGGCCGGGAAGGGCGTATTTTCCGAGAGCATCATCGATGATGTGTCCCCGGAGCGTCTGTCCAAATATTTCATTAAGCGGGGAGACCAGTACTGCGTCAACAAGGACATTCGGAGGATGATCATTTTTGCCCCCCACAATATGCTGTCGGACCCGCCGTTCGGGAAGCTGGATCTAATCTGCTGCCGGAATGTGATGATTTATTTCCAGCCGGTCCTCCAGCGCGGGCTTTTCGCCATTTTTCACTCTGCATTAAAGAACGGAGGGTATCTGTTTTTGGGAAAAAGCGAAACTGCCAATGAATACTCCGATGTGTTTAAGCCGGCCTGCAGCTCGGAAAAGATCTATATTCACAACAGCGCCGGAAAGTCGGAGCAGCTTTCTCCGCCGGTATTTAATATCCCCAATGTGCAGCCCATTACGCCCCGGGTTGTAAACATGCGGGGACTGGACAGCCAGCAGTATGAACTGGAAAATATGTATACGCACTTTATGGAGAAGTACATGCCCGCTTCCCTGGTGCTGAATGAATCCAATGAGGTCATCCATTTCTTCGGAAACTATATGGATTATGTGGCCATTGCACCGGGAAAGGCTTCCTTTAATCTGTTCAACATTATTCATAAGGACTTGAGTCTGGCTGCCTCCACTGCTTTAAGCCGCTGCAGGAGCGAGCACACTTCCGTAAGCTATTCGGATATCGTGGTGGACACGGCCTCCGGGCGCAGGAAGGTGAATCTCAGCGTACATCCGATCCCGGCCGCGGGGAAGGCGGAAAGCGGGCTGACTGCCATGATTTTTCAGGAGAACGGACAGACGCTGGGGGAAGATGAGGGGATCCAGGAAAAATACGACATTGATACCACAGCGGCCCGGCGTATTACGGACCTGGAACAGGAGCTTTCCGAGTCCCAGAATGACTTAAAAAAGACCATTGGAGAGCTGGAAACAGTCAATGAAGAGCTGCAGGCGGCCAACGAGGAGCTGCTGACGGCCAATGAGGAGCTGCAGAGTTCCAACGAGGAACTTCAGTCCGTGAATGAGGAGCTGTATACGGTGAATACGGAGTATCAGCAGAAGGTGGACGAGCTGACGATGATGACCAATGACCTGTCCAACTTCCTGTCCTCCACCATGATCGGGATCCTGTTTGTGGACAGCAATCTGAATATCCGGAAATTTACGGAGTATATCGGGCGGGAGTTTCAGTTGATGGACCATGATATCGGGCGCTCCATTCAGATTTTTGCCCACAGCTTCCCCTATGAGAAGATCGTGAAGGACGCACAGAATGTCCTGAAGAATCTGACGCCCATTGACCGCGAGGTGGTAGCCACCAACGGGCAGTTTTATACCCTGAGGATTGCCCCTTACCGGACAACGGAAAACAGCATCAAGGGGCTGGTTATTACCATTATCGACAGCCTGGGAACGGAGTGCAAAAAGAGAGGAGAGACTCAGTAAGGAGGGATTCTATGTATGAGAAGGGCGCGGCTGCCATTTTTCTGGCTGCTGTGTTTTGGTGGGATGTGCGGAAACGGAAGATTCCAAATAAACTGCTGGCGGCCGGGGCGGCCGCCGGCGCATTCTTCCTGGCGGCGGACGGCCTGGAGGGCCAGGGCCCCAAAGAAGCCCTGGAGCTGTTGGCTTCCGGTTTTGGGGTGGGAATGCTTGTTCTGTTTGCAGGATTCTGGCTCTGGGCGGCCCGGATGATCGGGGCCGGGGATGTGAAACTGGCTGCCGTGCTGGCAGGCTGGCTGGGACCTGGTCTGGGAGGAAAGGGGATCGGGCTGGGAATGGTCCTGGGAGCGGTCTGGTCTTTGGGAAAGCTGATCCGCCAGGGAAATGTGCTGGGCCCCTTTCTCCAGCTGGCTGCCTATGGGCGGGAGTGCATCCGGGAAAAAAAGTGGAAGCCCTACGGGCGCTGGAAGCGGGACGGGCAAAAGGCGGTGATCCCTCTGGGAGCCTGTATGGCGCTGGGAACTGCCATCGCGGCAGCGCTGCCGGTCTTTAGGGAAATTTTATATAAAATATGAGAATAGCCCTTGACTTTTTGTGATTTATGGGGCATAATAAAAAAACATTCAGTCGAATGATCTGTTTTATCTAAATATTCTATTTATATTTTTCTGCGGCGTATATGCCGTTTCGCCTGATTCAGGCAGAAGTTCCGAATTTTGGTTTTTATTTTTCTGAAGGTATCTTTGCAGTTGAAACTTGTTGCGTCTGTTTATCGTTTGCTGTCTTTTTTGATCCAGTATAAAAAGAATATGGAAATCTGCAGCCGGACCTGCGCCAGATGGAGAAGGGAGGAATAGTGTGTAGTATGGAACGGATTATGGCAATCTACGATGTGGATCAGACCTATGCGTCCAGATTTGCGGACTTTGTGAATCAGAGGGAGAAGCTGCCTTTTACAGCAGTCAGCTTTACCAGCCTGGAAAAGCTGAGGGAGTATGCGAAAAGTCATTCCATTGAAATCCTGCTCATCAGCTATGAGGTGAGAAAGGAGGTGGAGGGCATTGAGGCCGGACAGGTGGTAGCGCTCTGCGATGGAGAAGTTGTGGAGATGAAGGGGGATTGTCCATCGGTCTATAAGTATCAGTCCGGTGACAGCCTGGTGCGGGAGGTGTTGGCCCGATACTGCGTCCAGCCGGAGGCTGCGGCCCTGACTCTGTTGGGAAAGGCGGCAGTGACTATTGGAATCTATTCTCCTGTGAACCGCTGTCTGAAAACTTCCCTGGCACTGGCTATGGGGCAGCTGATGGGCAGAACGGAGAGGGTCCTGTACCTGAATCTGGAGGAATATTCTGGATTCTCCAGACTGACGCAGGAACATTATGACCATGATCTGTCAGATGTCCTTTACCTTTACCGGCAGAATGCCTGCAGCTGGCTGAGGCTGAAGACCATGGTTTATTCCTGGGGGGAGCTGGACTACATCCCGCCTGTGCGCTATGGGGAGGATTTAAACCAGGTGGACCCGGAGGACATGGCAGACCTGATTGAAAAGATCGGGGCGGAGAGCGGATATGAAAAGCTCCTGGTGGATGTAGGACAGATGGGAAAAGGAGCCCTGCCCATTCTCCAGGTGTGCGATGTGATCTATATGCCTGTAAAGGATGACTGTATCTCGGCGTCAAAGCTGGAAGAATTTGAGGAGTATCTGCGGGCTGCGGGACAGGAAAAGGTTTTGGGCCGGATTCAAAAGCTGAAGCTTCCCTATCACAACAGCTTTGGAAGAAGGGAAACCTATATGGAGCAGCTGCTGTGGGGAGAGCTGGGAGATTACGTCAGACGGCTTCTGAGAGGAAGCGGAGGAGAGAGCTGGTAAAAGGAGGTGAAACCGTTGGAACGGGAGCGGAAGGAGGGCGTCCGGGGTCAGCTCCGGATGCGGATTATGGAGGAGCTGGACCAGCAGAGGCATACGTCAGATGAGGAGCTGTATCAGCTGATTGACCAGGCCATCCGGGAGATGGGAAAGGAGCTGTATCTTCCTTTAAAAGAGCGGCTGTGGCTGAGAAGCAGTCTGTATGACAGTTTTCGGAGGCTGGATATTCTCCAGGAGCTGATCGATGACCCGGAAGTGACGGAGGTCATGGTCAATGGGGCTGGAAGGATCTTTGTGGAGCGGAAGGGGCAGATGGAGCTGTGGGACCGGAAATTTGAGGCGGTGGAGCAGCTGGAGGATATTATTCAGCAGATCGTCAGCCGTGTCAACCGGGTGGTGAATGTATCCAGCCCCATTGTGGACGCCAGGTTGGAGGACGGTTCCCGGGTCCATGTGGTGCTGCCGCCTATTGCCCTGGACGGACCTGCAGTTACCATCCGAAAATTCCCGGAGGCGATTACCATGGAAAAGCTGCTGAAATACCGGGCGCTGACGGAGGAGGCGGCTGCCTTTCTGAGAAAGCTGGTGGAGGCCAGGTACAATATTTTTATCAGCGGAGGCACCAGCTCAGGAAAGACCACATTTCTCAACGCACTTTCTGCTTTTATACCCAGCGGGGAGCGGGTGATCACCATTGAGGATTCGGCGGAGCTGCAGATCACCCATGTTCCCAACCTGGTCCGCCTGGAGACACGAAATGCCAATACGGAGGGTGAGGGTGAGGTGACTATGAGTCAGCTGATACGGGCTGCGCTCCGTATGAGACCTGATCGGATCATTATAGGGGAGGTCCGGGGCAGGGAGACCCTGGATATGCTCCAGGCAATGAATACGGGACATGACGGTTCCCTTTCCACCGGTCACGGCAACAGCGCCAGGGATATGCTGAGCCGCCTGGAAACGATGGTGCTTATGGGAGCGGAGCTGCCGCTGGAGGCTATCCGTCAGCAGATTGCCTCAGCGGTGGATGTGATGGTCCATCTGGGCAGACTCAGAAACGGAAGCAGAAGAGTTCTTTCCATATCGGAGATTGGAGGGTACAGAGATGGCAAGATTTGGCTGCGGGATTTATTCCGCTTCAGCAGGGAAACCGGAGAGCTTGAAAAGACGGGAGAGATGGAGAATCGGGAAAAGCTTGGAGATGCAGGAGATCCCAAGAGGGAAGCAGCGGTCTGAAGAGAAAAAGAAAAGAACCGGGGAAAGCCGGGCTGGAACGGATTACGGGTGTTACCGGCTTTCGCCTGTGCAGTGGCTGGCCTACGGAGGGGCCGGAGCAGGGCTCTGTGGTTTGACGGCCTACATTTTTTACCGGAGCCTGGCCGCCTTCCTGATCCTGCTTCCCCTGGGTATTCTCTGCCCCTTGACACAGAAGCGGAGGCTGAAGAAAAAACGGCTCAGGCAGCTGAGCCTGGAGTTTAAAGACGGGATCCAGATCTTGTCTTCCTATTTGTCGGCAGGGTACGCTCTGGAAAATGCATTTTCCCTGAGTGCTTCGGAGCTGAGGGAGCTCTATGGAAGCCATGGGATGGCAGCAGGAGAATTTGAGGAGATAGCGGGGAAAGCCAGAATGAACCGGCCGGTGGAGGAGGGACTGCTGGATTTTGGAGAAAGAAGCGGCCTGGAGGACGTAAATAATTTCGCTCAGGTGGTGGCAGCGGCAAAACGGCGGGGAGGTGGTATGGTGGAGATGATTAGTCAGACCGCCTCAGTCATCCGGGACAAGATCCAGGTTCAGGAGGAAATCCACACTATGACGGCTGCCAAGGTTCTGGAGCAGCAGGTAATGAGCGGGGTGCCTTTTCTCATTGTGCTGTACATCGATTTCACTTCTCCGGGTTTCTTTGATGTGATGTATGAAACGGCAGCAGGACGGTGGGTGATGACCCTGTGCCTGGTTCTCTACGGAGCAGCGCTGGTCCTGGCCGGTCATATCCTGGATATTGAGATTTGAGGGCAGCGGTTCAGGGCATTCTGAACAGCTGGATGGGAGAAAGGGTGCAGATGAAAAAGGAATTGTTTGCCGGTATGGAACTGTTTTTAGGGAGAAAGCAGCTGCTCTGTATTGGAGCCGGGCTGATCCTTGGGATCATGGGACAGGTCAGTCAGGCTATGAACAGCAGCCAGGACAGCCTGGAGCGGCCGGGTATCGGACAGGAGGAGACCAGAGAACTGCTGGTGGAAGGGCTGATGGAGGAGGAAGCTCTTCCGGTAGAGATCGACTTGTCTCCCAGGCAGTACCGGGAGGAGGAGGCCCTCAGGGTTTATGAAGATATCCTGGAGGAGCTTCCGGGCCGGATTCTGGGAGAGAATACTTCCCTTATGGAGATCAGGCAGGATTTGGAACTGATGAGGGAGCTGCCGGAATATGGGGTCAGTCTGGAGTGGAAACCGGAAAATCCAGAACTTCTGGACGCAAAGGGGAGGATCCAGAGGGAGGCCCTGGGAGATCAGCCGGAGACTATGTGGCTGTTTCTTCAGATGACCGATGGACATAATCCGGCGGATTATCAGTTCCGGATATGCCTGATGCCGGAGGAGGAAAGCCAGCAGGAAAAGCTGGCAGAGGGCTTTCAGGAGCGGCTGAAGGAGGAGGACTATGACCAGAGATACAGCCCGGTACTGACGCTGCCACGGGAATACGAGGGACACAGCCTTTCTTATAAGAAGGTTCAGGAACCGGTGCTGCCATCGGCAGTCTTTTTGGGAATCGCCGGAGCCCTGCTTTTGGTGGTTAAGGAGAGGTCCGACCGGCAGAAACAGCAGCAGCAGAGAAAACGCCAGCTGCTTTCAGATTACCCGGAGCTTCTGACCAAGATGATGATCTTTCTGGGAGCCGGGATGACAGTACGGACAGCCTGGGAGCAGATCGCAGAGGATTACCATCGGCTTCTGGGGCAGAAGAGGAGGGAGAAGAGGTGGGTATATGAGGAGATGTACGAGACCAGCTGCCAGATGAAGCGGGGAGTTCCGGAAGGACAGGCTTTTGCGGAATTTGGAAGGCGCTGCTCCCTTCCGTGCTATACGAAGTTTGCAGGGTACCTGGAGCAAAGCCGCAAAAACGGCTCAAAGAATCTGAGAGAGCTCCTGAGGCTGGAGATGGAGGAGGCCTTTGAGCAGCGCAAGCACCAGGCCAGAAGGCTTGGCGAGGAAGCCAGCACCAAGCTGCTTTTGCCCCTGTTTCTCATGCTGGGCGTGGTTATGATCATGGTAGCAGTTCCGGCAATGCTGGAATTCATGTAGCAGTCCCGGATATCCGTAAAGTTCAAGAAGGAGGTGAATAAATGGAAGGAAAGGAAATGATCAGAAGAATGTTTCAGGAGGAAGATGGAGTAGGCGTGATCGAGGTGGTTTTGATACTTGTGGTTATATGTACTATCAATTTGAGATGTGTTTTGTGTGTATTATGGGTTTTTTTGACCTTTAAGGGGTACACGGTAGACAGTTTTAATCGGTCTTGTATATTGTGTTGAGCATAAATTTGACGATGGTTATG
>DWYS01000136.1 GCA_019118585.1 Candidatus Enterocloster faecavium | reverse complement strand
GCATCCACATCTTCCTCCGTGTTAAAATGGGAAAAGCTGAACCGAACCGCTCCCTGCTGTTCCGTCCCCAGAGCCCGATGCATGAGAGGAGCACAGTGTCCGCCGCAGCGGGTATAAATTTCATGTTCCTGAGCCAGATAATCGCTGACTTCCCCGGAATCCTCTTCCCCCAGGTTCAGGGATACAATGGCCGCCCGGTTCCAGTCCCGAAAATCCCCATAAATGCGGATGCCGGGAATCTCCTTCACCTGAAAGTAAAATTCCCGGGCCAGTTTCTGTTCCCTCTCTCTCAGCTTTTCCATCCCCTCATCCATGAGATACGACAGCGCCGCCTTCAAACCCGCAATTCCGTGTCCGTTTAAGGTTCCGGCTTCCAGGGCCGTGGGCATCTGGGACGGATGGTTTTTGGAAAACGTAAGGATCCCGCTGCCGCCGGACAAAAGGGGGGTCAGGGAAATGCCCTCCCCCAGACAGATCCCTCCGGTTCCCTGAGGTCCCATCAGTCCCTTATGCCCCGTAAAGCAGAGGATATCAATACAATCCTTCTCCATATCAATCGGAAAAATGCCGGCCGTCTGGGAGGCGTCCACAATAAAGCAGACCCCTGCCTGGCGGCACCACTGACCCACCTGGCGGATGTCCACCCGATTTCCTGTCAGGTTGGAGGCATGGGTGCAGACCACCGCCCGTACTCCCGGCACAATGGCCTTCCGAAACGCCTCCATATTTAAAACGCCCGCCCGGCGTATCTGCTCCTTTTGCTGCTCTCCCCCAGCATTCTCCTCTCCCGAACAGCCCACGATCTCCAGCCTGACCCCAGCCCGCTCCATCTCGTAGAGGGGCCGCAGCACACTGTTGTGCTCCAGAACCGTCGTCACCACCCGATCTCCCGGCCGGAGCAATCCCTTGATCGCCATATTCAAGCTCTCCGTGGAATTGGCCGTAAATGCCACCCGCTCCGGACCGGGGGCGTGAAACAGCCGTGCCAGCATCTCCCTGGTTTCATAGATGACCCGCGCGCTGCTTAAAGCCGGCGCTCCCGTTCCTCTGGAAGAATTTCCCATGGTATGAATGGCCTCCGCCACCGCCAGGGCCACCTGAGGCGGGCGGTAAAAAGAGGTTGCTGCGCTGTCCAGATAAATCATAGGCCCTCCTTCATCTCCAAATACAGCAGCGCTTCCAGAACTGAACCCGCGATGCAGCGGGCTTTGTCCGAAATCGTAAAGCAGTTTTCATACTCGCTTTCTCTTGGGTCAATGTCCGCAATCTTAAAGCCCTTTGTCACCGGATATCCGTTGCGGATGAGCCCCCGCAAAATTCCGTCCAGGGTGGCAAAAACCTCCACCTCTCCTTGTCCGGTTACCACTATGCCGATGGGCTCACCTTTTCGCACTCTGTCCCCGATCCGCATTCCGGACCGGAAGATCCCCATGGCCGGGGAATGGATCACCCGCTCCTTCCCATAGCCCGCGATCACTCCGGGAACCCCCGTATCCGGCTGGGCGCATCCTTTTCCAATGATGCGCCCCAGATTGTGGCCCCGGTTGGTCTCGATCACCAGGTCCACATCTTTCCCCGCCTCAAATCCAGGTCCCAGGCCTATGGTTTTCGGTGCCATATCCCGGCTGGTGCCTAGATTTTTCTTTGCCAGAATGGCATCCACCAGGGCCCAGGGCGTTACCTCCTCCAGTATTTTGCATTCCGGGTCCACCAGAAGAGGGATCCGGCCTCCGGACAGGATCTTGCGGGCCTCCTTCCATCCGGAAACCCGGACACATTCCGCTCCCTCCACCTCACTGACTCCGTCATAAACCGCCTCAGATAGGGCCACCTGGCGGCGAATCGCCGAAGGCGCGGCAGTTTCCAGCACCAAGACCGGATAACCGCAGCGGTGAAGCTTGTGAATGGTTCCGGTGGCGATATCCCCGCCGCCCCGGACGATAATCAGCTGGTTTTCTCGTTCCATCTGTTCTGCCTCCTGTATCCTTATGCTGCAATTATGGCTTTACAATCTTTCCTGCCTCCATAAGCCTCTGGGTAATCTCATACATGTTGGTCACTTCCCCCACTGCCAGCTTTTCTGTCAGGCCATAGTGATTGAGGCAGGTTCCGCAGGTGAGGATTTCCGTTCCCCTCTCCTTCAGTTCCCTCAAATCCTCCAGGGATGCCGAGCCCTCGCAGGAGAGTCTGGCTCCCCCATTATACAACAGCACGGTCTGGGGAGGTTCATCCAACTGGGCCAGCGCATAGACGAATCCCTTCATCAAAAGCTTTCCCAGCTCCTCATCCCCCTGTCCCATCTGGTCGGAGGACAAAACCGCAATGGTTGGGCCGCTGACTGCCTCCTTCTCCGGCTCCACACTGCAGGAAAGAAGCTCCTTCTCCCACTCCTCTGACTGGCCATCTCCGGCCTTTTGGGAGGCTCCCGCCTCGATTCCCACCACAAATTCCCGGTCATTGACCTTCTTCCATGTAGACTTAAGTCCCTTGTGGTCCGCCATCTTCCGAAGATTCTGGACCGCAATCTCATTGTCCACGATCACTTCTACAATTTCTCCCTCTTTACAGGTTTCCAGAGCCCTCTTAGCCTCAATGACCGGCATGGGGCACTGCTTTCCTCTCTCATCCAGCTTCATACCATTTCTCCTCCTTTTTTCATACGAACTGACCGCCCTCAAAACGGTCCTAATGCACCACTGCTGCTTTTTCTCCACGCTCTGTGATCCTCCCCACAATCCCGCAGGGAAGTCCCAGAGCCTTGATCTCCTCTAGGGCCTGGTCCGCATCTTCCGGGGCAATGGAAAAGAGCAGTCCTCCGGAAGTCTGGGGGTCGTAGAGGATCTCTTCCATAGCAAAGGAAACGCCCTCAAATTTCACCTTGTCCTGTACATGGTTGCGGTTTCTCTGGGCCGCAGCCGTCAGGTAAAATTCCTCCACATAGCCGGGACACTCCGGAATAAAAGGAATCCGGCTGACGTCAATCTCCGCCCCCAGATTGTCCCCCAGCATCTCACACAAATGGCCCAGAAAGCCAAAGCCGGTCACATCCGTGCAGCCGTGAATGCGGTATTTTCCCGCAATTTCCGCCGCCCAGCGGTTTAAGGTCGTCATGGAGCGGATGGCCAGCTCCATGGCAGAATCCGAAGCCTCCCCCAGCCTGGAAGCCGTACACACGATCCCCACTCCCAGGGGCTTGGTAAGGATCAGGGCATCCCCCACATGACTTCCAATGTTGGTCCGGATTCGGTCCGGATGAATCACGCCGGTAACGGACAGTCCGTACTTTACATCTGCATCCGCGATGGAATGGCCGCCGGCCAGAACCCCTCCTGCCTCCCGCACCTTCTCGCTGCCTCCCAGGAGAATTTTTCCCAGCACATTTAAATCCATCGCTTCCGGAAAGCACACGATATTTAAAGCGGTTTTCACCTGCCCCCCCATGGCGTAAATATCGCTCAGGGCGTTGGCCGCTGCAATTTGGCCGAAGATATAGGGGTCCTCCACCATAGGCGGGAAAAAATCCAGGGTCTGAACAATGGCCAGCTCATCTGTCAGCCGGTATACCGCCGCGTCATCAGAGGCATCAAACCCCACCAGCAGGTTGGGGTCCGGGGTTTTCGGAATCTTTTCCAGCACTCTGGCCAGAATACCAGGCCCCAGCTTGGCCGTGCAGCCTCCTCCTTTGCAGAATACAATGGGTTGTTCTTCCTTCATCTTCCACTCCTCCTGTCCATAGGCAGCCCGTTCTTGCCTTCTCCAGGTAAAAAAAGGGTTACCGGCCTTTCCCGGTAACCCCTTAGAACGTCTCTATGCTGATTTTTAAGACAATTTCCGAATCGGATTTTCCGCTTTTACCTACCTCATCATTCTAACATATGAGAGGTCCCTTTTCAAGGCAATCCGCTTTCCCTCTTCCCTGCTTACTCCTCCTCTTCATACATCTCCAGGATTCTTTCAATAAAATCATCGCACAGTTCCAATTCTCTTAAAGAAAAATCATCCAGCGTCTGGTAAAACAGAGGATATTTTATCTCATCTACCCTTCGATGAGATTCGTATATTTGTTTTCCTCTGTCCGTCAGAAAACAGTAAATAATCCTGGAATCCTGGGCTGCAGCCTGCCGGTACACATATCCTTTTTTTTCTAATCTGGCCGCCGTCTGGGATACAGCTCCATTGCTTACTCCCAGACGATGCGCCAAAGTTCCCATATCTGCGCCGTCCAGACCGACCCGATCAATAAAATGAGCCTCCCGCATGTACAGTTTATCTCCTGTTCCATAATCTCTTGGTTTGCTCTGGTAGCTGTGAATCACCTCAGATAATTTCGTAACCTTTTTTACCAAATTAAATATGTATTCCTGCTTATGGTTATCCATCTTTTTCTCTTCTCCATATCATCCTTGTTCTTCAATGAGTATATCATAACTTTGAATGAATCGGAAAGAGGGATAAAACCTTTACCCTTTATTTTTCTGTATAGCTGGCCGAAACATGAACCTTATTTCTCAGCAGCAGCGCCAAAACAATGGAGATTCCCAAAATGCAGCAATTTCCTATAATTTGAACCGCAGATGTGGTAACCAACAGCAAAGCAACGGAAATGGCCGCCAGTAAAATAGCGATTCCGCAAATTATTTTTAGTTTTCCGCTGTTCACAAAGAAAGCTGATTTTTCCCACATCTGCGGCATGCGTTTCGGCAGAGATAAAGCTACAAGACCAATTACCCCCCGAACACAGGTGGTCAAAATTACCGTACTGTTGGCTATGGTATTTAAATCCAGGCCAAAGAGAATAGGCAGAACACTAATCAGATAAATGGCCAGGAGGATCCAGTGAGGAGTGCCAAACCGGCGGTTCACCGCAGCAAGTCCTGACGGCAGCCAACCGTCCTGGCTGGCAGTCTTTATGGGATAAATCAGCATTCCGATATTAAAATTGAGGGTTGTCAACAGCGCGAACATGGCGCCGCCTACTACAAAAAACGTGTAAACAGCCTGGGGCATAAAGGATTGTGCAGAAACACTCAGAGGCTGATTGGCAACCTGCTCCACCGGAAGCACACCTGCAGCAATCGTAGCCATTACCGCATAAACCAGCACTACAGCTGCTGTAGAGACAATGATCACCATTGGAATGTCCTTCGTCGGATTTTCCGCCTCTGCACTAAAATTCACCACATAAGTCGCACCGCCGGCAGCAAAGGTTAGATAAATAGAGGCTAAGGCAAACCCTCCTATTCCTCCGGTCAAAAAACCAGGCATCTGCATATATCCCGGCTGAATATGTCCGATACCAAATACAATGTAGGACGCGATTCCCAGAGCCAGAATCGCGCACATAAGATTCTGAAGCCTGGCCGCCTGTTTCACTCCGGTCAGATGCATCCCCACCAGAACCGTCAGCACCACAAAAGAAACCAACTTCACGTTTGCTCCCGGAAACAATGCTAAAAAGTAATCACTGAATGAGATGGTATACATAGAAAGCGCAAGAGTGATAGCTACCTGAATGTAGATAAAAATACCAGCCAGGGTTTTATTTCCCAATACCGCAATTTGAGAATACTGTCCTCCCAGAAAATTCGCCGTTCCTCCAATATAAATTTGAGGAATCGCTGATACAATGGTTAAAATTCCTGCCACAATGTACGCCAGATTCACGCTTCGTCCTGTAAAACCAATAGCGATCCCCGTCATCGTCATAACGCCTACGCCTATAATCTGGCCAATCGCCATAGAAAACAAATCGGTTCTTGTCAATTTTCCCTCACTCATAAAAATTTCCTCCTATTCTGCTGTTATTTTTTAGTTCTTTACCGCATCGCAAATCCTCTCCAGCGCCTCTTTTAAAATCCTTCTCTGACATCCGATATTCAGTCTGAGGTGGTGTTCTCCGCCTGGTCCAAACCAACCGCCCGGCACACATACCACTCCCGCACAGAGATTAATCCTCCTTAAAAGTTCTTCATCAGACATATGATATTCTGTAAAATCCAGCCAGCAGAGAAATGTCCCTTCCGGCTTTTCCATTTTTACCCTTGGCATCTCTTTCTGTAAAAAGTCCGCCACCAGGTTCACGTTCTCCTGTAAATAATCCAGGAGCTCTCCCAGCCATCTCTCTCCCTGTTCCGTGTAACAGGCCGGAACGCACTCCACCCCAAATGTGTTTCGGATATCCAGTGACATCGCAAGCTGCATTTCATCAAACTGTTTCTTTAATTCCTGATTTGGGATCAGGGCAAAGCTCATTTTCAGTCCCGGCACATTAAAGGTCTTTCCCGGGGACGATAAATGAATAAATTGCTGTTCAAAACGCGGGTCAAGAGACAGCAGCGGATGATGGCGGTTTTCTCCATAAACAATATCGGAATGAATCTCATCCGCAACAATACGGACCTGGTTGCGCAGACAGATTTCTCCCAGACGCCGCAGTTCTTCTTCCGTCCATACTCTTCCTACCGGGTTATGAGGACTGCATAAAATCAGCATCTTGTTCTCCGGCCTTGCCGCCAGCTCTTCCAGCTCCTCAAAATTCATGGAATAATGTCCCTCTGTCTTAACCAAACAGTTGTAGACCGGCTTTCTTCCAGTCCTCTGAACAACGCTGATAAACGGGTCATAAACTGGCGTCTGAACAATAACTCCGTCTCCCTCTTTCGTGAAAGCTCGAATTGCAATATTAATCCCACTGACCACGGATGGAAGAGCCGTAATCCATTTCCGCTCTGCTTTCCATTGAAAGCGCGCCTTTTCCCAATAAATAACTGCCTGGTAAAAATCATCTCCAGGTGAACAATAGCCATAAATCCCAAAAGCAGCCCTGGATTTTACTGCTTCCGTCACTTCTTTCATGCACCTAAAATCTGTGTCCGCGATCCACATGGGAATCATATCATCCCGAACCGCTTGACCCAGGTACGCATCCACCCCCTCCTTTCTCCATTTCAGGTCGTGGGTTCTTCCCCTGTCAAGCTCTCGGTCGAACTCACTCATCACACTTTTCATAAAAGCACCTCCATTATTTTAGGTAATTAAATATTAGTTTCCAAAAAAGCAGCGTTTTTTCTTTGAAAACCGCGCTTTTATTTTAGCTACTAAAATAAATATTAGACCATTTTCCTTCATTTGTCTATGGTCATTTTCTTTCAAATCCTCTTGTATTTTTTATGCTATTTGCGCAATAATTTTAGTATCTAAAATATTTTGCAGCAACTTTCTATTGCCAATTAAACGGTCACTCCATTTGCAAACCAGGCAAGCTATGCTCAGGATTATGCTCTCTCTTCCTGTCACGCTTGCCTGGTGATCCTTCCATATTTTCTTACAGAACCTTCTCCAAAAAGGACTTTGCCCGGTCCGTCCTGGGATTGCTGAAAAATTCATCCGGCGGCGCATCCTCCAGGATCTGTCCTTCGTCAATAAAGCAGATCCGGTCTGCCACCTCCCTGGCAAATCCCATCTCATGGGTGACCAGTGTCATCGTGATTCCGGTGTGGGCCAGGTTCTTAATTACCTCCAGCACCTCTTTTACCATCTCCGGGTCCAGCGCGCTGGTCGGCTCATCAAAAAGCATGATTCCCGGCTCCATGGCCAGGGCACGGGCTATTGCGATTCTCTGCTTCTGTCCGCCGGACAGCTTGCCCGGGTACGTTCCCGCTTTTTCTGTCAGCCCCACCAGTTTCAGCAGCTCCATCGCCTTGGCCTCCGCATCTGCCTTGGATATCTTGTTGACCTTAATGGGAGCGTAGGTCATGTTCTCCATCACCGTCATATGGGGAAAAAGGTTAAAATGCTGGAACACCATGCCGATATTCTTGCGGATAGCCTGAATATCCGTCTTGGGCGCGGTAATGTCCGTTCCGTTGATGAAAACCTGTCCGCTGGTGGGCTTTTCCAGAAGATTCATACAGCGCAGAATGGTGGATTTTCCGGAGCCGGAAGGGCCAATCAGCGTTACTACCTCGCCCTTTTCAATCTTCAGGTTGATGCCCTTTAAAACTTCCAGCTTTCCGAAATTTTTGTATACATTACGAAACTCGATCACTTCGGTTTACCCACCTTTCCAGACGATTTGCCACTACAGACAGAATCATCACAAATATGTAGTAGATCAGGGCAATTACAAGGTATGGCTCAAAGAACCGGAAGGTCAGCACCGTAATCTGGTCTGCAGCCCGCAGAAGCTCCACCGCTCCGATGTAGGAGAGGATGGAGGACTCCTTTAACAGGGCGATGGCCTCGTTCACCAGGCTGGGAAGAATGTGCTTCACCGCCTGGGGCAGGATGATGTCCTTCATCATATCCTTGTACCCCACCCCCAGAGACATCGCCGCCTCATACTGTCCCCGGTCCACGGCGGTGATTCCGCCCCGGAAGATCTCCGAGATATAAGCGGCGGAGTTCAGGGAAAATGTCAAAATACCGGACTGGGTGGCAGTAAAGGTTACCCCCAAAAGCTGAGGCAGGCCGAAATGTACGATACACAGCTGCACCAGCAGAGGCGTTCCTCTGAAAATCGAGGTGTAAAATTTGCCAAACCATACCAGGGGTGTGCATTTGCTGATTTTCACCAGAGACAGCAGCACTCCCAGCAGAAATCCGAACACCGCACAGATTGCCGTCATTCTCAGTGTTGTCAATGCGCCATGGTACAAAAACGGCCAGTATTCCCAGACGCAGCTGAAATCAAGCTCCATTTCCTACTCCTTTCGAAGCTGTCACATCAATCCAGAATAAACTGCTCGTTCAGATGAGAAGCGATAATCTCATCCAGCTCTCCGTCCTCCATCATTTCCTTCAAGGTATTGTTAAAGGTTTCATAGTAAGGAGAATTCTTGGGGAATCCAATGGCGAAGCAGTCCTCGGTCTTGTCCAGAAGGCTCATGGCCAGACCGTCATTGTTCTTTAAAAACTCCGTCGCGCCAGCTCCGTCGATGATGCATGCGTCCGCGCGGCCGCTCTTAACCTCCTCGATGCAGGCAGGGCTTCCCTGAATGCCTACCGTCTTGGCGCCTTCGATGCTCTCGGCAACCTGCTGATAGTTGGTTCCGAATACATATGCAACCGTCTTGCCTTTTAAGGAATCCAAATCCGGATAGTTGTCCTCAGCACGGTATACAATGGCGTTGCGGGGGTAGAAAAAGATGTCGGAGAAATCCAGGGTCTCCCGGCGCTCATCCGTAGGTGCCATCCCGCCGCTGCAGAAATCGATCTGACCGGCCTGGATAGCAGCCATCAGGCTCTTAAACGGCATATCTACAAATTCTACCTGGCCGCCGTTCTTTTCTACAATGGTTCTGACGATATCGATGTTCATGCCCACATAGGTCTTGGTTCCATCTGCAGCCATCTCAATGGACTCAAAGGGAACAAAGGTCGCAGAGCAGCCTACCTTTACGGTCTTTCCCGCAAAAGGATTGTCCGCTGAAACTTCCTCCCCTTCACTCTCTGCCTGGGAAGCTTCTTCAGAACCTTCCTCAGACTGAGCAGCCGTGGTTTCCTCCGCCTCAGTCTCAGCAGCCGCTGCCGCTGTGGTCTCCTGCGTGCTGCTGCTGGAACAGCCCATTAACAAACCCATTGCCAACATGGCGCCGGCAATAAACGGAAATACTTTTTTCATGATGGTTTCCCTCCTTCTTTATTAAAAACAGTGAATAATTATAACACAGTATTCTGGCTGTTGCAATGGTTTTTAGCATTTTTATTCATTTTTTTTAGTTGACATCCCCATCCGCCATGCTATAATCGAAAGGAAGTGTTATCACATATTTTACATAGATTTTAGTAAAAGAGGTGCTGCCATGAGCTGGCTGATTGACGGAAAAACCAACGGCCCCGCTCTGTCCTGGCCGGACGGTAAGCGGATTGCCGTAATGGTTACATTTGACTATGATGCGGAATTTCTCCGCATTTCCCGTGCCAAAAGCAAGGGAACTACCATCGGATTCACCGACTATTCCAGAGGACAGTACGGCCCCCACGAGGGACTGGCCCGCTGTCTGGACCTTCTGGATACCCTGAACATCAAATCCACCTTCTTCGTTCCCGGAATCGTAGGGGAGACCTACCGGGATACGGTGGAAGAGATCGCCCGCAGAGGACACGAACTGGCCTGCCACGGATATATGCATGAATCAGTCCGGGGCATTTCCCGTGAGGAGGAAACCCGGATTTTCGAAAAAAGCGAGACCATTTTAACGGAAATCGGCGGCAGAAAGCCGGTGGGACACCGGGGTCCGGAAAGCATCATCCATCCCTTTACGCCGGAATTGCTCGTGGAGAGAGGATATCTTTACAGTTCTTCCATGAAGGACTGTGACTGGGCTTATCTGTGGGAGAAGGACGGAAAAGTCCTGCCTCTGGTGGAACTTCCCTGCGACATCACCATGGATGATTTTACTTATTATTACTTCACCTTCAGCGACCCGGCCGTCCGCTCTATGTATACCAACCGTGAGGTCTATGGGAACTGGAAGCAGGAGTTTGACGGACTGGCCCTGGAAGGCAACAAAATCTTTATCTTAAAGCTTCATCCCCAGATGATCGGACGGGCTAGCCGGATCCAAATGGTGGGGGACCTGATCGCCTATATGCAGTCCCAGGGAGCGTGGATTGCCACCTGTGAGGAGGTAGCCCGGTACGTACTGTCCCGGTTCTGTCCCGGATGGGAGAACAGCCGGACCGGACAGGGGACTTTGGAAAATGGAGGTGATGAGAAATGACGAGATGGCCTGACCACAAACGGATTGCCGTCATGATGGCTTTTGATCTGGATGCGGAAACCATGTGGACTACCCGCGGAGACGGAAATGCAGACCACATTACCAATCTCTCCCGCGGAACCTATGGTCCAAAGCAAGGAGTTCCCCGTATCCTGGACATGCTGGATGTCCATCAGATCAAGGCTACTTTTTTCGTTCCCGGTGTCATTGCCCAGCAGTATCCCCTGGTCGTTCAGGAGATGGTGCGCAGAGGGCACGAAATCGGATTTCACGGATACTTCCACGAGGAATTTACCACTACTACCTATGAGCAGGAAGATGCTACCATGAAGCGCAGCGAGAAACTGATTCGTGATTTGACCGGCCAGCAGATGGTAGGCCACCGGGCTCCCGGAGGTGTTATCCACGACTACAGCCTGCGTCTGTTTCTGGAGCACGGCTACATTTACAGCTCCAACTGGCGCGACAGCGATGGCCCCTTCCTTCATCAGATTGACGGGAAAACCGTACCCCTGGTGGAGCTTCCCAAGGACTCCATCTTTGACGACACTGCCTATGATTTCTATACGGATTCCGCTCCGGAGCGCTATGAACTGAAATCTCCGGATGAGATGTTTGAGATTTGGAAAGAAGAATTCGATACCCTGGCCGATGAGGGGAGAATGATCAATTTTGTCCTTCACCCGCAGTTTATCGGGCGCGCCAGCCGTGTTCGGATGCTCAGCCGCCTGATCGGCTATATGAAAACGCGGGGCGCATGGCTGACTACCAACCGGGACGCCGCGGCCTGGATCCTAAAAGAAAACGGCTTTTCTTTTGAAAAGACCTGGTAAAACAAAATGTTCTGCGGGGGATTACAGTATGCACACGACAAACGCCGTCTCCATCATCGAGGAAGGCGAACATCATGTAGCCAGAACCGTTCTCAAATTGTCCTGGCCGTCTATTTTAGAGCAGTTTCTGATTTCTTTATCAACACTGGCGGATACAGCTATGGTGGGTTCCATCGGCGCTGCCGCCACGGCCGCCGTGGCGGTCAATATTTCCTCTGTCTGGCTGATCAACGGCTTTATCACCGCTTTAAGCGTAGGCTGTTCCTATCTGGTCGCCCATGCGGTGGGAAGCGGTGAGACCCACCGGGCCCAGAGTGTTACCTACCAGTCGATCAGCTGTTCCCTGCTTCTGGGAATCCTTCTGTTTCTCGGCATCCAGCTGGTGTGCCGTCCTCTGCCGGTCTGGCTTGGGGCTGCCCCTGACGTAGTACCTATGGCCCAGAGCTATATGCGGGTCATCGGATTTGGCCTGATTCCCCAGTCCATCGCGGTAGTCCTTTCCGCCGTCTTCCGCTCCGCCGGGAATACCCGCATTCCCTTGGCTGCCAACCTGACCTCCAACATGTGCAATATTATCGGAAACTTTTTTCTGATTTACCCGGCACGCCAGATGACAATCTGGGGCCGCTCCTTCCCGGTCTGGGGCGCTGGTCTGGGGGTAACGGGAGCCGCCATCTCCACGGCGGCCTCCCAGTATCTTCTGCTCATCATTCTTCTGGGCTTTCTGACCTTTAAGCACACGCCGGTACAGATCCCCCTTTTTCGTCCCAGATACCGGATTCGTCCCTTCATGGTCCGGCAGCTCCGGCTCATCAGTGTCCCCGTTCTTCTGGAACGCCTGACCCTGACTTCCGGCCAGATTGCTCTGACTGCCATGATTTCCGGCCTGGGGACCATCCCTCTGGCGGCTCACTACCTGACCAATCAGACGGAGGGCATCCTCTATCTGCCCGCCTACGGCTTTGCCTACACCGCCACCGCTCTGGTCGGCCAGTCTCTGGGGGCAGGACGCAGGGATCTGGCAGACCGCTTTGCCTTTTCCATCTGCCTTATCGGCTCCGCCGTCATTGTCCTGGCCTGCATCCCTGTGGCCATCTGGTCCGGCCCTATCGTCAGTCTCTTCAGCAGTGACCCCGATGTGGTGGCCCTGGGCACAAAGACTCTTTTTGTGGCTGCTGCCACTGAACTGTTTTTCAGTTTCTTTGTCATTGCCGGCGGCATATTCCGCGGAGCCGGGGATGTACGTTTCTCCCTCTTAGTCAGCATCATCGGCATGTGGGGGCTGCGCATCGGCTTCGTCTATCTGGCCACACGGCCTCTTCAGATGGGCGTGGTGGGAGTCTGGATCGCGATTGCCATCGACTGCTTCATCCGCATGGTCCTGTGCATCTGGAGACTGAAAAGCGGCCGCTGGAAAAAAGCAGTCAGTCCTTAACTAAAATATCCGTAATCTCAGCGATGTAAAGCAGATGGTATTTTCAGCCTTTTTCCAGATATTCCCGCAGTTGGGAAACGTCCATTCCATCCCGCCCCGTCGCATTTATGTATACACCGCAGTAAACCGCGATTTTCTAATCTGGCGCAAGGGAGCTTTATCCGACCAGCGGCTGCACAGCCTTTCTGATTTTCTCCATGAATAGCCTGTTTGAAGGAGCAGACGCTGGAACGGCTGAAATCATAATATCTTGGGAGGTAAATTACGAATATGGATATGATAAAACGAAGAGATGCGCAGATGGCCTATATCTCCGATGACCGCGTATGCGAGGAGCAGGCAGCATGCAGGAGGATTTTGCAGAAGCTCAATTTCATGGACCGGGCGGATTTCGCCGGCATCGCCCAAGTGGTCAAAGAACTGTTCGGGAAATCGGAGAACGCCTGGGTAAACCCGCCCTTTTACTGCGATTATGGAACACATATTGAAGCGGGAAAAAATCTGTTTGTCAACTACAACTGCACCATCATCGATGTGGCAAAGGTGACCATCGGTGATAACTGCCAGCTGGCCCCCAATGTCGCCATCTACACAGCAGGACATCCCATTTACCCCGTCACCCGCAATTCCGGCTATGAGTACGGAAAAGCCGTGACCATCGGGGACAACGTCTGGATTGGCGGCAATTCCGTCATCTGCCCCGGCGTGACCATCGGGAGCAACACCGTCATCGGAGCCGGAAGCGTTGTCACCAAGGATATCCCCGCCTGGTCTGTCGCAGCCGGCAATCCCTGCCGCGTGATCCGAACCATTACCGATGCAGACCGGCGCAAGCTGTTCCGTCAGGAGGAGATCGATGATGAGGCATGGGAAGATATCGTGACTCATATGGAGTTCCCTGAGCATTCATAGGAGCAGCCTTCTTTAAACGGCTTCAAAAACGTTCAGGAGAGGACTCAGCTGACGCCGGGTCCTCTCCTGAAATTCTGTCTATCTTGATCGTTCTGCTTATCAGGCCAGATACTGTTTCGCAATCTCTTTTGCATCCTCTTTGTGGTCCTGAATCCACTCCTGATACGTCATGTTGGAGCTCTCAACCGTTTTTCCCAATTCCACCAGGAAAGCCGGAATCTGCTCCTGAAGCATCACGCCCACCTGCTCGCCCATGCGCTCATGACCCTGAAGGTCACAGCCGTTAAAGTGAAGGGTGAACGCCGGATGAGGCACCTTGTCGATCATCTTCACACCGCCGTGGAAACCGATGGCGCCAATCTGATGCGTACCGCAGGAGGAGGGGCAGCCGGAAATGTGGATCTGAGGCAGAGCGTCTGCTCCCAGGCCGGCTTCTCTCACTGCCTGGACAGCTTCCCTCAACAGAGCCTGGGAATCCCGCACGCCCACCTGGCAGATGCTGGCGCCGATGCAGGCCACTGATTCCTCAAAATCGCTGCGGGCTCCGTCATTTAATACCTCCATGACCCGGACAGCCTCATTTCCTGTCAGGTTAATCACATACATTCCCTCATCCGGGGTCAGGCGGACTTCCACCTCATCCATGGGGGCAATGACATCGTAAAGACGGCCAAACATCTCCACCTGGGGCGTTCCGCCGATCGGATGATACTTCACCGCATAGAGTCCGGGCTGCTTCTGGCAGACTACGCCGCGGCCCTCTGCCTCAGAGCCGTCCCCCTTCTTGCTCCAGCAGGGCAGCTCCAGATTCAGATCCAGGTCTTCCCCGGAATCAAACACGCCCTGAAGCTTTTCCTGATAAGCCTTTACATATCCTTCTTTCCCCAGTGTATCCTGCATATACCGGGTCCTTGCCTTGGCTCTCTGCTCGTAATTTCCATAGGAAACAAAGGTTTCCCACATGGCCCGGATATAGTACAAGATCCTGGAAGGCTCCACCGCCTCCGCTACCAGCAGTCCCATCTTGGGGTTATTGCCCAGGCCGCCGGCGCTGTAAACATCGAATTTTCCATCCGGCCGCGCCACAAATCCCAGATCCCGGAACGTAGCATGGGGAATATTTTCCGGACTGTTGGAGAAGCAGACCTTCAGCTTTCTGGGCATCTTGGGTCCCTTGATGAAGGTCATCAAATATTCTCCTGCGGCCTCTGCATATGGCAGCACATCGAAATACTCCCCCTTCTCCACACCGGAGAGCGGGGAAACCATCACGTTTCTGGGGAAATCCCCGCCGCCGCCTCTGGTCACAATGCCATGGTCCAGAGCCTTCTCCATGATCGTGCACACCTGTTCTTCACTCAGATTGTGCAGCTGCACCGTCTGACAGGTAGTCAGGTGGGCCTTGTTCACCCCGTAGGTTTTAATGCTGTCTGCAATAAATTTCAGCTTATCCTTGCTGATGCGTCCACCGGGCATCCGAAGGCGCAGCATGCTGGCTTTTCCTCCCCGCTGAGCATAGCTTCCAAAGCCGCCGGAAAAGCCCTTATAATCGCCTTTATCCATCTCGCCTGCGTAAAACTGGTGGGTTTTTTCCCTGAATTCTGCCAAATCCTCTTTCCATGTCTCTGGTTCAATTTTCCTCATTTGCATTTTCTCCTTTATCTCCATTTTGTATTTGATCCACAACCTCCCGGGCAGCCGCCTGTACCTGGTTGTCATCCTTCGGCTCCACCACTGCCTGTGTCTGAAGCGCTTCATCCAGTTCTACCTCCACATCCGGCTCGATGCCTTTGCCGTGCAGGTCAAAGCCGCTGGGCGTATAGTAGTGGGCCACGGTGATCTTGATGGCAGACCCGTCTCCCAGAGGGATCAGGTTCTGGACAATGCCTTTTCCAAAGCTGGTGGTGCCCACTACTACTGCCCGGTCGTAATCCATCAGCGCACCGGTCAGCACTTCGGAAGCGCTGGCGGATTCCCCGTTGACCAGCACCGCAACGGGTACATCCAGCTCATGTCCGTCGGAGGCAGTGTAATGCTCGCCTTCCTGGTTTTTATCTTCCGTATATACGATCATAGTCTTTCCTTCTCCCTGATCATACTCCGTCAGATTGTCCGGCAGAATGTAATCGGCAATCTCCACGGCACTGTTCAGGACGCCTCCCGGATTACTGCGCAGATCCAGCACCAGTCCCTTCATGCCCTGGGCCATAAGCTCGTCTACTGCTGCCTTAAACTGCTCCGTGGTGATCAAATCGAACTGGGTGATCAGAATATACCCAATCTCATCATCCAGCATCTCATGCTCCACTGTGGGGACCTCGATGCTGCGCCGGGTCACCGTCAAATCCACATACTCATTTTCCTCCTGGCGGAAAACGGTTATTGCCACATCGGTGCCCTCTTCGCCCTTAATATAATTGTTCACCAGAATGGATAGATCCTCTCCCTGGACCGGGTGTCCGTCCACCTGGTAGAGAATGTCCCCCGGACGCATGCCGCTCTCATAAGCGGGTGAATTTTCAAACACGCGGACGACCGTACACAGGCCCGTCAGCTGGTTCTGGCTGAGCATGGCCCCGATTCCGGAATACACACCCTCCGTATCTGTCTGCAGCTCTTCAAAATCCTTCTGGGTATAATAAGCGGAGTACGGGTCATCCAGGCCTGCCAGCATTCCGATGTACAGATAATCCTCCACCTGTTCCAGGTCCTCATCGTAGAGGAAGTACTCATCAATAATATGCTGGATCAGGGACATTTTGGCGTTAATGCTGTCGTAATCCAGATCCTTCTCATCCTCTGCGCTGGTAATACCGGGCTGCTCTTTCACAATACCGCCCTGCCCCATGGCGCTTCTTACAAACAGATAAATTCCCAGGGACATGCCCACAATCACAAGACCCGCAAAAGCAGTTACCAGAGCTCCGGTAAGAACCCCGGTCCAAAAGCGGTTTTTATTCTGTTCCATCCCACACCTCTCGTCATCGCTGTAATTCTTCTGATCTTTCACGTTCTGTCTCCTATCCTGTCCGTTCTGTGCCGGTCTGAAGCCTAAGGACTTACATAATTCAGCGGATTCACATAAGTTCCGCCTGACCGGATTCCAAAATGAAGGTGAGGTCCGGTTGAATATCCGGTAGAGCCCACCTTTCCGATCACCTGGCCCTGGGATACCTTCTCACCCTGAGATACCAGCAGCTGGGAGCAGTGCATATATACGGTGCTCACCCCGCCGCCGTGGTCGATCATAATATAATTTCCGGCCGAATAGCTGTATGTAGCGATTACCACCTCACCGGAAGCCGCCGCCAGAATATTCGAGCCGGAGGAAGCGCCGATGTCAACTCCTTTGTGATTGCTGGAAGCCCCCTCTGTCGGAGATTCCCGGTCCCCGAAGCTGGAGGTAATCCTGCTGCTGGAAGGACAGGGCCATATAAAACTAATATTCCCCAAATCCTTCACCGTATACGTTTTTCCCGCCTCCTGGGCTTTTTTGCGTTCTTCCTCCTCCCGGCGCTTCATCTCCGCCTCGATCTGGCGCATCAGCTGCTCCTGAGCCTCCAGGTCGGCCTGGTATTCCTCCAGATCCGCC
>DWYS01000135.1 GCA_019118585.1 Candidatus Enterocloster faecavium | reverse complement strand
ACCTGGTGCAAGGCGTGAAACATTGGAAACATATACAAACAGATTGAAACAGTTGGAGGATATTACCAATTCCTTCAAGGGTGTGGATAAATCCTATGCCATCCAGGCAGGACGGGAAGTTCGGATTATGGTAATTCCGGAACAGATCAATGACGACAGCATGGTGCTCTTGGCCAGAGAGATTTCCAAGAGAATCGAGGAAGAGCTGGAGTATCCGGGACAGATCAAGGTCAATGTGATCCGTGAATCACGGGTGACGGACTACGCGAAATAGGACCTGTAACGCAGCAGTTCAGGATGGCCTGAACTGCCGCCCCGTAAGATAAAAGGCCGCCGGCCGCAGTTTGATTTCTGCGGTCGGCGGCCTTTTGTTACTCATTGGGCAAATCTACAACGGTATAATCGTGATGGATGGCCGGGAGAATGGTTTCCAGCAGATCCCGGGTCTTGAGCTTTAGGCTTGAGGTGTTGATGCAGGGGTGGCAGCCGAGAAATTCGTGGTCTGTCAGCACATCACGGTCGATGAGCAGCCGTACCCGATTCCCGTGGTCGTTCATCAGGCCCAGAACGCTGACGGAGCCGGGGGTGATGTCCAGCAGCTGTTCCATATATTCGGGGCCGGCAAAGGAGAGGCGGGCGCTTCCGATCTGCCTGGAGAGAGCTGCTGTTTTGAATTTCTTTCCGCCTGGCATCATCAGCAGGTAGAAGGCGGTTTTCTGTGTATTGCAGAGAAAGAGATTCTTGCAGATGTCGATGCCCAGCAGGAGGTCCACTTCATGGCAGGCCTCGATGGTGGGAAGGGCATCGTGGTCCACCCGCTTATAGGGCACATGCAGGGAGTCTAAAAGGTCATAGACCCGGATTTCTTTGGGCAGCCGTCCCTCCTCCTGACAGGGCCGGCCGTCGTAGACCACAGGATCGATGTAGTATTGTTTGGTTTGCTCCATAATGGCAGCGTCCTCCTTGACTTCATTGTAACGGTTTGTGCCGTCCGGAATTGTTTCGTTTCACATTATAGTCAATCTATGGTAAAATGTCGATAGAATTTGAGGAAAACGGGAAAGGGAGATTAAAAATACCTATGAAAGAAGGAAGCAATAGAGAAAAACAGAAAAACAGGCCCATGTGTCCGGTATTTGGACGCTGCGGGGGGTGCCAGCTTCTGGGGATGAGCTACGAGGAGCAGCTGGCCTGGAAGAAGGAGGAGCTGAAAAAGCTGCTGAAGGGGCTCTGCCCGGTGGAGGGGATTCTGGGCATGAAAGAGCCGTTTCATTACCGCAATAAGGTTCACGCAGTGTTTGACCGGGACCGGAAGGGAAACATAATCTCCGGAATTTATCAGGAGAGTACCCACAAGGTGGTCCATGTGGAACAGTGCCTGATCGAAGATGAAAAAGCCGATGAGATCATCGGCACGGTCCGAAAGCTCCTGAAATCTTTTAAGATCCGGGTCTACGATGAGGATACGCAATTTGGCCTTATGCGCCATGTGCTGGTCCGCCGGGCGTTTGCCACAGGGGAGATCATGGTGGTGCTGGTGACGGCTTCGCCTGTATTTCCATCCAAAAACAATTTTGTAAAGGCTTTGAGGGAGGCCCACCCGGAGATTACCACCGTGGTCCAGAACATCAACGGGAGGGGGACCAGTATGGTCCTGGGGGACAAAGAGCATGTGCTTTACGGGAAGGGATACATTGAAGATGTGCTCTGCGGCTGCCGGTTCCGCATCTCCTCCAAATCCTTTTACCAGGTCAATCCTGTCCAGACGGAGGTGCTTTACGGAAAAGCCATGGAGTATGCCGGGCTGACGGGAAAGGAAACGGTGGTGGATGCCTACTGCGGCATTGGGACCATCGGTCTCATTGCGGCCGGAAACGCCGGCAAGGTCATCGGGGTGGAGCTGAATCCGGATGCGGTGAAGGACGCCATCCACAATGCCAGGCTGAATCAGATCAAAAATGCGCGGTTTTACTGCAATGATGCCGGCCGTTTCCTGACAGAGATGGCGGCCTCAGGGGACCGGGTGGATGTGGTCCTGATGGACCCGCCCAGAAGCGGAAGCACGGAAGAGTTCATGAGGGCTGTATCGAAAACCGGCGCCGGAAAGGTGGTTTATATTTCCTGCAATCCGGAAACCCTGGCCAGGGATTTGAAGTTTATGAAACGCCTGGGATATGGGGCCGTGAAGGGCGTGGGGGTGGATATGTTTGGGATGACAAAACACTGTGAATGCGTCGTTTTAATGACAAAAGACAGGGAGGTCCATGACAGAAGGCGCAGTGCCGGAGAGCGGGGAAGACGTTAAAAGTCCCGGTTGACAAATTCATACTATTCTGGTAGGATAAAGAAAGTTAATCAAAACTAACTCTAAGGAGAAGGACACTTTGACTTGCATTTTCCTGAATCCTGTTGTAGAACAGATGTATGAGAGAGAGACACTGCACCGTTTTTTGAGGGAAAGAGGCTTTCTGCCGGTTTCCTGCCGGGAAAACTGGGGAGCAGTGGTGCGGGAAAAGTACCGGAAGGCAGCAGAGGAAACATCCGGAGCGGTAGCGGATGTGCGCTGTCCTCAGGCGGCCCGGTGTGTAAGAAAACTGGGGTGCCGGGAAGGGCTGCATCTGCCGGATATTGAGCCGATTCTCTTCCATTGCGCCAGAGAGATCAGCGCCAGACCGGAATTCATAGGAAGATGGAAGCTGATCACCACTCCATGCCGGATTCTGGCAGAGGAGGGCAATGCCCTGGGACTTCCGGAAACGGAATTCCTCACATGGAACGATTTTTTGTACAGAGCCGGAGAAACGTTTCCAGGACGGAAACTGGAGAAGAGCCCGATACCACCGGGCTTTTTTAAGGGCCTGGAAAACGGGGAGAGTCTTACCGGAACAGAGACAATAGAGTCTTACCTGGAGGAAGGAATGTGGAAGGGGAAGAAAATCGTGGAAATGCTTTGCTGCAGCGGGGGCTGTCACAATGGGGATGGGGTGATTGAAAAGTGAAAAGGATCAGAGGGATGATCCCTGCCGCCGCAGGGATCCTGGCGGTTTTTGCAATCTGGTACGGGATCTGCGAGGCGGGGCTGTTTAATGCCTATGTGCTGCCTCCTCCGGCCAAGGTTTTCGGCAGCTTTTTGGATATGTGCCGGAGGGGCGAGCTGGCAGGGGATATTGGGATCAGCATGCTCCGGGTTTTAAAAGGATTTTCCATTGCCTTTGTACTGGCATTTATCCTTGGGATGCTGCGGGCAGTCATTCCGGTTTCCGGTGCTTATTTTGAGTATCTGGTGCAGTTTTTCCGGAATGTGCCTCCTCTGAGCATGATCCCGCTGCTGATTCTCTGGTGCGGCATCGGGGAAACCACCAAGGTAGTCATTATCGTTCTGGCTTCCTTTTTCCCCATGTATCTAAATATCGTAAAAGGCTTTACAGGCTGCGACCCAAAGCTTTTGGAAGTGGGGGACATGTTTGGCTACAGCCGGGCTGAAAAGTTCTGGAAAATTGTGCTGCCCTATGCATCGGCAGATATTCTGGTGGGAATGCGCATTGGCCTGGGATACAGCTGGCGGGCCATTATCGGTGCAGAAATGGTGGCAGCTTCAACGGGTCTGGGGCATCTGATCCTGTTTGCGCAGCAGATGTCACGGACGGATAAGGTGATCGTGGGGATCCTTGTAATCGGTCTGGTGGGATACGCAACGGACCGGATTTTCGGCCTGGTTATCGGAAAGCTTGTGAAAGGAAACGGAAATCATGGCTGGGATTGAGATCGTGGACCTGAAAAAGTCCTATTATGTAGAAAAAAAAGAACTGCCGGTTCTGACAGGGATTAATATGAAGATTCCGGAGAAGCAGATTACGGTTGTGCTGGGCAGAAGCGGCTGCGGAAAAACCACCCTTCTGCGCCTGACCGGAGGTCTGGAGCAGCCGGATTCCGGCCAGATTCTCTGCAGTGATTCCCACCGGATGGCTTTTGTCTTTCAGGAACCAAGGCTTATGCCCTGGCTGACGGTAAAGCGGAATATTGCATTCGGTCTGAGAAGGCAGGAGAGGCGGGAGAACCGGGAGCGGATTCAGGAGATTATCCGGGTTGTAGGACTGGAAGGCTTTGAGGGGGCCTACCCTTCGCAGCTGTCCGGGGGCATGCAGCAGAGAGCGGCCCTGGCCAGGGCTTTGGCCTGCCGTCCCTCTTTTATAATGATGGACGAGCCCTTTGCGGCTTTGGACTATTTTACCAGAGAACAGATGCAGAAAGAGCTTCTGCGGGTCCAGAGAACAGAGAACTGCAGTATTTTGTTTGTAACCCACAGTATTGACGAGGCCCTTCTTCTGGGAAACCGGATTGTGGTAATTGACCAAGGAAAGGTACGCAGGGAGTATTCTGTCAATGAGATCGCAGGGGCAGAGAAGGAGAGAAATCTTCTGGCAGAGCCCTTTATCCAGCTGAAAAAAGATATTTTGGATCAGCTGAATGCAGATTGAGAAAGCAGGTACTGATAAAGGTACTTGACATAAAATCAACAGGAGGATTGAATTATGAAAAAAATATTGGCGGTAATGACGGCGATCGGTGTAGGAGCGGCAGCTCTTTCCGGCTGCAGCCAGTCCCAGACCCAGGAAACGGAGGCATCTCAGGAACAGCAGACCACGGAAACGGCTGCTCAGGAGAGTGAAGCGCAGGAGTCTGAGAGCGGGGAAGAAGGGCAGGACATTGGTGTGGATAAGCTGGTGTTCACCTATGTGACCTCCCCGTTAAATGTACCCAGTATTATTGAGAAAAACCAGGGGATTTTTGCAGATGCTTTTGGCCAGATGGGCATTAATGTGGAGTATGCAGAGATCACCTCCGGCGCAGATCAGACCCAGGCCCTTGCATCCGGCGATGTGCAGGTGCTTTACGCCGTGGGCGGCAGTTCGGTGATCCTGTCCGCAGCCAACGGGGCAGATATCAAGATTGTCAATATGTACAGCCGTTCTCCCAAGGCTTTCTGCCTGTACACCAAGGATGAGTCGCTGACCACTCCGGAGAGCCTGGCTGGAAAGACGATCGCGGGACCGGTAGGAACGAACCTGCACGAGCTTCTGGCAGCTTATCTTGCTACGGCAGATATGACCATTGATGATGTAAATTATGTCAATATGTCTATTCCGGATGCCATGGCAGGCCTGGAGGGAGGAAGCCTCGATGTGGCAATGCTGGCAGGGGCTACTGCTTACCAGGCGGAGCAGTCCGGTTACTATCTGGTAACAGACGGAGAGGGACTGATTGACGCAAGCATTGCTGTTGCAGTAACGGGAGAGTTTGCGGAACAGTATCCGCAGCTGGTGGATACTCTGGAGGAAGCTCAGGGAACAATTTCTCAGTTCATGGAGGATAACTATGAGGAAACCATGGAGATTGTGGCTCAGGAACTGGATCTGGATACCGATGCGGTGAAAGAGATGTATACAGCTTATGATTTCAGCACGGATATTACAGAGTCAGACATTAAGGGACTTCAGAAAACAGCAGACTTCATGCTGGATGCGGGAATGATTGACAGCGAATTTGATGTCAATACCCTCTTTATGGAGTAAATTACAAGGAGAAAGACGCTTCTCTTGCCCTGCAGAGGCATTGAGAAGCGTCTTTCTGCATTAAGAGTACATTATATTTGAATTGGATGGCAGGCATGGTCAGCCGTTTACTGGAATACGCCGGTCTTGGCTCCTCTGGTTACATGGCCGTAGCTGTCCCACTCGGTGTATACATAGGGTGAATCCGGGGTGGTGCCGTTCTCTGTAAAGGTATAGCTGTCTCCGTCGTAGCTGCGGGTTCCGGTTACCATTTTACAGGAATTGTTGTCAAAATAGTAGACATTCCCGTTGATTTTCATGATGCCGCCCTGCAGCTCTCCGGTATCGGCTGCGTAGTACCAGGTGTTGTCTCTCTGGATCCAGCCGGTTCTTAAGATCTGGTCATTTCCAAAATAGAACCAGTGATTCTTGTACTGAACCCAGTTGTTGGTGCAGTAGGATCCATCGCCCCACTGATATTTGGTACCCTGGGAGGTGGAGACGAATCCTGCGGCCAGAGAGGTGAATGCGGAACCGGCAGTCAGAGCCAGGGCCAGAGTCATGGTTGCCAAACGTTTTAACTTCATAAAAAAATCCCCCTTTGATGGATGTTTTTCTGTATTGCTTACGCCGTAAGTCTACACCTTGGAGTCGCTCCAGGGTCAAGGAATGTAATTATTTTGTAAGGGATTGGAAGAAAAATGTTAAAAAACGGCGGCTAGATCCAGCCGCCGTCCAGTCCGATCACCTGCCCGGTGAGATAAGCGTTTTTATAGCCCAGGTGATAGACCAGGTCTGCTACCTCCTCGGCTCTTCCCAGCCGTCCGGCAGGAATCTCATCTACCAGTGCGATCAGGTCTTCTTCCTTCATCCACTGATTCATTTCCGTATCAATGGCTCCGCAGGCTACCGCATTGACCTGAATGCCCGATGGAGCCAGCTCCTTTGCCAGAGCCTTGGTCAGGGCGTTGATCCCTCCCTTGGTAGCAGAATAGGCGGCTTCGCAGGAAGCGCCGCATACTCCCCATACGGAGGAAATATTGATGATTTTGCCCTCCTGCTGCCGGACCATGTAAGGGATGGCCAGTTTACAGCAGTTGAAGACAGAGGTCAGGTTCATATGCAGCATCCGCTCCCAGTCCTGGGAGGACATATCCTGCAGCAGTCCAATATAGGAGACGCCTGCATTGTTGACCAGCACATCCACGCCGCCGAAGCTGGTTCTGATTTTGGAGAACAGCTCCTGACAGCAGTCCATATCCCCCATATCACCCAGATAGGCCAGGCAGGGAACCTGGAAGCTTTCGATTTCCTTCTGAGTCTGGAGCAGCCGGTCTTTGCTGCGGATGCAGCTGATGGCCACATTGTATCCCTTTTTTGCGAATTTTACAGCGATGGCTTTGCCTATGCCGCGGGAAGCCCCGGTGACAAGAACGGTTTTTCTGGGCATAAAATGTCCCTCCTTTTTTAAGAACGCTGGAAATATTCAGGACATTCACTGTCCTGAACTGCTACAGAACATTATAAAATGTTCCATACCGGATTTCAAGAGTCCGGGCAGAAGGGGGAGAACATAAGAGAATCGTAAGAAAATTCCGTGCAATAAATTAAGAACTTGTGGTATGATATTTAATATAGGCAAAATTCGAAGAGAGAAAAGAAAGGTATTTGAAATGAACATCTACGATTTGATCATTATCGGTTCTGGCCCGGCAGGGCTGGCAGCCGCTATTTACGCTCAGAGGGCAAAATTAAATACACTGGTGATCGAGAAGGCCATGGTCAGCGGAGGCCAGGTCCTCAACACGTATGAGGTAGATAATTATCCCGGCCTGCCTGGAATCGGAGGGTACGATCTGGGAATGAAGTTTCGGGAGCATGCGGACAAGCTGGGAGCGGTATTTGCCGAGGACGAGGTAGTCCGCATCGAAGACGAGGGCGAGGGAAGCGCAAAGCGCGTCATCGGTCAGGATAAGACTTATGAGGCCAGAGCTCTGATCCTGGCTACGGGAGCCCATCACCGCCTTTTGGGCGTTCCGGGGGAGCAGGAGCTTTCCGGAGCAGGGGTTTCTTACTGCGCCACCTGCGACGGCGCCTTTTTCCGCAATAAGGTGACGGCGGTTGTCGGAGGAGGAGATGTGGCAGTGGAGGATGCCATTTTCCTGGCCAGGATGTGCTCCAAGGTCTATGTCATTCACCGCAGAGACCAGCTGAGAGCAGCCAGGAGCCTTCAGGAGAAGCTGTTCTCCCTGGACAATGTGGAGATGATATGGGACAGCGTTGCGGAAGAGATCTGTGGTGAGGAGCAGGTGAACGGCCTGAAAATCGCCAATGTAAAGACAGGGGAGAAGAAGACGCTTTCCCTTCAGGGCGTATTTATTGCCGTAGGCATTACGCCGGAGAGCCAGGCTTTTGAGGGACTGGTGGATATGGAGCAGGGATATATCAAGGCAGGGGAGGACTGCGCGACCTCCGTCCCCGGCATTTTCGCGGCGGGAGATGTGCGCAAAAAGAACCTGCGCCAGATTATTACAGCTGCAGCGGATGGGGCCAACGCAGTGACCAGCGTGGAGCATTACCTGATGAAGCACTAAAGGAAGAGAGGCATTAGAATGAATCAACTGGGGAAAATACTTCTGGCAGGCGGATTGTGCGCGGTCTCCTGGTCGGCAACAGCCTTTGGGAGCACCAATCTGGAAACCAGTTCTTCTCTGGCGGGCATTACGGTAGCCATGAACAACTACTATGCCAGCAATGAGGAACCGGAAAAGTCGTTGTCGGAAGCGATAGAGTCCATCGACTTTCCTGAGATCGTTTCCGTGCAGGAAAGCAGGAACACGGGAAATGCTCAGCCGGAAACATCGGCTCAGGCTACGGAGGCCAGTCAGAAGGCCGCCGCTTCGGCTTATGACAATATCGCCATTTCCAAGATCAGCGGTCATGTCAATATCCGAAGCGAGGCCAATACATCCAGCCAGGTACTGGGAAAGATTTATAATGACAGTGCGGCTGCAATTCTGGATACAGTCCAGGGGGAAGATGGGACCTGGTATAAGATCCAGTCAGGTTCTGTTACCGGATATATTAAGGCAGAATACTTTGTTACCGGAAAAGCGGCGGAGCAGAAGGCCAAATCGGTAGGAACCGAATACGGAACCGTAGTGGGAACTCCCACGCTACGCCTGCGCCAGAGCCCGGATCTGACCAGCAAAACGCTGACGCTGCTGTCGGAAGGGGCCAGTTACGTGGTCCTGGAGGAGCAGGGGGATTTCCTGAAGGTTGCGGTGGATTCAGACCTGGAGGGCTATGTCTACAAAGAGTATATGAAGACGGAAGTTTCCATGCCGGAGGCCGTTTCCAATGAGGAGGAAGAGGAGCAGAAGGCAGAGGAAGAGAAACGCAAACAGGAAGCGGAGAAAGCCCTGAAAGAGCTGGAGGAGGCTAAGAAGGCGGAAGCCCAGAAGGCCACTGAGGCAGCTGAGACAAAGAAGGAAACGCAGAAGGAAACCACCAGAGAGACTACGGCGGAAACGAAAAAGGAGACGACGGCACCTCAGACAGTGGGGACGATCGCGGCGAATCCGGAAAAGGGAGAAGACAGCACAGTAGCGGCGCCCACGACGCAGAAAGCGACAGAAAAGGCGACGGAGAAAGAAACGGAGAAGACTACGGAAAGCGGCAGAGGGCCGGGCAGCAGTTCCGGTTCCAGCACCGTGGATTCCGCCACCAGAAATGCGGTTGTGGCATATGCGAAGCAGTTTTTAGGCAATCCATATAAATATGGAGGAACCAGCCTGACCGAAGGAGCGGACTGTTCCGGATTTGTTATGAGTGTATTCTCTCATTTCGGGATCAGCACAGGACGCAGTTCCAGAGACCAGGCAGGCAGGGGAAAGGAAATCTCGGTCAGCGAGGTCCAGCCCGGCGATCTGCTGTTCTATGCCAGCGGCGGTTATATTAACCACGTAGGAATTTATATTGGCGGCGGACAGATTATACACGCCAGCAACCCCACCACGGGAATCTGTCTGGCTCCGTCCAATTACCGGACGCCCTGCAAGGCAGTTACCTTCTTCTAAAAAGAATATTTCTACATAAAAGATCCGGCGGAATGCTTTTGCTGCACTCCGCCGGATCTTGATTATATAAAGCGTTTAGAATTCCGGTTCGATCAGTCCGTAGGTCCCGTTTTTCCTGCGGTAAACGACATTGACCTGATCGGTCTCCGCATTCAGAAATACGTAGAAGTTATGTCCCAGCATCTCCATCTGCAGGCAGGCCTCCTCGGGGTCTGCGGGTTTGATGGCGAATTTCTTCGTCTTGACAATCCGGATATCCTCCTCCGGATGCTCGTCCTCCTCGTTCATAAATGCCTGGGAGAAGGACAGTGCGGATTGTTTCTTGTCAATTAGTTTCTTTCTATAACGGCGGATCTGGCGTTCGATTACCTCCTCTACCAGATCGATGGAAACATACATATCTGTGCTGGACTCCTCAGCGCGAATGGTGTTGCCCTTGATGGGAATGGTTACCTCGATCTTCTGCTGGTCTTTCTGGGCGCTTAAAGCTACGATGACCTCAGTATCCGGAGTGAAAAAGTGTTCCAGCTTTCCGATCTTCTTCTCCACCATGGCTCTCAGTCCTGGAGTTACCTCGATATTTCTCCCTGTAATGGTATAACGCATATAATCAACTCCTTTTCTTGGGATATCCTTAGTATAGCATATTTATCCTGAAAATACAATTAAAAAAGCAGGATTGTTCTGACAATTTGTCTTAATTTTTTATAAAAATAGGCTTTGGAGGTGAAATAAAAGGGTTGTCGGTCAGCTGTAAGGGGAGGGAATTTGTCAAGGGAAAACCGTGTATTTTATGGGAAAATACAAAAGTTTATGAGAACTACACAAAAATAAATCGTGTGAAAAGATTCTGTAAAATCCTTGGAAAAGATTCACTGGGGATTGTGGATAATGTGGATAACTCGGTGTATAACTAAATTTTGCCGTAAAATGGGACAAGTTTTGTGTGGATAAATCTGGGGAGAAGCGGAAGGGAAAAATGTGGATACTGTGGAAATTCACAGAATCGAACATAGTTTTTGTGCAATGTGCTTGGTTGACCATAAGAAACGGCAAAAAGTTAATTTTGTATGAACGTGGCAGGAAGCGGTTGAATAAATTTCTTCTTAGTGCTACAATATCTAAGATTATATCGCAAGCGAAGGTGTCTGCGGGCATTTACGGAATAAGCGTGGTACATGCGGCAGATACTAGGAAGAGAACTGTCCTGACAGGCACAAGCGCTGGTTGAGATGGATTTATATAAGGAAGAAGTTAGGAGAGCATACCATGAATTTGATTGAAAAGGTATTCGGTACTCACAGTGACAGAGAGCTGAAACTGATTCGCCCCATTGTGGCAAAGATTGAAAGTCTGCGTCCGGAGATGGTGGCTAAATCGGATGAAGAGCTCCGGGATCAGACCAGGATCTTTAAAGAACGTCTGGAAAAAGGTGAGACGCTGGACGATATTCTGCCTGAGGCATTTGCGACGGTGCGTGAGGCGGCCAGAAGAGTGCTGAATATGGAGCATTTCCCGGTGCAGCTGATCGGAGGCATTGTTCTTCATCAGGGACGTATTGCGGAGATGAAAACAGGAGAAGGAAAAACACTGGTTTCCACCTGTCCGGCTTACTTAAATGCCCTGGCAGGAAAGGGCGTTCAGATCGTAACGGTCAACGACTATCTGGCAAAGCGTGACGCTGAGTGGATGGGCCAGGTACATCGTTTCCTGGGCCTTACCGTGGGAGTGGTCCTCAATGAGATGAATTCTCAGGAGAGAAAGAAGGCCTACGCCTGTGATATTACCTATGTGACCAACAATGAGCTGGGATTTGACTACCTGCGCGACAACATGGCCATCTACAAGGAGCAGCTGGTGCTGCGGGATCTGGACTACTGCATCATCGATGAGGTGGACTCCGTGCTGATCGACGAGGCCAGAACGCCTCTGATCATTTCCGGCCAGAGCGGCAAGTCCACCAAGCTTTATGAGGTCTGCGATATCCTGGCCCGCCAGCTGGAGCGGGGCACGGTTTCCAAGGAATTTTCCAAGATGGACGCTATCATGGGCGAGGAGATCGAGGAGACCGGGGACTTTATCGTGGATGAGAAGGATAAGGTGGTCAACCTGACGGAGCAGGGCGTTCAGAAGGTTGAGGATTTCTTCCATATTGAGAACCTGGCAGACCCGGAGAATCTGGAGATCCAGCACAACATCATCCTGGCACTCAGAGCCAACTATCTGATGTTCCGTGATAAGGATTATGTGGTAAAAGACAATGAGGTCTTGATCGTGGATGAGTTTACGGGACGTATTATGCCCGGACGCCGTTACTCAGACGGCCTGCACCAGGCCATTGAGGCAAAGGAGCATGTAAATGTCCGCCGGGAGAGCCGTACCCTGGCTACGATTACGTTCCAGAATTTCTTCAATAAATTCCGCAAGAAAGCCGGCATGACCGGTACGGCCCTGACGGAGGAGAAAGAGTTCCGGAACATTTACTCCATGGACGTAATCTCCATCCCCACCAACCGTCCGATGATCCGTAAGGACCTGGAGGATGCGGTCTATAAGACCAAAAAGGAAAAGTTCAAAGCAGTTGTGGATGAGGTTGAGGCCGCATACAAGAAGGGACAGCCGGTGCTGGTGGGTACCATTGCCATTGAGACCTCAGAGCTTTTGAGCGGCATGCTGAAGAGAAGGGGCATTCCCCACAAGGTACTGAATGCAAAGTTCCATGAGCTGGAGGCAGAGATCGTGGCGGATGCAGGTATCCACGGAGCTGTGACCATTGCGACCAACATGGCAGGCCGTGGTACGGATATCAAGCTGGATGATGAGGCAAGGGCACTGGGCGGACTGAAGATCATCGGTACAGAGCGCCACGAGTCCAGACGTATTGACAATCAGCTGAGAGGACGTTCCGGACGTCAGGGTGACCCGGGTGAATCCCGTTTCTACCTGTCTCTGGAGGATGACCTGCTGAGACTGTTTGGCTCCGACCGGCTGATGAAGATGTTTGAGGCCATGGGCGTGCCGGAAGGTGAGCAGATCGAGCATCGGATGCTCTCCAATGCCATTGAGAAGGCTCAGATGAAGATTGAGTTCAACAACTACGGCATCCGTGAGCAGCTGCTGAAGTATGATGAAGTAAACAATGAGCAGAGAGAGGTCATCTATGCTGAGCGCCGCAAAGTTCTGGACGGCGACAACATGAGAGACCTGATCCTGAAGATGATCACCGATATTGTGGAAAATGCGGTCGATATGTCGATCTCGGATGACCAGTCTCCGGAAAACTGGGATATGAAGGAGTTAAATAACCTGCTTCTGCCCATTATTCCCTTAAAGCCCATCAAAGTTCCGGAAGACAGCAGCAAGATGAAGAAGAATGAGCTGAAGCATATGCTGAAGGAAGAGGCCATTAAGCTTTACGAGGCCAAGGAGGCCGAGTTCCCCGAGCCGGAGCAGATTCGTGAGATTGAGCGGGTGGTGCTTCTGAAGGTTATCGACAACAAGTGGATGGCTCATCTGGATGATATGGACCAGCTGCGTGAGGGCATCGGACTCCAGGCCTATGGTCAGAGAGACCCGGTTGTAGAGTACAAGATGCAGGCATATGAGATGTATGAAGCCATGATGGCTTCAATCCAGGAGGAGACGGTGCGCATCCTCTTCCACATCCGCGTGGAGCAGAAGGTAGAGCGTGAATCAAACGTAAAGGTTACCGGCACCAACCGTGACCCGGGTTCCGCCAGCGCCCCCAAGAAGAGAGCGGAGCAGAAGATCTATCCCAATGATCCCTGCCCCTGCGGCTCCGGTAAAAAGTACAAACAATGCTGCGGCCGGCTGAAATAAAAAGAGGTCTCCGTCCGCGGCAGACAGGCGGCAGGAACCCCGCCGCCGGCAACATTTTATCCATACATGATATGAAATATGAAAGAAGGTGAAGCTGTGGTTGAGTTCGATAATTTTAAACATACGTTATCCACGTATGACAAACCATTAGTGGAAGTGAGGGATTCACTTTGACCTGGACGGCAAAGAGAGAAGGATTGCAGAGCTAGACAAGTCCATGGAAGAGCCTGGGTTCTGGGACGACCCGGAAAAATCCACCCGCATGGTCCGGGAGGCCAAGCACCTGAAGGATGAGGTGGATACCTACAAGTCCCTTGAGCAGGCTTATGAGGACATCCAGGTAATGATTCAGATGGGATATGAGGAGAATGATGCTTCTCTGATCCCGGAAATCCAGCAGATGCTGGACGATTTTTCTAAGACTCTGGAGGAGATGCGGCTGAAGCTGCTGCTTTCAGGGGAGTATGACAGCAACAATGCCATTCTGCGCCTGAATGCCGGGGCGGGCGGCACCGAGTCCTGCGACTGGTGCAGCATGCTTTACCGGATGTACTGCCGGTGGGCGGAGCGCAAGGGCTTTAAGTACGAGGTGCTGGACTATCTGGACGGAGAGGAGGCGGGAATCAAATCCGTCACCATCCAGATTAACGGGGAAAATGCTTATGGCTATCTGCGTTCTGAGCACGGCGTACACCGTCTGGTCCGTATCTCGCCTTTTAATGCGGCGGGAAAGCGCCAGACCTCCTTCGTATCCTGCGATGTGATGCCGGATCTGGAGGATGATATCGATATTGAGATCAATCCTGATGATATCCGCATCGATACTTACCGCTCCAGCGGCGCCGGAGGCCAGCATATCAATAAGACTTCCTCGGCGATCCGCATCACCCACTTCCCTACGGGAATTGTGGTGACCTGCCAGAATGAGCGGTCCCAGTTCCAGAATAAGGATAAGGCCATGCAGATGCTGAAGGCCAAGCTGTATATGCTGAAGCAGCAGGAGCAGGCAGCCAAAGCTGCAGGCATCCGGGGCGATGTGAAGGAAATCGGCTGGGGAAACCAGATCCGCTCCTATGTGCTCCAGCCCTATACCATGGTAAAGGACCACCGGACCGGGGAGGAGACCGGCAACGTGGACGCTGTGCTGGACGGCGGGATCGACCAGTTCATCAGTGCTTATCTGCGCTGGATGAGCCTGGGCTGCCCGGATAAGAATGCGGCAGCAGACGACTAAGTGAGATAAAAAAAGAGCAGCCTGAGGAGAATTTCTGCCTGGCTGCTTTTTTGCATCTGCTAAAATACATAAAATCAGGTTGCATCCTGGAGGGAAGTGTGCTAATATCTTTTCCATGAGCACAGATGTGTTTGTAATACGGACATACGGGCCGCAGAAACAGGGGCAGCAGCCCCGAGCGAGGTGCAAATGGAAGATAAGAGCAGATATTTTCTGGTTAAGAAAAAGGCAGTGCCGGAGGTTTTGCTGAAGGTGGTGGAGGCTAAACGGCTTCTGGAGTCGGAGCGGGCCATTACAGTCCAGGAAGCTGCCGAGAAGGTGGGGATCAGCCGCAGTTCCTTTTATAAATATAAGGATGACATTCTGCCTTTTTATGACAACGCAAAGGGGAAGACCATTACCCTGGTGATCCAGATGGACGATGAGCAGGGGCTGCTCAGTGACCTGCTTCATGTGGTGGCAGTCTACAAGGCAAATATCCTGACCATCCATCAGAGTATTCCGGTAAACGGGGTTGCAACCCTGACCCTCAGCGTGGAGGTACGTGAAAACACGGGAAATGTGTCCACAATGGTGGAAGAGCTGGAGGCGGTTTCCGGCGTCCATTATGTAAAGATCTTGGCTAGAGAGTAAACAAAAGCAGTTGTCCGGAGCGGCTGGCGCAGCTGCAAATAAACAGAAATAGGGAGCAGAGCATAAAATGATAAAAGCAGCGGTAATGGGATACGGGACCATCGGTTCCGGCGTAGTGGAAGTGTTGACAGAAAACCGGGACCAGGTGGCGAAGGCTGCCGGTCAGGAGATTGAGGTAAAGTACATCCTGGATCTGAGGGATTTTCCCGACAGTCCGGTGGCGGACAAGATTGTCCATGATTTTAAGCAGATTGAGGAGGACGAGGAGATCCGCCTGGTGGTGGAAACCATGGGCGGCCTGAACCCTGCCTACCCCTTTGTGAAGGCCTGTCTGATGGCCGGAAAGCATGTGGCCACTTCCAACAAGGCCCTGGTTGCCGCTTATGGAACGGAGCTTCTGGAAATCGCCCGGAAACATCATGTGAATTTCTTTTTTGAGGCCAGCGTAGGCGGAGGGATTCCGGTGATCCGCCCCTTGTACCGCTGCCTGAAGGGAGAAAAAATCCAGGAGATTACAGGTATCTTAAACGGAACTACCAACTACATTCTCACCAAGATGGAGCGGGAGGGAGCCTCCTTTGAAACGGTGCTGAGAGAGGCCCAGAATCTGGGATATGCGGAGCGCAATCCGGAGGCAGATGTGGAGGGCCATGATACCTGCCGCAAAATTGCGATTCTCACCGCCATGGCCACAGGGCGCCAGGTGAATTTTGAGGAAATCTATACGGAGGGCATTACCAAAATTACGGACTGTGATTTTAAATATGCCCAGAAGATGGGAACCTCCATCAAACTGTTCGGAACCAGCAGGATTGGGGAAGACGGCAGGGTCAGCGCCTATGTAGCGCCTGTGATGGTAGGAAAAAATCATCCTCTTTACCCGGTCAGCGATGTGTTCAATGGAATCCTGGTAAAGGGAAATATGGTGGGAGACACGATGTTTTACGGAAGCGGAGCCGGGAAGCTCCCCACAGCCAGCGCGGTGGTGGCAGACCTGATTGAAGCAGCCCAGAATCTGGACCAGAACGTGGAGATGGGCTGGGGAGAAGAAAAGCAGGAGATTCTGCCCATGGAACAGACCTCTTTCCGCTATTTCCTGCGTTTGGCCGGCAGCCATCGGAACAAAGAGCAGGATGTGGAAAAATGCTTCGGCCAGACGGAAGTAATAGAGCTTTACGGCATGGATGAATTCGGGATCCTTACGGAAACCATGACAGAAGGGGAGTTCAAGGAGGCCTGCAGCCGTTACGAAGGCTTGGAGAAGGAGAAGGGAGAGTACGGCATCAAGCAGACCATCCGGGCGCTGGTGTAAGAGAACATGATGGATACAGTCATTCAGTTTGTGGAATGGATGGCCAGGCAGGGATTTCCCTGCCTGTTTCATCTTACAACCGGACTATACTGTCCGGCATGCGGAGGAACCAGGGCCTTCCGGGCCTTTTTGCGGGGAGACTGGAGGATGAGCTTCCAGTATCATCCGATCGTGCTGTATATGGCAGCGGTGATCCTGGCGGAGGCAGTCAGTTTTGCACTTTCCAAGATCACAAAAAACCCCAGATGGTATCTGGGGCATGAGCTGGGATTCGTATACGGCGGAATCGCGGTTTTGATGGTCAACTGGATTTTTAAAAATTATATGCTGTTAAAGGGAATCGATCTGCTGCCCTTATGGCCTTACTGAGACAGACCGGGAAAGCGGTAGAGCCCGTTCATGGACTCCATTAACTGGTTGTATAGCTCGTTGAGATAGGGTCCCAAAACCGGGTCTCTCAAAGCTTCGTAGTATTTCAGCAGGATAAAGCAGATGAGGAAGGTTAAAGCCAGGGCAATGACGGAGAGAATGATTCCCGCCATAGCCTGATGGGAAAAGTGCTTTTCCTTGGATTCGGAGGCATTCCGTGAAAGAAGTGCCAGGGTGATGCCGAAGATCCCGAAGGCTGCTCCGCTGGGGAAGCAGCAGGAAAAGAGAACCCCAACAGCTCCCGTCAGAAGGGAGTAAACTCCCAGGCGGTCCTCACGGGAAGGCGGGATGCGCTTGAGGGAAGAGTCCGGTCTGGAGTCATTGTTGTAATGATTATTTGTATTAGATGAATCGTTCATAGTCGCTGTTTAGCTGCCTTTCTATTCTCGTTTCTGTTCTTTGGACAGACCGCCCGCCAGGGACGGAGGTGTCTGCGTTATCCCGCTTATTTTATCATGAAAATACGGCGATGTCCAGAAGGGGCGGCAATGTTGACAAAAAGAACAATTCAGGATATAGTGAAGTCTGAATCGAAATGGAAAAGGCAGGAATATAGACCATGGATATCATAAAAGCACTGGCAGAGGAATTGAAGATTCGGGAGGGGCAGGTTCAGGCAGCGGTAAAGCTGATTGACGAGGGAAACACCATTCCGTTTATTGCCAGGTACCGCAAGGAAGCCACAGGTTCTTTAAACGATGAAATTTTGAGAAACCTGGACGAACGTCTCCGCTATCTGAGAGGTCTGGAGGAACGCAAGGAACAGGTTATGAACGCGATCAGGGATCAGGAGAAGCTGACGCCCGAGCTGGAGCAGGACATCCGGGCGGCAGCCACGCTGGTGGCGGTGGAAGATTTGTACCGCCCTTACAAGCAGAAACGCCGCACCAGAGCTATGATTGCCAAGGAAAAAGGGCTGGAGCCGCTGGCGGATTTGATCCTCCTCCAGATGCAGAAGGAACCTCTGGAAAAGGCAGCAGCTTCCTATGTATCGGAAGAGAAGGGAGTGAAAACTGCCAGGGAGGCCATTGCCGGGGCTATGGATATCTTGGCTGAGCGCCTGTCCGATGATGCAAAATGCCGCACCTACATCCGCAGTATTACCATGAAGGAGGGCCTGATTCAGTCCGAGGCAAAGGACGAGAAGGCCCAGACGGTATATGAAACCTATTATCATTACCAGGAGCCGGTGAAAAAGGCAGCCGGCCACCGGATTCTGGCGATGAACCGGGGAGAGAGCGAGAAGGTCCTGACGGTGAAGATCCTGGCACCGGAGGAGGAGATCCTGTCCTATCTGGAACGGCAGCTGATCACCCGGGAAAATCCTTACACCACTCCTGTATTAAAGGCAGTGGCGGAGGATAGCTACCGCCGCCTCATCGGTCCCTCCATCGAGCGCGAAATCCGCAGCGCCCTGACGGAGAAGGCGGAGGACGGGGCAATCCGGGTGTTCGCCAAAAACCTGGAGCAGCTGCTGATGCAGCCGCCTATTGCTGGACAGGTAGTGCTGGGGTGGGACCCGGCATTTAGGACCGGCTGCAAGCTGGCGGTGGTGGATGCCACGGGCAAGGTGCTGGATACGGTAGTCATTTATCCCACCGCTCCCCAGAAGCGGGTGGAGGAGGCGAAGAAGATCCTCCGGGACCTGATCGCAACGTATCATGTTTCCCTGATCTCTCTGGGAAATGGCACGGCTTCCAGGGAGTCGGAGCAGGTGATCGTAGAGCTGTTAAAGGAGATTCCCCAGAAGGTGCAGTATGTCATTGTCAATGAGGCGGGAGCCTCCGTCTACTCCGCCAGCAAGCTGGCAACGGAGGAATTCCCCTCCTTTGATGTGGGCCAGAGAAGTGCGGTGTCCATTGCCAGGCGTCTGCAGGACCCGCTGTCCGAGCTGGTGAAGATCGATCCCAAATCCATCGGAGTGGGCCAGTATCAGCACGATATGAACCAG
>DWYS01000134.1 GCA_019118585.1 Candidatus Enterocloster faecavium | reverse complement strand
GATCTGAGGATTCAGCCGGAAGAGGAGGGAGTAAAGATGTGTAAAGCGATTCAGGACTGGAAAGCAGACTGGCAGAGGGAGATGGCTCCGATTCTGAAGGAGCAGCTTCGCGGGGAAGTAAAGGAAGAGCTTCGCGGAGAGGTAAAGGAAGAGCTCCGCGGGGAAGTAAAGGAAGAGCTCCGCGGGGAAGTAAAGGATCAGATTACGAAACAAGTTACAGAAAGCACTCAGCTGTTCAGCCTGAAAAATGTAATGCGCAATCTGCATCTGACCGCAGAGCAGGCCGGAGCAGCGCTGGAAATTCCTAAGACGGATATGGAACGGCTCATACAAAAGCTGTAGGTAATAATACTGCGGGATTTGGCCCCGGTTTTCACATCGGATGCTTCTTGTCCGGCCAAAGCCGGACAAGAAGATGTGCCGCCCTGAACTGTTACGGTTTCAATTTGCGGAATTTGCAGAAAGTCAAAAAAAGCCTTGATTTTTTCCCCTATTCATGCTATTATATTCAAGGTTTATCAAACATGGGCGAATTCCCGAGTGGCCAAAGGGGACAGACTGTAAATCTGCTGGCACTGCCTTCGGTGGTTCGAATCCACCTTCGCCCACTGCGTATTAGTAAACTTGTACGCATAAGAATTGAGCTTTCAGCTCAGGAGGCCGTAGTGGCGGAACTGGCAGACGCCCGGGACTTAAAATCCCGTGGGTAGTGATACCCGTACCGGTTCGATTCCGGTCTACGGCAGAAAAGAAGAGAATTTCTTGATTTTCAAGGGATTCTCTTTTTTGTTATATGCGAAAATGTCTCCCCTCACCCCAGTCTCCGCGCAGGATCATTCCCTTATTTTACTCTGATCCCGCGAGGAGGAAATCTCCGGATTCTCAAAAAGTCCCGCCGGATTCCTTCTTCCGGCAGGACTTTTCTCTATGCATTATCATTTAGTTTTAAGCAAGTCTCCGGCAGAGCCCTATGCTCTCTTCACAGCCTTGAAGATCTCGCTGACGATCAGCGGAACCAGCGCCAGGATAATGACAACTGCCCACTCTGCTGCATTCAGATTCACAACTCCGAAGATTCCCTGAAGAGGCGGGATCAACAGAACGGCCAGCTGCATGATCAGTCCTGCAGCGAAAGCCTTGTTCATCATAGAGTTGCTGAAAATACCGATTTTGAAGATGGAGTGATGTTCACTTCTCACGGCAAATGCACGGGTCAGCTCACAGAATACCAGGGTTGCAAAGGACATCGTGCAGGCCACTCCGTCTGCGGTAGTCGGGTCAGAAAGAACGTATTCTCCAAGAGTATAGGCGCCCAGCGTCACGGCACCTACCAGCACTCCATAAAATACCATGCTTGCTGCAAATCCGTGCGCAAAGATGCTGTCCTTGGGGTCTCTGGGCTTTTCCTGCATGATCCCCTCTTCTACCGGCTCCATACCCAGGGCCAGGGCGGGAAGAGAGTCTGTTACCAGATTCAGCCACAAAAGCTGGATCGGAATCAGAGGCATCTGATGGAAATTCAGAGCCGTCGCAATAAAGATGGTGATGATCTCTCCGATGTTGCAGGAAAGCAGGTACTGGATCGACTTCTTGATATTGGCATAAATTCCCCGTCCCTGTTCCACCGCATGAACAATCGTGGAAAAGTTGTCATCCGTCAGGATCATGTCAGCAGCCCCCTTGGCTACATCCGTTCCTGTAATACCCATCGCGCAGCCGATGTCTGCCACCTTCAGGGCAGGAGCATCGTTTACGCCGTCGCCGGTCATGGCAACTACCTTGCCCTTGAACTGCCATGCCTTCACAATGCGCATCTTGTGTTCCGGGGATACTCTGGCAAATACGGAGTAGCGGTCCACCTTCTGGTTCAGCTCATCCTGGCTCATCGCATCCAGCTCCTCGCCGGTCATGGCCAGATCTCCATCCCGGAAAATATCCAGCTCTTTTGCGATGGCTACCGCAGTCAGCTTGTGGTCACCGGTGATCATAACCGGGCGGATTCCAGCACTGTAGCACTCTGCTACAGCCTGCTTTACTTCCAGCCTCGGCGGGTCGATCATGCCGATCAAGCCTACAAAGGTCAAGCCATTTTCCAGGCCCTCACTGGTAAGCTCCGCCGGTATGGAAGGAATATCCTTATAAGCTACTCCCAGAACACGGAGGGCCCGTCCGGCCATCTCACTATTCTGGGTTAAAACACGGTCAGCGTCTTCTTTAGAAACCAGACAGCGGCCCAACAGCACATCCGGAGCTCCCTTGACCATTACCCGGTATCCTCCCTCTGCAAGAGGATGGATGGTGCTCATCATCTTTCTCTCAGAGTCAAAGGGAAGCTCTGCCTCCCGGGGCATAGTCTTCTCCAGTTCATTTTTGTCAATGCCTTCCTTGCAGGCAATATCCACAAAAGCCGTCTCTGTTGGGTCGCCTGCCGTCTTAGGACTTTTGTCCTCCCCATAGGTCAGCACCGTGTCATTGCACAATGCGCCAATGGTAAGGGCCATGGGACGTTCTCCATCCCGCAGAGTCCACACATCCACTACCGTCATCTTGTTCTGGGTCAGAGTACCTGTCTTATCAGAACAGATCACAGAGGCGCAGCCCAGGGTCTCCACAGCAGGAAGCTTTTTTACGATCGCATTGCGCTTCACCATCCGCTGTACACCCAGGGCCAGCACAATCGTCACAACCGCCGCAAGGCCCTCAGGAATTGCTGCTACAGCCAGGGCTACGGCAGACATAAAGATTTCCAGGATAGGTCTGCGGTAAAAGAGCCCTACAAAGAACATCACCACGCAGACACCAAGACAGATCACGGAGAGAACTTTGGAAATTTCCGCCATCTTCTTCTGCAGAGGTGTCTCGGAATCCTCCTCATTCATCAGCATGCCGGCAATCTGTCCCACCTCTGTTTCCATACCAGTAGAAGTAACCACACAGGTAGCTCGTCCATTGGTAATTACGGTAGAAGAAATCACCATATTCTTGCGGTCGCCCAGGGCTGTATCTTCCGGAAGGCTGTCCAGGGCGCTCTTGGACACAGGAACAGACTCTCCGGTCATCGCCGCCTCATCCGCTTTCAGATTGGCGCATTCCAGGATTCTGGCATCCGCCGGAACCAGGTCGCCGGCCTCCAGAACGATGATATCACCGGGAACCAGAAGATTGGTCTCCACCCGGGTCATAGAACCATTTCGGATCACCTTCGCCAGGGGAGCCGACATTTTCCGAAGAGCTTCCAGCGCTTTCTCAGCGTTGTCCTCCTGGGAGATGGATATTACCGCGTTGACAATTACGATCAACAGGATGATCACAGAATCCACCCAGTCCGTAAATCCGCTGGAAACAAAGGAGAGAACTGCCGCGATCAGAAGAACGATGATCATGGGGTCCTTCATCTGATCCAGGAAACGCATGAAAAGGCTTTCTCTCTCCGCGCTTTTCAGCTCATTTGGTCCGTACTGGTCCAGTCTTTTTTTCGCTTCGCTGTCCGTCAGGCCCTCCTGGGCAGTAACATTCAGCTGGTCCAGCACTTCTTTGGTTGTCTTGCTGTGCCATTGACTCATAATGTGCACTCCTTCTCGTATGATTTTTCCTTAAAGAATGTCCTCTTTTCTCGCTAAGATCGCCTCCACAGCAGAGCAGGCAGGGCAGTCGCAGTATTTGGCGCCAGCCGCTTTAATCTCCTCAGCGTGGGCTGCAACCTCTTTGGCCTTCTCCGCCCCGAAAACCTTGGCTCCTGCCTCAGAGCCGGCGAACGCGATCAGGCCGTCCACGGTCACGATATCCGCTTCCAGCTCCGCGATCATCTTTCTGGCGGCCTCTGCCTCTCCCTCTGTTCCAATCGCATCCAGCCAGCTGCGGCCCGCTTCCTTCGCCTCTGCGCAGCAGGTGGGGGCTGCAATCATTTCTTTTACTTTCTCTTCAACATAAGTCTTTCCGCTCTCACTCATTATTGTTCTTCCTTTCTCAAAATATAATTCTTTTCTGGCTCTTATTTCCAGCCTCTTTTTCTATCATACCATTCCGCAGAATAGATTACAAGGCAAACCAATAGAGTTTGTGATTTAATTCACAAAAGCGGCCTTCCAAGTTTTTGATACTCAAAAGGCCGCTTATTTTCATACTTATTCTGTTTTTTGCTGGGCAATCTCGATCCCCAGCTCCTCCAGCTGCTTGGGGTCCACCTCAGAGGGAGCTTCCATCATCAGGCAGGAAGCATCTTTAATCTTGGGGAAGGCAATGACATCGCGGATGCTGTCCGCCCCAACCATCAGCATTACCATACGGTCCATTCCGTAAGCCAGCCCTGCATGAGGGGGAACACCGTATTTGAAGGCTTCCAGCAGGAATCCAAACTGTTCCTGGGCCCGCTCCGGTGTAAAGCCCAGCACCTCAAACATCTTGGACTGAATATCACTCTGATGGATACGGACAGAGCCTCCTCCCATCTCCACACCGTTCAGCACGATGTCGTAAGCCTTGGCGCGCACCCGTCCCGGATCGCTGTCCAGATACTGCAGATCCTCATCCATCGGCATGGTAAAGGGATGATGCATCGCCACAAAGCGGTTCTCCTCCTCGGAGTATTCCAAAAGCGGGAACTCCGTTACCCACAGGAACTTAAAGTCATCCTTTTTCAGCAAATCCAGCTGTCTTGCCAGTTCCAGACGCAGATTGCCCAGAACGTCAAATACCACCTTGTCCCTGTCAGCGGCAAAGAGCAGCAAATCTCCCGGCTTTCCGCCCATAGCGGCCACCAGGGCATTCATCTCCTCCTCCTTCATGAACTTGGCAAAAGAAGATTTGAAGGTGCCGTCCTCATTGATGGCCACGTAAGCCAGTCCCTTGGCTCCGAAGCCCTTGGCGTACTCTACCAGGGCATCGATTTTCTTTCTGGGCATATGGCCCTGGCCCTCGGCGTTGATCCCCCGGACGGAGCCGCCATTTTCCAGAGCATTCTTAAATACGGCGAATTCACAGCCCTTCACGACCTCCGAAACATTGTGCAGCTCCATGCCAAATCGCAGATCCGGTTTATCGGAACCGAAGCGGTCCATTGCCTCTCTCCAGGTCATCCTCTGGATGGGGAGCTGGATCTCAAAGCCGCAGATTTCCTTAAACAGCTTCTGCAGCAGGCGCTCGTTTACGTCCAGCACATCATCCACATCCACAAAGGACAGTTCCATGTCGATCTGGGTAAATTCCGGCTGACGGTCTGCTCGCAGATCTTCATCCCGGTAGCAGCGGGCCAGCTGGAAGTACCGGTCATAGCCGGAGCACATCAGCAGCTGCTTCAACAGCTGGGGGGACTGGGGCAGAGCGTAGAAGGAACCGGGATGAACACGGCTGGGCACCAGATAGTCTCTGGCTCCCTCAGGAGTGCTCTTGATCAGGGTTGGAGTCTCAATCTCCAGAAATCCCTCGTCCGCCAAAAATTTCCGAGTCAGAATAGCCACCTGGCTTCTGGTCATCAGGTTCCTTTGAAGGTCCGGTCTTCTCAAGTCCAGGAAGCGGTATTTTAACCGCAGTTCCTCTTTCGTCTTGCTGTTCTCCTCAATAGGGAAGGGCGGCGTCTCGGATTCGGAAAGAATGCGCAGCTCTTTGGCCCGCACTTCGATGGCGCCGGTAGCCAGGTTCTGGTTCACCGCTCCGGACCGTGCCTCCACTTTTCCCTTTACCGCGATGACGAACTCGCTTCTCAGCTTCTCCGCCTTGGCGAAGTTCTCCTCCCCGCAGTCATTCTCCTCAAATATAATCTGCAGGATGCCGGAACGGTCCCTAAGGTCCACAAAGATGATGCCTCCCTTGTTCCTGCTCTTCTGGACCCAGCCCATAACGGTCACTTCCTGACCAATCTGCGCTGTGGTCACTTCCGTACATCTGTGGGACCGCTTCATCCCAACCATTGATTCTGCCATGACAATTGTTCTCCTTTATCTTTTCAAATCTTCCCGGTAAAACTCCAAAAACTCGGTGTAGCCTTCTTTTCCAAGCTGTTCCTTCTGGAATTTCTTATTCTTGTTCATCTGGGCTACCAGAACCTGAACACCTTTCTTCCGCTCCTCCATAGCAGAGCGGATCACGCCCGCTAAAGCGGCCGCATCCACGCCCTTCTCAAAGAGGTAAGCTTTCTTCTCGGCAGCGCCTGGAACCTCATAGCCGTTATCCAGAAGAATGGTTACAATGCGCTCAAAACCAATGGAAAATCCGCAGGCCGGCGTTTCCATGCCGGTGAATTTTCCAATCATCTTGTCATAACGGCCGCCGCCTGCCACGGAACCGCCGAAGCCTTCCATGGAAACTTCAAAAATCGTGCCGGTGTAATAGGACATGCCACGCACCAGAGTGGGGTCGAATTCCAGGTTAAAGTCGGTCTGAGCTACTTCCTTTACGGTCTCCATAATATGGGCCAGATTCTGGCTTACGGACTCCGGCATCACATCTGCCAGCTCCGCTCCCAGACTGCGGACGCTTTCCGCATCCTTTCCTGCCCTGTTTAAAAGGTCCATATAGCGCTCCACCGCCTGAGCCTCGCATCCTGCCTCCAGAAGTTCCTTCCGAACCCCTTCCGGGCCAATCTTATCCATCTTGTCCAGGGTGATGAACACCTGGTCCATGGATCCCTCCTCAAAGCCGCAGTACTTTGCCATACCCTTTAAAATCTCCCGGTCGTTGATCCGGACCGTGAATGCGTTGCGTGGACAAATCTTTCCCAGGGCCGTGGTGGTAGCCAGAATCAGTTCGATCTCCGCCAGGCTGGTGGGGTCACCTAAAATATCAATGTCGCACTGGACAAACTGGCGGAAACGTCCCTTCTGAGGGCGGTCCGCTCTCCATACGCTTCCCATCTGCAGGGCCTTAAAAGGACTTGGCAGATTGGCCGCATTGTTTGCATAGTAGCGGGAAAGGGGCAGGGTCAGATCGTAGCGCAGACCGCTGTCCGTCAGGTCTGCCTCTGAAGCGGCAGTCTCCAGGTTCAGCTTCTCCCCCCGCTTTAAAATCTTAAAAATCAGCTTCTCGTTGTCTCCGCCCTGCTTGCTGGTGAGATTCTCGATATGCTCCACGCAGGGTGTCTCGATCTGGGAAAATCCAAAGCTCTCATAGGTTTCCCGAATCTGTTTCATCACATACTCCCGGATCTGCATCTCTTTAGGGAGTATGTCCTTCATGCCGGTAACCGGCTTCTTCTTCAATGCCATATTTTACTCCATTCCTTTTGCTCATCGGCCATTTCAGGCAGACAGGCCTGCCCGTCAAAAAGGCGGCCCCATCCGGCCGCCCTGCACCGTTAATCTCTATTTTAATGGAGTTTCGGGATTTTGCAAGAGGTTTAAGGAAGAATCTTCTCTTTCCGCCCAATCATTTCCTCCACCCGCGCCACATACTGCTCCACTTCCTTTACATTTTCGCAGCGCTCTCTCCTATTTTCCGCCGGAAATACCACCTTGGTGGTGGTCCCCGCGCCGCAGGCCGCGATGGTCTGCATCTCCTCCATGATCAGAATATTGTACAGACAGGCCTTTCCGGGAAGGGCATAGCCCACATTTTCAAAATTTCCCGCCATATTCTTCTGCCGGTAGAGATAGTAGGGCTCCATGCCCATTTCCCTGGCACATCTCATGCTCATCTCGATCATCTCCGGCGTGTTCTGGATCGTCAGGCTGCTGTAATCTTCCTTAAACATATTCAGTCTGGCCGCCCGCTTGATGGCCAGTGAATGGACGGTCAGAGAATCAGGTGACAGACGGCGGATCTCCTCCAGCGTGTGTTCCACTTCCTGGATTCCCTCCTGGGGCAGTCCCATGATCAGGTCCATATTGATGTTGTCAAAGCCCAGCTCCCTGGCCGTATGGAAGGTTTCCTTCACCTGCTCCACCGTATGACGGCGGCCGATGAGATCCAGAGTCTTCTGGTTCATGGTCTGCGGATTGATGGAAATACGGGTAATCCCGTGATTTCGCAGCACCTGCAGCTTTTCCCTGGTGATGCTGTCCGGCCGGCCCGCCTCCACCGTAAATTCCAGCACATGTTTTGTATCAAAAAGGCTCTCCACCTTTCCCAGCAGAAGGTCCAGATCCTCTGCCTCCAGAGAGGTGGGGGTGCCTCCTCCGAAATAAATGGTATCCAGAGGTCTCCCCTTCATCTTTTCCGCCGTATATTCCAGTTCCCTGAACAGCGCCTCCAGATACAGCCCCGTTCTCCCCTTCCACTTGCTGATGGGGTAGGAGGTAAAGGAGCAGTAAAGGCAGGTCGTGGGGCAGAATGGGATTCCCACATAGAGACTGTATCCCTTCTCATAATCCACCGGAGCCAGAAGCTCCTTCTCCCTGGCCGCGATCTCGATGCAAAGGTCGATCTTTTCATCGCTGGCCATATAGGTTTCCTTCATATAGCTGCGGATTTGTTCCTCGCTCCAGCCCTCCTCCAGGCGGGTCAGGGCGATTTTGGTAGGCCGAATCCCCGTCAGGGAGCCCCAGGGCAGGGTGCGGCCGGTCCGCTCACAGAGCATCTCGTAAAACAGCTGCTTGATTACATTTTTTGCTTCCAGATGATTTTCCAAATCAGCCGGACGGCTGCGGTCCATGGACAGGACAAAGCCCTCAGCCGGCGCTTTCTCCTCGGTCTTTTGTCCGCTCTCCTCCCGGCCCTGGTCCCAAACCAAAAGCCTGACCTGCCCATTGCCCAGACGGCTTTCCACATAAAAGTCCACGCCCTCCTTCACCTCATGGGCGTAAACCTCCCCCGGATAAAAGGACATCAGAAGCTCTCTGATGTCCTGCTCAAATACGTTTCCCTGTATTAATAATCCAATCATGTTCGTTCTCCTGTATCATCCGGCCAGAGGATTATACTGCTTCTCATGGCCAATGGTGGTGGGTTCCCCGTGTCCCGGATACACCATGGTATCATCGGGAAGCAGAAACAGCTTGTTCCGGATGGAATCCGCAATCTGAGCGCCGCTTCCAGTTGGCAGGTCCGTTCTCCCGTAAGACTCGCAGAACAGGGTATCCCCCGACAGGAGGATCCCCTCCTCCTCGATATAATAGCACATGGAACCGGCCGTATGGCCCGGCGTCTCCAGCGCCTTCCACTTCATTCCCAGGAGTTCTATTTCCTGTCCGTCTCTCAGGGTGACATCAGCGTGAAAGCTGACCACCCGCCCCATCCAGTCTCTAGAAAGGTTCAGGGTAGAATCGGAGAACAGCTCCTCCTCCCCGGCCGAGCCGTAAATCTCCGCCCGGAAGGTCCGTTTCAAATCCTCCACCGCCATAATGTGGTCAAAATGTCCGTGGGTCAGTACCACAGCACTGGGCAGTACCCCCAGCTCCTTACATTGATTGGCAATATATTCGCCGTTGTCCGCCGGGTCTACCACCACGGCATCCCGCCCGCCCTGGCGGTACAGAATATAACAGTTGGTGCTGACCGGTCCCAGCACACAGGTCTTGATCCGAAAATCGCTCATCCTCCAAGGTCCTCCTTATCTGATTTCAGCCTGTGGTGCGCTCAATATCCAGCACGCCCTCAATCTGGCGTATTTTGTCGATCAGACGGTTCAGCTCCTCCATGCCGTGAATGTCAAAGGTCATGATAATGGTCGCCTTGCCCTGTTTGCTGGTGCGCACGTTCATGGATGTAATGTCAATCTGCCGCTCTGTAAAAACTTTTGAAATATCCGCAAACATCCCGATGCGGTTGTTTGCAAAAATACTGATTTCCGTTGAATACCGCTCGCCGCTGGTTCCGTCCTCCGGCACCTGCCACTCCGCATCAATGAGCCTGCTCCGCTCCGATTCCGGGAGATTCAGGATATTGATGCAGTCCGTCCGGTGAATGGAGATTCCACGGCCTCTAGTGACGAATCCCACAATCTCGTCCCCCGGAACCGGGCTGCAGCAGCGTGAAAAACGCACTGCCAGATCGTGGATGCCTTTTACCACGATTCCGCTCTTGGACCGTCCAGCCCTGGCGTTTAAAGTAGCAGTACCCTGGGTGTCCGCAATGCCGTTCAGCACATCCTCGTCGGTAATCTCCCGCTTCAGCTTCTTGTCCCGCTCCTCCAGCATCTTGTTGACCACCTGGCCCTCTTTTAAGCCGCCGTGGCCCACGGAAGCCAGCACGGAATCCCAGTCCTTAAAGGCGTACCGGGCCATAACCTTCTCCATATACTCCGGCTTGTTGATTTCGGTCCAGTTGATGCCCTTGGCCTTGCAGTAGCGCTCGATCACTTCCCGGCCCCGGACAATGTTCTCCTCCTTCATCTCGGTCTTGAACCACTGGTTAATCTTGTTCTTGGCCTGGGTGCTCTTGACAATGTTCAGCCAGTCCCGGCTGGGCCCCTTGGAGTTCTGAGAAGTGATGATCTCTATCTGATCTCCGTTCTGGATGATGTAGTCGATATTCACCAGCTTTCCGTTGACTCGGGCTCCAACCATCTTGTTGCCAACAGCACTGTGGATGGAGTAGGCAAAATCGATGGGAGTGGAACCGCTTGGAAGGGTTTTCACATCTCCGGAGGGCGTAAAGCAGTAGACACTGTCGGAGAACAGGTCCAAATCGCCCTTTACCATGCTCAAAAATTCCTTGGAATCATCGGTATCCCTCTGCCACTCCAGGATCTGGCGCAGCCAGCTTAACTTCTCCTCCTCGCTTCCGGCCGCCACTGCCCCGCTTCCGCTCTCCTTGTACTTCCAGTGAGCGGCAATTCCGTATTCCGCCGTGCGATGCATCTCATAGGTGCGAATCTGAATTTCAAAGGGCTGTCCGTTGTTGCCGATCAAAGTCGTGTGGAGAGACTGGTACATATTTGGCTTTGGCATGGCGATGTAGTCTTTGAACCGTCCCGGAATGGGCTTATACATCTCATGGATCACACCCAGGGCCGCATAGCAGTCCTTCACCGTCTCCACCATGATCCGTACTGCGAACAAATCGTAAATCTGGTCCAGCGTTTTGTTCTGCTTCACCATCTTTTTGTAGATGCTGAAGAAATGCTTCACCCGGCCGCCTACGGTGGCCTTGATGCCGGCCTCCTCCATGTGGCTCTTTACCTCGTCCACGATAGACTGGACAAATGCCTCTCTGGCGTCCTGCTTCAGATGAACCTTCTCCACCAGGTCATAGTAAACTTCCGGCTTCAGGAATTTCAGTGAGAGGTCATCCAGTTCAATCTTTATTTTGGAAATACCCAGACGGTCCGCAATGGGAGCATAGATCTCCATCGTCTCCCTGGCCTTCTCCTTCTGCTTCTCCGGCTTCCAGAACTGGCCCGTGCGCATATTGTGAAGCCGGTCCGCCAGCTTGATGATGATCACCCGGATGTCCTTGGCCATGGCCAGAAACATCTTCCGCAAATTCTCCGCCTGAATCTCTACTTTATCCTTATCCCAGTTTAACTGAGTCAGCTTTGTCACTCCGTCAACCAGAAACGATACCTCGGAGCCGAATTCCTTAGTCAGATCATCCAGGCTCATCACCGTGTCTTCCACTACATCATGGAGCAGGCCGGCCTCAATCGTCTCCTTATCCATCTCCAAATCTGCCAGGATAATTGCCACACACAGAGGATGGATAATATAGGGTTCCCCGGATTTGCGCTTCTGGTCCTTATGGGCTTCTGCGGCAACCTTATACGCCTTTTCAATCATGGTAATATCATCCGATGGATGATATCTGCGGATGGTCTGAATCAAGTCCTGGTACAGATCCTCCGGACTGGTAAAGCTGGCCGGGGCCTCCAGTTCAATATCCAGTTTTTCTTTTGTCGCCTCATTTGCCATAAATGGTCACCTTTTCCTATCAAAATACAACGGTAGTCATTCTACAATTATAATTTTA
>DWYS01000133.1 GCA_019118585.1 Candidatus Enterocloster faecavium | reverse complement strand
AGGGAGCAGATTGGAAATATATAAGCTTGAAAAAACGACCCCTCAGTTGTATGATTGAGAAAATAAGTCTGGAACCATTTCGCTTTAGGAACACTCTCTTTCATGTCAACTGACAATTCGTTTACTTCATCAAAATTGAGCTTTCCACTTGCGCTCTGCCGCCAGATGTGCTATATTGATAATAGAAAAGGGAAAGGCAGAGACACACGGCCTACCCATAATCAACAGCTTAATTAAATCAAGCCGTCACTATTGGCAGTAGTGGCGGCTATTTCTTTCCCCGGAAGATTGTATAACACAATCCCACGAGGGCTACAATGAACATTCCAATCTGAACCAAGTCCTGATATGTAACATACATTGGCTTGCCCTCCTTTCTTTCGTCTGGAGGGTTAGCCCCTCCGAAAATGGGAGGGTAGGCCGCCTTTATGTGCTCTGACTTTCCGTGGAATCAGTATAGCGCACTCTTTCCGGCTTCTCAATCACATTATTCCGGAAACATCCAGCAGGTCCATAACACCAGGCTCACAGGTACATTATTCTTTTTTATTTTCCTACTACCCCTTTTTACCAAAAACGTTTATAATAGAATCTATCACCAATGAAAGGAAGGTATGACAACTATGGGTTTTCACAGAGGTGCACCCACTCCTCACAATGAGGCCAAGCCTGGCGATTTTGCCAGAACAGTTTTGATGCCCGGTGATCCGATTCGGGCTAAATTTATTGCGGAAAATTATCTGACCAATCCGGTCTGCGTCAATCAGGTACGCGGAATGCTGGGATATACCGGCGAGTATAAAGGACAGAAGATTTCCGTTATGGGTTCCGGAATGGGCATGCCAAGTATGGGCATCTATTCCTATGAGCTGTTCGCCTTTTACGGAGTAGAGAATATCATTCGTATTGGTACAGCCGGCGCCGGCTCTCCGGATATCAAAATTATGGACGTGATCCTTGCAGACAAGGCTTATTCCGACAGCAGCTATGCATTGGAACAGCACGGTTTTACCGGAAACTGCCTGCCTGCCAGCCAGGAGTTAAACGATATTATCATCCAGACTGCCGCTGACACGGACCTGCACATCGTAGTCGGTGCTGTCCGTTCCGGAAGCGTATTCTACAAAGAGGATATGCCCAGAGAAACGCCTGCCTACATGAGCGAGGTAAAAGGTCTTGAGATGGAGGCCTATGCCCTGTTCTGCAACGCCAAGGCCCTGGGCAAGAAAGCTGCCTGCATGGTAACCGTAACTGACAATCAGTGGACCAAGGAAGCACTGTCCCCCGAAGCCAGAGCAACCCACTTAGGCAATATGTTTAAGCTGGCTCTGGAAGCAGGGATTAAAATGTAATTTCGCGAAACAACCAAAGAAATGCAAAAGGACCTCCGCGAGAAGCCATTTGAGGCCTCTGCGGAGGTTCTTTTCTCCATGCCCTTCGGGCCAGCAGGTTTTCCATACCTCCTCCCTGCAGCACAATCGGGAACACGATTCTTGTCTTTGTTCACTTTATCTGTTTGTTTTCTATGGCTGTTCTATGAATGATGTAACGTTTCTCTCTTTTTAATCTCCTCCATCACGGTCTCATACGCCGCCGCCGGACTTGTAAGCACCCTGGCCCGATGGGTCTTTAAACCGGCCGCACTGTCAGCCATAGACATCTGGGCCAGGACGATTTGGTCGTAATCCTCCTCAATTTCCAGGATTTTTTCACGGATGATCCGGTTATGCTCCTCCAGGTTGGATTTCTGCGCCTCCTCATAGGCATCTTTGAGCACAAACGGCACAATTTCATATGGCTTTCCGCTCAATTCACAGGAAAGCTTTAAAAGCTGACAAGAAATTTCTCTTGTTCCATCAAAGGTGCACAGAAGAGCAATCCGGCCACCCGCTTTCCCCGCCTTCTCCATCATCGCCTGGTCCGCCGCCACAATCGGAGCAGAAAACATTTCTTTAAAATAAGATACATATTTCGAAAAAATGGTGCAGGTAATAATCACTCCGTCTGCCCCGTCCTCGCAGGCATGGGCCACCATATTCACCATACGGCGCATACAGTCATCAGTCATATGTCCGATCCGGCGGTTCTTCTCCAAAATATAGCTGTCCAGGTAATGGAGCACTTTTACCTTTTTTCCCTCCAGTGCCCTCATCATAGGAGGGATGGCATTCATTGTTACGCCTACTAATGCAATTCGTTTCATCCGCTCCACCTTCTAAAACATCGCCGCAAACACCGCACTGGACAGTGCCAGCACCACTGCTCCTCCCAGACGGGACAGCACCTGTGCATAGGGCATTAACTCCATACGGTCTGTGGCACCCAGCAGGACCACATCCGCACTTCCGCCTCTGTTGGCGCAGCACAGGCCAACGATGATAGCGGAATCGACGGGATAAAAGCCTACCACCCATCCAAGAACAGCAGCGCCGATGGCGATTCCCAAAATGATCATAAAGGTTACAAACAGATTCTGCAGCGTGATGGCTGCCATAAACTCCCCAAAATCCGTAATGGCGATGCCGATTCCGGCAAAGCACATGGGTCCCATACTGTCGGTAATGAATTTGGACAAGATCTTGGTTCCCTCACAGAAACGCCGGGGAATCAGCTTAAATACATTTGCCAGTGTCAAAAAAGCGATCAAATAAGCATAAGGATGAATGATCACTCCCCCGATATCCGGCAGAATATAATTTCCGAAGAGACAGGACAGAGCGTAGAAGGAACCTGCGATCAGAAAACCGGAAGCAATGTCCGTTTTTGTCACCTCGATCTTCTCCTTCTTGGCTGCTTTTATTTCCGACTTGCCGGAAACGCTGCTTCGGAGCAGCTGAGTCTTGTCACCGGTCAAGGAAGGCCGAATCTCGCCCAGACGGTTGAGCACTACGCTCAAAGATCTCGCTCATAGGAACTGCTCCTGCTCCGTTTCCGCCGCCCAGATTAGGAAGTACATAGTAGGAGAGAATGTCCCCAGGGGTCATGCCCACCAGCATGCCCGCTCCCAGTCCGAAGAGACCGCCGATCAAAATAGTTCCCACAAATACAGGGCCGCAGCGTTTCAAGGTCTTTAAAAGGGTATCACGGTCAACTGAGAGCAGTCCTCCTACCATCAGCAGGCCTAAATACACATCCAGGAAGCTGACGCCGTCATAGAAGACCGTAGCGGATTCCACATACGTTTCCGGCAGCCAGCCCATGTAGACCATGAAAGAAGGGAACATAATGGCCATCATGCTTCCGCCGCCGATCCACTTGTTCCAGATTGGCAGCTTCTTCCCCAGCCACATAAAGAAAATTCCAATTACAAACAGCATCCCCATTGTAGACAGCATGTCCGTCCCCAGGGAGCCGGTCGCCATGGCCAGCACCACGATCACCGCCATGGGTACATACAGATACAGCGGAACTCCGCTCATCTCATAGTTTAAAAGCCTTTTCCAAGTTGTTTCATTCCCCATTATGATCCTCCTCTCTCCCGGCTGTCACCTCGACTGCCCGGCAAAAAAAGTCTTCCTGTCCAAAATTTCCGGATTTTAAGACCAGACGCATCTGTGTATTCCCGCATGGGATCATCATGGGAACCCCCGGGGCAATTTCCGTCCCGATATAGAAACTGTCATATCCCAGACCCTTTGTCACCGCCCCCGAGGTCTCCCCTCCGGCTACAATCATTCTGGTAAATCCCCGTTCTGCCCCCTTCCTTGCCAGCCGGGCAAAGAAGGCCTCGATCTCTCCGGCCACTTCTCCTGCAGAGCCGCTGCTGGCTGCGCGGACTTCTCTCCGCTCACCGGGGGCAGCAGAGCTGTAAAAGAGCACCGCCTGGCTCTTCCCCTTCGCCCATTCCAGAAGCTGTTCCTCATTCAGATTTCCTTCCAGGATCTCCTCCGGCGTGACCTGCCGGGACGGGCCGCCCGCCTGCTGATAGAACTGGATCTGCCGCAGTGTCATAGCGGAGCAGCTTCCCGCCATCATAAGACACGGCCCCTTTGTCCCATCCCATTGTTTTCCCCGCTGACCGCCCGTTTCCCTCTTCTGTCTTCCCATGAACTGTCTGCCCAGGGCTCCCACCAGACCGGAGCCGCCTGTCAGGAAGGGCAGATGTCCGAAACGGTCCGCAATCAGGTCACCGTGATTCTCCTCATAGTAGTCTGGAATCAGGTAAAAATGCTCCCCGGCGTCTCCTGCCAGAACTCCGGTGGGCTCAGACAGCCGTTCAAACGGAACAACCACGCTTTCGTATTTTCCCTGCGTTCTCAACAGCCTGGGCAGGCTGGAATCTCTCATGGGGGTCAGGGGATGATCCCGCATAGGGCTGTTTTCCAGCAAAACCCCGTTGACGTAGAGCAGACCGTCTTTCACCGTTCTCCCGTTGACCGGAAGAGAAGGGCAGATGACCGTGTAGGGGATGTGAAACCGTTCCAGAACCCCGTCAATCACAGGCCCGATATTTCCCTCTGAAGTGGAATCAAAGGTAGAGCAGTATTTAAAATACAGTTTTTCCGCTCCCATCTCCTTCAGCCAGGAGAATGCCTTCAGGCTTTCCTCCACTGCCTGGCCTGCCGGAGCAGTCCGGGTTTTCAGGGCGATCACCACCGCCTGGACATCATCGGTTTCGGCCTTTGCAGGGATCCCGTTATAGAGAACGGTGGCTGCCCCTGCTTTCGCCAGAAAGGAGGCTGCATCGGAAGCGCCGGTAAAATCGTCGGCCACTACTCCGAGAAAGAATCCTGCCATCCTAACCTCTCCTTTTCTTATAATATCCGCCTTCCAGGAAATCCCGCACCGTCTCCGGCGCCACTTCCTTTAAAGGCAGATGGCCCATAGCCGCAAACACGTTCATCCTGCACACATTTTCCGTTACCTCCAGAGCAGACCTGCATTCTGCCAGAGACCGGTCGTATACCAAAATCCCGTGGTGCTCCATCAAGATCACCTGCGTGCCTCCGCAGGCCTCCTCCACTGCCTGAGCCAGAGCTTTGCTCCCCGCATGAAAGTAGGGGATCCGCCCCAGCCCCTCGTCATAATACATGGACTCGATAAACAGGTTTGTCTTCATCTCCAGGTCCATACAGGCGCAGAAGGTAGCGTAGAATGGTGAGGTGTGGACCACTGCCTGGATATCCGGCCGCCTGCGGTAGATTCCCAGGTGCATTCCGGTTTCCTTAGAAGGTTTCTTTTCCCCTTCCAGGATCTTTCCTTCCAGGTCGCATACGATGATATCCTCCTCTTTTAAATCTCCCATCACCGTACCGCTGGCTGTCACGAAAATGCGATCTTCTTTCCGGGCGCTGATATTTCCCGAGGTTCCCCAGGTCAGCCCCTTCTCCATGATCCACTTTCCGGTGTCCACGATCTGCTGTTTCATCTCATCCATCATAAGTTTTCTCCTTTGCTCTAGGCCATCTCAATCTTTTTGCGGATCTCCTCGGCAAAACCGGAGGTGGAAGCCGTTCCTCCCAGATCAGGGGTTACAAAGCCCTCTTCCATGGTCTTGATGATGCCGTCCTCCATCAGGCGGGCGATGCGTCCCAGCTTCTCATCCTGATACCGGTCTGCAAGCCAGTCATACATCATCACTGCCGACAGCATGATCCCCACCGGGTTGGCAATATTCTTGCCGGCAATGTCCGGCGCCGAACCGTGAGCCGCCTGAGCCATGCACTGATGGTCATTGGTGTTGATCGCCGGCCCCAGCCCCAGACTTCCGGTCAGCTCTCCTGCCAGGTCGGAAAGAATGTCTCCAAACAAATTGGTGGTGATGATCACATCAAAATCCTTCAGGCGGCGCACCATATGGGCCGACATGGCGTCGATGTGATAATCGTCAATCTGTACCTCGGGATACTCCCTGGCTCCGATTTCCTTGATGGTAGAACGGAACAGATCGCCCGGCATCTTGATCACGTTGGCCTTGTGGACAATGGTTAGCTTCTTTCTGCGCTTCATAGCCAGCTTAAAGGCCTCGTGGGCCAGACGCTCCGTAGCCTTTCTGGTGCAGACATTCAGGGAAATTGCCATATCCGGGGTGGGCATAAACTCGCCCAGTCCTTTGTACATATTCCGGTCCGGCAGGGAGCCTTCGGAATTCTCCCTCAGCACGATCACATCCGCTTCCCCTACGCGGCTTTTCACGCCCGGATAGGTGCGGGCCGGACGGATATTGGCAAAGAGGTCAAAGTAATGGCGCATGGTGCCGCTGGGATTGGTTTTTGCAAACTGTTCCTTGGGATAAGCTGCCGAATCATGAGGAGCGAACACCCAGCCGTGGACGGTTTTCAGTCCCTCCTTGGTCACCTCCGGCACCGGGTCTCCATACTCCCGTATGGCCTCCCAGCCCATAGGAAATACGGGAAATTCTACCTCCGCCCCCGTTTTGGCCACCGCCGCCTTCATGATCACCTCAGTTGCTTTGGTGATCTCCGGTCCGATACCATCCCCATAAAGTAAGCCAATCCTGTATTTCATTTTTTGCTTCTCCTTTCCTGATGACAACAAAACGGCTCATTTTCCTTCCTGCCGTCCTGAATCGTTATATGAAACATACAAAAATAATAACAGAATTGGCTTTGTTTTATGAAATGCTTATTTCCATATCAACCCCATGTCAAAAATAGCATGGCAAATTGCTAAAAATGCCGCTCCCAATGAGAAAATATCTCCTGGAGCAGCTGGATCAGATCCTTCTGTGCGTTGGTCAGAAGCTCCCTCTTCAAAAAAACGGCGCCGATTTCCCAGTGCATCCCCTCCGGCGAGATGGAGTAAAGATACGGCTTCTCCACTGCTCCGGACAGAACGATGGTGGTTTCCGGCACAATGGCAAGGCCCATCCCCACGCTGGCCAGCCGGTAGGCCGTTTCATTGCTGGTGGTTTCAAAAATTTTCCGGGGATGCAGGCCGTATTTTCCAAAGAGCACATCCACAGCCGTGCGGATTCCATGGCCCTTGCGCAGAAGGGAGAAGGTGCAGTCTCCTAAATCTCCCAGATCCACATACTGACTCCCTCCTTTTCCCTCTTTCGCCTCTTTTAGAGGCTGTCCAGATACCAGAAGAAGCTCTTCCCTGAAAATCACCTCCTGATCCATTTTCTGCTTCCCGGTTGTGGGAAATGGCAGGATCCCCAGATCGCAGCGCCCTTTTGCCACCGCCTCCTCCAGCAGGTCAGACCGGTTCTCCACCGTCTTCACCTCAATTCCCGGATACTTTTTGCGAAAGGCCGGCAGAAAATAGGGCAGGAAGAAGGATGCCCTGGCATGAGACATTCCCAGGGTAATCACCCCCTTTTTCCCTTTTGCGATCTCCGTCAGCTCTTTCTTCATATTGGAATCCAGCTCCAGGATCATCCGGGCCGTCTCCACATACTTCTCCCCTGCGGGAGTCAGGGAGAGAGGCGTTGTCAGGCGGTTAAACAGCTGTACGCCCAACTCCTCCTCCACCCTGGCAATATAATGGCTCAAGGAAGGCTGTGTAATGAAGAGGGCCTCGGCTGCTTTGGTCATGTTTCGCAGCTGGGCTACCTTTAACACATACTGGTACTCTCTCAGGTTCACTCCGCTCACTTCCTGTCTCTATCCCCTGTAATAATTGATCAGACATCCTGCCAGAAGGATCCGGCGCTCATCCTCAGTCAGATGGTCCAGGTGGCAGGAGATCACGCGCTCTGCCCTTCCGTCCTGGGAATTTAAAACCTGCACCGTGATCTGCTCCTCTCCCTGCTCCAGCGCCCTTCTCACATCCGGCACCAGCAGACAGGTTCCCACCGGAACATTCAGGGGCTCCTCCGTGCGCAGAGGCAGCATGCCCCAGTTGATCAGATTGGAGCGGTAGCGCTTGGTGGCATAGGTATTCGCCAGATTGGCAAACCCTCCCAGCACCCGCTGGCAGCTGGCCGCCTGCTCTCTGGAGGATCCGTCTCCGATCTGGTCGCTGACCATAAGACTTCCCAGGGTAATCTCCTGCACCTGGCAGCCCAGCCGGTCCTTTAAGCAGTCCAGCAGATGATTCATCTGCTCATCTGAAGTATATCCGCCCATTTCACGCTGTTCCTGCTCCAGGCTGCGGATGGCTTTGGCCCTCCCCACATACTCCGGATCCCGGCTGATCATGGTATAACCGGATATCTTCTCCGGATTGGAACGGTAGGAGGATGCCTCGCCGGAGGGAATCAGCTCATCGGTCGTGACCGAACCCTCATAGGAGCCTGCCGTCTTTAAGAGCAGATGTTTCCCCGGTCCGTACATTTGGGGCCAGTCGGCAATATTGGGACCCATGGCCAGTTTCTCCTGAGGATCTCCTTTTCCATAGCAGTCGTAAACCTGGCCCTGATAGATGGAGCCGTCAAATTGGTGATGCCAGTTGTGATACTCCACCTCCAGTTCGGTAGCGGCCGTAAGCCTTCCGCCGTTTTTCATGGTGGCGGCAATCGAGCGGGAGTCCATCAGGCAGACAGCGGCCATCTGCCCCTGGCCCGGCTTGGAACCCTCCCGGTTGGGATAGTTCCGGGTCACATGACGGATGGAAAGTCCATTGTTTGCCGGCACATCCGTCACCCCAAAACAGGGGCCGCAGATGCAGGGACGGATGGTAACCCCGTTTTTCACCAGCCGTCCGGCAATCCCCTGGCTCATCAGGTCAGCCATCACCGGCAGGCTGGCGGGGTTGACGCCCAGGGAAGGCCCGCTTCCCGGAATGGTATCATCACCCAGAATATCGGAAACAGCCGCCAGATTCTCAAAAAGTCCTCCGCAGCAGCCGCTGATCAACGCCTGGTCCACCATAAGCTGCCCGTCCCGCACATGGTCCATAATGGAAAATGGCTCTCCCTGATTCCCTTTAATCTTGCGGCCTTCTTCCTCCACCTGGCTTAAAACCTCTTCCATGTTCTCCTTAAACTGGCGGATGGGCATGGCGTGGCTGGGATGGAAGGGCAGGGCAATCATACATTCCACCTGGGAAAGGTCGATTTCAATGAGGCCATCATAGTAAGCGCCCTCCTCAGGCCTTAGAGGAGCGTACTCCTCCTCCCGTCCATGTTCCTTCAAATATTCCCTGGTCTTCTCATCGGTGCACCAGATGCTGGAGAGAGCCGCGCACTCGGTGGTCATCACATCCACTCCCATGCGGTACTCCATGGAAAGGCCGCTGATTCCCTCCCCCACAAATTCCAGGATCTTGTTTTTTACAAAACCATTCTGGAAAACAGCCGCCGCCAGAGCCAGGGCCACATCCATGGAACCTACCCCCGGTCTTGGCCGTCCGGTCAGACTTACAGCGATGATCGGCGGCCGGGTCAGGTCATAGGTCTTTCCCAGCAGCTGCTTTACCACCTCGCCTCCGCCTTCTCCGATCCCCATAGTTCCCAGGGCTCCGTACCGGGTATGGCTGTCGGAACCCAGGATCATCTTCCCGCAGCCGGCCATCATTTCCCTCATATACTGGTGAAGGACTGCCCGGTAGGGCGGGACAAAGATTCCGCCGTATTTTTTCACATTGTCCAGTCCGAACACATGGTCGTCCTCATTGATGGTCCCTCCGATGGCGCACAGGGTATTGTGGCAGTTGGAGAGGACATAAGGCACCGGGAAACGCTCCAGGCCGCTGGCTCTGGCGGTCTGAAGGATGCTGACATAGTTGTTGTCCGGGGAAACCAGGGCGTCAAACTTCAGCCCAAGCTGCTCCATATCCCCGCTGTGGTTGTGAGCCTTTAAAATCTTCCAGGCCATGGTTTTCTCCCTGGCCTTCTCTTTAGAAGTCCCGAAACATTCTGAAGCAAAGCTTCCGTCATGCAAAAGAAATACTCCGTGATCGTACCATTTAATCATGGCTTCCTCCTGTTATCTTCTTTTTAAAAAGGGCGGGCCCGGACAGTTTCCTCCCCTGGCCCGCCTCTTTGTCACCTTTTGCGGCGTCCCGTTTTTTTAGTTTTTCGCTTTCAGCTTATCAATGGTTTCCAGCAGATAGTCGGTAAACTCCTTTGTGCTGGCATCCTCCGGCATGGTCGTTACTACTACCTTCCGCTCCGTAATGGTGCAGATATCCAGAGCCTCATCCAGAATGGCCTTACGGTCTGCATAGCCGATGTGGGCCATCATCATGCCAACCGCCCGGATTAAAGAGCAGGGATCTGCGTACTCCCCGCGTCCATGCTCGATCAGGTAGGGAGCAGTGCCGTGAATAGCCTCAAACATGGCGTACTTGTTGCCCAGGTTGGAGGAGGAGGCAGTTCCAAGGCCGCCCTGATGCTCTGCCGCCACATCGGTAACGATATCTCCATAGAGGTTGGGCAGGACGATCACCTCAATGCCCTTGTTGAACTCCGGGTCCATCATCTTGGCTGCCATAGCGTCCACCAGACGCTCCTGGATTTCGATTTCCGGATACTCTTCCCCTACCTCGCGGACCTCCTTGATAAAGTTTCCGTCTGCCAGCTTCACAATGTTGGCCTTGGTCACGATGGTCACATTCTTTTTGCCGTTCTTTCTGGCAAACTCGAAGGCTGCTCTGGCAATTCTCTGGCTGCCCTGTTTCGTCTGGACCTTAAAGTCCACCGCCAGATCCTCATTCACCTGGATTCCCTTGTTGCCCCAGATATACTCGCCCTCAATGTTCTCTCTGAAGAAGGTCCAGTCGATGCCCTTCTCCGGGATCTTGATGGGGCGAACCGCTGCAAACAGCTCCAGTCCCCGGCGCAGCAGGCTGTTGGCGGAAACCAGGTTGGGCCAGGGGTCGGAAGCTCTGGGTGTTACCATGGGTCCCTTCAAGATAACATTGCATTTTTTTACTTCCTCGAAAACCTCATCGGGAAGGCTCTGCATCTTTGCCGCCCGGTTCTCGATGGTCATACCCTCAATCTCCTTGATCTTCAGCCGTCCGCTCTCAATCTCAGGAGCCATCAGGTCTCTCAAAACCCGCAGGGCCTGTTCCATAATGATGGGGCCGATCCCGTCTCCCGGAAGCACTCCCACTACAATTTCATCCAGCTTTGAAAAATCCGTTACCTCGCTGTCCGCTTTCATCCGCTCGATCCGCTCAAACTCCGAACGGATCAGCTCCGCAAATTTTTCCTGGGCAATCTGAATGGCATCCATATTCTCTTTCTCCTTTTCTCTGTTCTACTGTTCCATCTCTTTCAACTGCTTCTGCAGATGGCGCAGCTGTCCGCCTGCAGTGATCACCTCCAGCTCGCTGTCGGAAAGATCCAGCTTTGCTTTAAAGGTAAAGCCCTTTGTCACATCCTTGATCTCGATCACACGGCCGGGCATCTGGTCCAGAAGGCCGTTGATCTCCAGCTCATCCTCCTGCTCCAGCTTGTCGTAATCCGCCGGGTCCGCAAAGAGCATGGGGATCACGCCGTGGTTGATCAGGTTGCCCCTGTGAATGCGGGCAATGCTCTTGGCGATGACCGCCTTTACGCCCAGATACATGGGATTGATGGCCGCATGCTCTCTGGAAGAGCCCTGGCCGTAGTTCTCTCCGCCGATGATAAAGCTCTTTCCCATCTCCTTGGCCCTTGCGGCAAAGGTGGGGTCATAGCGGTGGTAGCAGTACTGGCTCATCAGCGGAATGTTGGAACGCATGCTGGAGAATTCGGCGCTGGCAGGGGTAATATCATCGGTAGATACATTGTCCCCGGCCTTCAGGCTGATCTGGGCCTTCAGGTAGTTCTCCGGCGCATCGGGGATGGGCAGGGGCTGAATGTTGGGACCGCGTACGATCTCCACCTTCTTGGCCTCCTCCTCCGGAAGGGGCTTAATGATCATGGAGTCATCAATGGGGAATTCCTGAGGCTCATGAATCTCGGCAAGCTTCGCCACATCGGCCCCCAGAATATCCTCGGCGCTGGCAAAGGTTCCCATAATAGCCGTAGCAGCTGCGCTCTCCGGGCTTACCAGGTAGATCTCCGCAGTGGGATTGCCGGCGCGGCCCTTGAAGTTCCGGTTGGTGGTTCTCACCGCTACTCCCTTGGTAGCAGGAGACTGTCCGATGGCACAGCAGGGTCCGCAGGCCAGCTCCAGCATACGGACACCGGCGCTCATCAGCATCTCAATATATCCGTCCCGCATAAGCTGGGTGTAAATCTGCTTGGAAGAAATCGCGCAGGTGCAGCTTACATCCTCGTTTACATGATGTCCCTGAAGCACCAGAGCTGCCTTGGCAATATCGGAATAGCTGGCGTTGGTGCAGCTTCCGATAAATACCTGCTGAACTTTTTTCTTCTCCACATCCTTTAAAGGGATCACATTGTCGGGCTGATGAGGACATGCGCACAGCGGTTCCAGACTGCTTAAATCCACTTCCATCTCTTCATCGTAATCACAGCCCTCGTCGGGAAGGATCTCCACAAACTCATTTTCCCTTCCCTGGGAGCGCATAAACTCGCGTACCCGCTCATCTGCCGGGAAAATGGAGGTGGTGGCACCCATCTCTGCACCCATGTTGGTGATGGTGGCCCGCTCGGAAACCGTCAGGGTCTGAGCGCCTGTTCCCACATACTCGAAGACCTTTCCCAGTCCGCCCTTGATGCCCACCCGGCGCAGCATCTCCAGAATGACTTCCTTGGCATTGCAGCCCGGCTTTAAATGTCCAACCAGATTCACCTTCACAACCTTAGGCATGGTCAGTCGCATGGGGACACCCGTCATAGCGGTGGCAACGTCCATTCCGCCTACGCCGATGCACAGCATGCCGATGGAGCCGCCGTGGGGCGTATGGCTGTCTCCGCCCATGGAAAGCTTTCCGGGAGCACCGAATCTGGCTACATGGACCGCATGGCAGATTCCGTTGCCAGGTCTGGATACATAGACGCCGTAGCGCTTTGCAACGGACTGCAGGTAAATGTGATCATCCGGCGTCTTATTGTCCAGATACAGAAGATTGTGGTCCAGATAGCTGACGCTGCACTCGGTCCGCACCCGGTCCAGCCCCACCTGCTCAAAGGCCAGATAGGTCATAACCGCATTGATGTCATGGGTCAGGGTCTGGTCCACCTTCAGGAAAATATCCTGCCCCGGAACCATGTCAGAGGGTTTTGCCAGATGGGTTGATAAAATCTTTTTTGTGATGTTCATTGCCATAATTTTCTACCTCTTTTCTTTTATAGGAACTGGTTGCTATTTTTTTATCCTGGTGCGGAGAATACCGGTCTCCCTGATTTCCCGGACCACCTGTTCCTGGGCGGCCCGTTTTTTCTCCGCCTTTTCCATGATGGCCTCTGCCTCTTCCGGGTCAATGACGCAGACACCGCCCGCGTCTCCTACTATGAAATCTCCCGGACGGACGCAGACACCTCCGCAGCTGACCGGAACGTTGATGGAGCCGGTTCCTTTCTTTGCCGCCGTGATGCAGGTCACCGCCCTGGCAAATACGGGAAGTCCGATCGTTCTGCACTCCTCCAAATCCCGAAAGGCTCCGTCAATGACCACTCCGGCAGCCCCGGCAGTCCTGGCGCAGAAGCTTCTGAAATCTCCCCAGTAGGAATAATCGCAGCAGCCCTTTCCTGAGATCACCAGCACATCCCCTTCTTTCAGCAGCAGGATGGCGTCGGCAACAATGTCTCCTTCCCCTGCCGGCACATCCACTGTCACCGCTCTTCCCACAATCCTCCCGTGGCCTACCCAGGGCTTAATGTGATAATCCATGGCCCGCGGAAACGAAGAGCCGTCGCACAGCTCCGAGGTGGAAAAGCCCGAAAGCCTTTCAAGCATAAAAAAAACCTCCTCTTGCATGTTCTTTCTAAGACCATTATAAGAGGAGGAACTCCATTCGTAAAATTTTAAATTAAAATGAACCCAATAACTTTTTCTTATGAGACTGCAGGGTTTCCCGGACGATCCGCAACAGGTCCCGCTCCAGACGTCCCAGGTAGATATCTTCCCGGTATAAGGCATCTACTTCCCAGGTAACGGGATACTCCGCCAGATGATAATACTCCATATTTTCCGTATCCCTCAGCATGCCCACCGTGATCTCCGGCACCACCGCCACCCCCACTCCCTGGGCAGCCAGGCGGCAGGAAAGCATGTTGCTGTGGGACTCCATCCGGATGTTGGCCGTAGTCCCTGTTCCTTTCAGAAGGGTATCCACGCAGTTGCGCAGCACATGCCCCTTTTCCAGGGTGATCAGAGGCAGCCTGGAGATCCGTTTCCAGTTAAAGATCCGCCTCTCCCGGTCCAGCAGGTCCTCATCCTTTAAATAGCCTTTGGCCGCAACCAAGACCAGCTCCTCATCGGAAACCTTGTACTGGCCGATTCCCTTTCTGGCATTCCACACCGGCATAAAAACGAAATCCACACCTCCGGTCATCAATGCCTCCATCAGGTGCTCTCCGGAACCGTTTACCGTTTCAATCCGCACCCCCGAATACTCCTTCTGAAAGACCGGCAGCAGCAGGGGCAGCATGTAGATGATCCGCTCACTGGGGAACCCCAGCCTGAGGCGGCCGGTCTGATTCTGGGAAATATCCCGCATCTTCCGCTGCAGGCCTTCCACCAGGATCTGCCCGTTTTTCGCGTACTCCAGATACTGCTCCCCGGCGTAGGTCAGCTTCACCGGAGTCACGGAGCGGTCAAAGAGACGAACTCCCAGATCCTCCTCCAGTTTATTGATATAATTGCTGAGGGCAGGCTGGGTGATAAACAGCCTGGCCGCTGCTTTGGTAAAGCTGCCGCACTCGGCAACCATGCTGACATAAGAGAACTGGCGTATCTCCATATCTTATGCCCACCTCCGCTCCATTCGTTTCTGATAGCCGTGAAAACGAAGAGCAAACACCAGCGCCCGGAACGCCCAGTCCACATACATTCCATACCAGACGCCCATGATGCCCAGATTCATTTCCCTTACAAACCAGTAAGCCAAAAGGACCCGGAAGGCCCACATGGAGAAGATAGATACCGCCATGGTAAACTTGGGGTCGTAGCTGGCCCGCAGGGCATTGGGAAGGCAAAAGGCGATGGGATGAAGGATCATCACCGCACTGTGAACCGTGATCATCCGTATTGCTTCTGCCGACGCCTCAGGCGAAAGCTGGTAAACCCCCACGATCTCTTTTGCCCCAAGGACCATCACGGTGCAGATCACCGCCAGAAATCCATAAGTAAGCAGGACCAGCCTTCTGGTATAGAACTTGGCCTGACCATACTCTTTGGCCCCCACGCAGCGTCCTACCACTGTGATCATCCCCAGACCGATGGCCGTAGTACCCAGATACTCCAGGGTAACCAGGTTGGAGGCCACCGCGTAGCTGGCCAGTGCAGTAGTTCCCAGGGAGGATACCAGGCTCTGGAGCGTCAGCTTGCCCACCTGAAAGATGCTGTTTTCCAGGCCGCTGGGAATTCCCACAGACAGAATGTTTCCGATCAGGCGGAAGCTGGGGTACAGATCTTTTGCTCTGCGCACCCGCACCAGGTTATCCTTTCTCTTAATGAGAGCCAGCATGATCGCAGCCGCAGCCATACGGGAAACCAGGGTCGGATAAGCCACTCCCTCCACGCCCCAGTGGAGGATGTAGACACAGGTGTAATTTCCCACTACATTGATGGCATTCATGATCAGGGAAACGTACATGGACACCTTGGAATTTCCCACTGACCGGTAAACAGCAGCGCAGGAATTGTAAAGGGCCAGGAAGGGATAGGAACAGGCGGTAATGGCAAAATAGGTCACCGCATTGTTCATCACATCTGTTTCCACCTGTCCGAAGATCGTCCCCAAAAGGTGCCGGTTAAAGATCAGGGCCACCGCTGCGATGACAAAAGAAACCAATGTGGTGATAAACACCAGCTGTCCTGCCGCGTGGCAGGCCTTTCCCACCTTTTTATTTCCCAGATACTGGGATATCACCACCGCTCCTCCCGTAGCCAGAGCCGCCAGAAGCTGGTTGATCAGCAGGCTAATGGAGTCCACCAGGGAAACGCCGGATACAGCCGCCTCTCCTACGGCTGCTACCATTACCACATCCGCCATTCCCACTGCCACCGCCAGCGTCTGTTCGATGATCAGCGGAATTAAAAGTTTCGTCAAATCCTTTCTTGAAAACAACATCTTCCTCGCCCTTTTATCCTTTCCGTCACAATGCTCCTTCTGCTCTCTTTCTCCCCTTTCCCATCAGGACCCGGAACATCCCCTGGGGAAGTTCAAAAACAAATACGATTCCCAGCACGATGGCTACCGCCGTTTTTACTGCCATGTAGCCGTTCTGTACCGCCAGATTCAGCTCGTCAGTTACGATATAATAAACCGTCCAGTAAACCCCGGCCCCCGGAACCAGAGGGAAAATGCCGGAGATCAGGAAAATGGTCACCGGACATTCCTTGGCCACCGCCGCCATTCTGGACAGAAACACCACTACCATGGCCGCCGTCAGAACCGCCGCCCAGTCCGGCAGCCTCCGTGAAGCCATCAGATAAACCGCCCACCCTGCGCCTCCAATGAGGCCGCACCAGGGATATTCCTTCCTGGGGACCCCGAAAAGAAGGGAAAAGGAAACGGTGCCGATCATGGCAGCCAGGATCTCACCGATCACAGCACATCACCTCCCAGCGCTCCCATCATCATGGAATATGCCATTCCCACTCCAATAGCGATACAGAAAAATACCAGCAGCGCATCCAGCATCCGGACGGAGCCGGAAATATAATCTCCGTCCGCAATGTCCCGGATGGCATTGGTAAAGGGTACGCCGGGGATCAGGGGCATAATGGAGCCGATGATCATGTAATCCAGCTGTCCTCCCTTTCTCACCAGATAAAGAAGACAGCACACCAGCGTAACCAGCGCCCCGCCCAAAATATTTCCCACAATTTTGGAGAGCCTGGGGCCGCTGACATACAGAACAAACAAATAGAGAAGCGTCCCTGCTGCCAATGCACAGCAGCCATCTACCAGGGTACCGCCAAAAAGGTAGCAGAAGGCCCCGCTGCCCACCCCGGATGCCAGAATCTGGGTAATCTTCCGTTTTCCCGGCATGGCCTTGATGGCGTTCAGGGCCGCCATGGCCTCCTGTACCGTATACTTCCCCTGTGAAATCTCCCGGGACAGCTGGTTCACCGCCGCCACCTTATCCAGATGGGCCCCGCTGACGGGAATGTGCTGGACCTTGGCGAAAAATCCCTCCCGTTCATTCCCTGCCGTGGCAAAGATCCCATTGCTGAGCACAAACGCATTTCCGGACTCCACCCCGAAGTGGCGGCAGATCCGGTCCATCGTCTCCTCCACCCGGAAAATTTCCGCTCCGTTTTCCAGCAAAAGATGACCGGCCCCAATGGCCAGCTCCATTACTTCCTTGTCCTCATTCTGCTGTTTCATCCTGCAGCCCCCGCATTTTCCCTGTTTTTAAGCCTGCCTCTTTTCCAGCATAGACCGCAGCAGATCCACCGTCTGCCCCGGCGTCATCCCTTCCTCGTCAATGGTAATATCCGCATAGCGCTCATAGTAGACCGTTCTCTCGTCATAAAGGTCCCGGAGGGTCATTCCCTCTTTTAGGGCCACTCCACGGTCCACTACATCCCCAATCCGGCGTTCCAGCTCCTCGTAGCTCATCTTTAAGTAAACTACCGTGCTGATCTCCTTCAAATGCTCCATGGCCTCTTTTCCATAAATGACGCTTCCTCCAGGAGCGATCACGGAGCGGGATACCTGAATGGAGGCGTTCACCCGGTTTTCCACCTGCAGAAATCCGTCCATCCCCTCCTGGGCAATAATCTCCTTTAAAAGGCGCCCTTCCTTTTCCTGGATCAGGATATCTGCATCCACAAATGAATACCCAAGCCGCTTTGCCAGGAGCACACCGATGGTGCTCTTTCCCGCCGAGGGCATGCCGATCAGCGTTATGTTTGATTTCATCCTTTGTTCCTCCTGCTGTCCTTCTGAACGCTTTTAGACAGGTTCCTGCCCTTCTTGCCCGTGCATCTGTCCTTTCTCACCGAATACCCAAAACGCCCCAGCTCCTCTCCCAGAGACCGGTATCTTCCATGGGCATAGGCGATCAAGTCCGCCTCCTCCAGATGAAAAGTTCCCTTCTCATCCAGGTATGCCGGGTCCACATCCACCGCCGCAACCTCTGCCAGAAACATATGGTGACTGCCCAGCTCCAGAATCTGAGTCGTCCGGCACTCAATATTTACCGGACTCTCCCCGATAAGGGGAGCTGAAACCTCTGAGGCCGGCAGCGGCGTCAGTCCCGTTTCCTTCCATTTATCCACATCCCGGCCGGAACGGACTCCGCAGTAATCGGTTGCCCAGGCCAGGGAGCGGGTGGTCAGATTGACCACAAATTCCCCGCTCTTTTTCAGCAGCTCGTAAGAATAGCGCTCCGGCCGCACGGAAATGGAGACCATGGGCGGGTCGGAGCAGATCGTTCCCGCCCATGCAATGGTAATGATATTGCTCTTTCCCTCCTCACCGGCAACGCTGACCATGACTGCCGGTACAGGGTAGAGCATATTGCCGGGCCTCCAGAGCTGTCGTTTCATCTCCCTCATGACTGCTCTGCCAGCATCAGCTCCGGAATCAGCTGCTTTTTACGGGAAACGACTCCCGGCAGCTCCACAATGGGCTTGCCGTCCTCCTCAATTTCTTTGTGGAACGCCTTGGCTGCCAGCTGCACGGCTCCCTGTCCGTGGCACAAAAGCTCGGTAGACTGGGTTAAAATGTTGGTCAGCATAAAGAAGGTCATGTTCAGGTCGTGCTCCGCGCCCGCAACCTCCATATAGGCCATGAGCCTGGGCTTTAAGGCTTCCAGCTCCTCCTCGTCCAGAGAAGTGATCTGTCCCACGCCGATGCTCAGCTTTCCGCTGGTAAAGCGCTTGAAATCCTGATAGAAAATCTCCTTGTCCGATTTATCCTTCAGGTTGCTTCCTGCGGAGAACATCTGAATGGCATATTTTTCAATGTCCAGCCCTGCAATCTGAGCCAGTTCTCTGGCTGCCCGTTCATCTATGGCCGTACAGGTGGGAGAACGGAACAGCAGGGTGTCAGATACAATGGCGCTGCAGAGAAGACCTGCGATTTCCTTTTCCACCTCGATGCCGTTTTCCTGATACATCTGATACACGATCGTGGCCGTGCATCCCAACGGCTGGTTCCGGAAAAATACCGGCGCCATGGTCTGAACCGTTCCCAGACGGTGGTGGTCAATGATCTCCATAATTTCCGCTTCCTCCACACCGGCCACGGCCTGGGTTTTCTCATTGTGATCCACCAGGATCACCTGCTTGCCTCTGGCTCCCAGCAGATTCCGGCGGGAAATCATGCCCAGATACTTCCCGTTCTTATCCAGAATAGGGAAATCCCGGTGACGCTTGTTGGCCATCACATCCCGGATTTCGTCCACAAAGTCCTCGCTGTCAAAGGTGATCAGATGCTCTCTGGTCATAAAGTAACTGATGGGCATGCTCTGATTGATCAGACGGGCTGCCGTATAAGTGTCATAGGCGGTGGCGATCACCGTACACCCACGGTCCTGGGCAATCTTCTTGATCGTCATGGAAACGCCTGCTCCCTCGCACACCACGATGCAGTCAGCCCCCATCTCAATGGCGCAGAGCTGAGACTCATAGCGGTTTCCCAGAATAACCAGATCGTGAGGTTCGATATAGTATTCCATCAAATCCGGATTGGCCGCTGCGATCAGCACCTTTCCCTGATTAAAATAAGCCTCCGGGTCCCCCACCATCATATCCGCCTCCAGGGTCTCCAGAATATTGGAATACTGGGTATTGGCCTTGGACAAAATGCTGCTGTCGTATATATTCATGTAGGTCTTGGTAATATCGCCTACGGTAATCAGGCCCTCCAGAGAACCATCCTCCCGAACCGACGGAATCGTGACCACATTGTTCTCCTGCATGATGTTCCAGGCTTTCTTCAGGGAAATGTTGTCCGCCACGCCTTTCGTTTTGCGGATTTCAATATCCTTCACCTGTGTTCTCACATCGGTCACCAGCTGCGGCTCTTTCATGCCGAAATAATCCAGCACGAACTTGGTTTCCCGGTTCACCTGTCCGGCTCTGGCCGGCACATACACCTGTCCGGTCAGCTTTTCCTTTAAATTTGCATAGCAGATTGCAGAGCAGATGGAATCCGTATCCGGATTCCGATGGCCAATCACAATGGTCTTTCTCTTCATCTCCTGTTCCATAATGTCTCCTTCCTTATTTTTTAATCATCGGCAATCCATTGTGCTTAATCAGTTACATTTTTTTAACATAGCGTTCATATTTCGTTCATACTTATTTTTTATACTATTTGTATAGAAAATAAAAAAAATCAATTCGCCTGATAGTCAAATTGCACATAGATTTTTCATAATTGCCCCGGCAGAGAAATCTCCGGGGTCTCCTCATGTCCGGACCATCCGTTCTGAGACGCCAGAGGGCATTTTGCCCCTGGTATCCTATAATAATAGGCGTGAATTCCCCCGTTTGTCAAGATTTCGTAATGTTTTAAATAGGAAAATTTTAATCATTTTTCTAAAACTTTTCACATTTTCCCTTTTCTGCTATGCTATCATAGAATAGGATCAATTTGTACAGACTGGAGGTTATTCATATGCATATATTATTTCGCTGTACCGCTCTGGCCCTGTCCGGACTGCTGGCTGCAGGATCCCCCATGGGTACCTTTTTCCCGTCAGGCCAGACCGTCTATCAGGCATCGGCCTCTTCTGAAAATACATCCCTGCCATCGGAAAGCTCCTGCACTTACCGTCTTTTTGATTACGGTCCCGGCGTGGCCAACCTCTCCTCAGGAGACAATCTCTCCGATTATCAGTGGGCCCTGAAAAATGAAGGACGTTTCCGCCGGATCCGTTCCCAGCTGAATCTGGAATCCCTGGGCGGCCTTTATGTCCACCGGAATGAGTCCGGCGCCGTAGACGGCATCGCCCTTCCCAGACTGGAGCCCGGCAATTTCGATAAGGTCACCACCGAAGCTGTGGCGGGAATGGATATCAACATCACTCCTGCATGGGAGCTTTACGACCAGGCGCCCGCCAAACGGCAGACTGTGGTTGCCGTCATCGACACCGGCATCGACACCTCCCACCCGGACCTGGCCAACGCCATCTGGGTCAATGAGGACGAGATTCCCGGAGACGGAATCGACAATGACGGAAACGGCTATATCGACGACGTCAACGGCTGGGACTTCTTCTATGACAACAACCAGATTTACCTGGGTTCCGAGGACGACCACGGCACCCATGGAGCGGGGACCATTGCGGCCGGCCGAAACAACGGAGGCATGGCCGGAATCACCGATAATCAGTACGTCAAACTGATGGTACTGAAGGCCCTCGGAACGGAAAACGGCATGGGGGCCCCGGAGGATATTGTGGAAGCCATCCACTACGCGGAGGCCAACGGAGCCGTCATCTGCAATTTAAGCTTCGGCTCCACGGAGTACGACGAGAGCGTAGCCCAGGCCATCCAGAATTCCAATATGCTCTTCGTGGTGGCCGCCGGCAACGGGGACCGATACAGAAATGGCTATGATATCGATCAGTATCCGGTATATCCCGCCAGTCTTCCCTTCGACAACGTGATTACAGTGGGAAACATTCTCTTTGACGGCAACCTGGACGAAAGTTCCAACTACGGCGTCCAGAGTGTGGATCTGGCCGCTCCGGGCGTCTACATTTTAAGCACCGTAAGCGATGATCAGTACGGGTATATGAGCGGCACCTCAATGGCCGCCCCCATGGTTACCGGCGTGGCCGCCATGGTCTACTCCAGCCATCCGGAGTTGAGCGTGCTGGGCGTTAAGGAGGTTCTTTTAAACAGCGCCAGACGGACGGACCAGCTGGCCGGCAAGGTGCTCACCGGCGGCATACTGGATGCCGGGGCCGCCATGGCCTACGGGCAGACCGGTTAAGCTTTTCAATTTTTCATGCAGCACCGCACTTGACAGCAGGAGCCGTTCCGTCTTTTGACGGATCGGCTCCTGTTTTGTATCTCTCAGCTGCAGCTGTACTGGCCAGGAGATGGCGTTATGACACTTATATCAAAAGATACGCAACGCATACTCATAATGGGTATGATTCTTGTCCGGCCTTCGGCCCATCGTTTTCCTTCCTGCTCTCGAGTATCTTCTTCTCCAGAATCTCGACGGAATCGCTGTCAGCAGCAAAGGAGGCCCACAGCTGCAGTACATCCGGATCATCTTCTCTCTGAATCCATCCTGCCACATGTCCCATCGCCATCCCCTTCAATTGAAGAATCTGAAGCAGCATCTGGCGGACAGCCTGAAGGTGCTTTTCCCGCTCTTTCTGAAGAATCCGCACACTCTCCTCCCGTTCCTGTCTTCTTCCTTCCTCACGCAGAGTTTGCTCATGTCTTTCCCTGTTATACTCTCTTAGGATCATCTGCTTCACCTCCCCTCGGTGTTTTAAAAGAAATTCCCGCAGTATATCCAAATGAATACAGTCCTCAATGGCTTGGTCCATGGCCTTGCCAAGTCTCAGGCCTTGCTTCAAATCATCATACAGCATTTTTTCTTTTCTGTAAATCTCTGCCTGGAATGGTTCCGGAATTGAGGAATGATAATTGAACCAAAAAGAATGGACAGATGCCTTACGGCTTAGAATTACTGAAAACAGAAGTCTTTGAACAGTCTTATCATAGCATAAAACGCTTAAACGCACAACTGCCCTGCAAATGCAATTCTCACATTTGCAGGGCAGCTTTCTTTTATGCTCTTTTATACTTCTCGATCTCCCGTTTCTGGAATACCTGGCCTTTTGTATCAATGCCTACAATCACCCGCAGATCCTCCACATACAGTTTCTTGACGGACTCCGTTCCCAGGTCCTCGTAAGCCACCACCTCACAGGTCTTCACCTGGTTGGAGATCATGGCGGAAGCCCCTCCGATGCTTAAAAGATAGGCGCCGCCGTACTCCCTGCACAGGTCCGCCACATAGTCAGACCGGTCGCCCTTTCCGATCATAGCTACAATCCCCTGCTCAAACGTCATCTTCACAAAGCCGTCCATGCGCATGCTGGTGGTAGGAGCGATGGAGCCCATCGTTCTCCCTGGCTTCGTGGGACATGGACCCGCATAGAAAATAATCTGGCCTTTCAGGTCAACGGGAAGGGGCTTTCCCTCCTCCACAAGCTGCTGAAAGCGCTTGTGTGCCGCATCTCTTGCGGTGTAGATATAGCCGGTCAGATACAGAACATCTCCAATTTCGTATTTCTTTAATTCCTCCTTGGTCAGGGGCAAGGTTACCTTATATTCTCTCATTCTGACAATACCTCCTTAAATGGTCTTGCTGGCATGACGGCTGGCGTGGCACTGCAAATTCACTGCTACAGGCAGCGCCGTAATGTGACAGGGATAATACTCGATATGTACGTCCAGAGCCGTTACGGTTCCGCCCATTCCCAGAGTTCCGATTCCGGTCTTGTTAATCTCTTCCAAGAGTTCCTCCTCCAACTTGGCGTAGAGAGGCTTGGGATGGCGCTGTCCGATGGGGCGCAGCAGGGCCTTCTTGGCAATCCAGGTACAGTAGTCCATGGTCCCGCCCACTCCGACACCTACGATAATCGGGGGACAGGTCTTTCCTCCTGCATACTTGATGGTGTCCATAACAAACCGTTTCACGCCCTCAGGCCCCTCACCGGGAACCAGGGTAGTGAAAGCGCCCATGTTTTCGCTGCCGCCGCCCTTGGGCATAATGGTGATGGTCACTTTGTCCCCGGGAACGATTTCCGTATGAAGAACAGCCGGCGTATTGTCCCCGGTATTGACACGCTCCAGGGGGTCCTTCACCATAGATTTGCGCAGGTAACCATCCCGATATCCCTGACGGACTCCCTCATTCACCGCATCCATCAAGGGCATCCCCTGCCACGCGATCTCCTGTCCGATCTCCAGAAGCACCACGCAGGCTCCGGTATCGTGGCAGCAGGGGATCTGCTCCCTTTTCGCGTACTCTGCATTCTCGATCAAAAGCTTCAGGGTATCCCGGCTGTAAGGAGACTCCTCCTTCTTCAGAGCTTCTTTAAAGGCATTGACTACGTTGTCATCCAGCTCGCAGCAGGCCTTGATCACCAGCTCTTTAATCTCCGGAATCAGTTCTTCCGTGTTCATGGTTCTCATCTGAATTTCCTCCTACTCATTTTTTAGTTCTTTTTTCTCTGCCTTTACAATAGCACGGAAATATTATATAATCAATTTTATAGATTTTATATTATTATAAGGTGAATTTATGTTATGCAGAACGATTATCTTTATATCTACACAGTCTACCAGGAAGGAAGCTTTTCCAAAGCAGCGGAGAAGCTTTATCTGACTCAGCCCGCCTTAAGCATCGCCATTCAAAAAATCGAAAGTTCCCTGGGAATGCCTCTTTTTGACCGCTCCAAAAGGCCCCTCCAGCTGACGGAGGCCGGAGAGGCTTATGTCAATACCATCAAGCAGATGCAGTTTCTGGAGCAGGACCTGGAACAGGAAATCCAGGACATCCGCAGCCTGAATACAGGAGTGCTCCGCATCGGCGCCTCCCACTATCTCAACGCCTTTATCCTTCCCCCGGTCCTGTCAGGCTTTTCAAAAGCATATCCTGGAATCCAGCTGGAACTGGCCGAGTATGGCTCCAACCAGATCAATACTCTTCTGGCAGAGCGGAAGATCGATATGACCTTCAGCTGCAACGATATCTTCATGGAACATTATGAGCGGTACCCTGCTTTTCAGGACCACGTGCTCCTGGCAGTTCCCTCTTTCTATGAAATTAATGAAAGCCACCGTTCCCAACAGCTGACCGCCGCAGACATTCTGGCCGGAAAACATTGCAGCCCGGACTGCCCCACCGTCCCCCTGGAGGACTTTCAGGATTTGGAATATATCATTCTGGGACCGGGCAACAATCTGAGGGACCGCTGTCTGCGGCTCTTTGAGGAAAAAGGCCTGACACCGAAGATCAAGCTGACCCTGGCCCAGATGGCCACTGCCCACGCCCTTGCGGAGAGCGGCCTGGCCGCCGCCTTCACCTGCGACCGTCTGGTAACCGGGCCCCAGGATGGTCTCTGCTACTACCGCCTGGATTCCCAGGATATGGACCGCATGTTTTACATCGTCCTTCCGGACCGCCGCTATACCTCCCACGCAGTCAAGATGTTCATCCAGTACTTTTTGGTAAATTTCATATGATCCTGTTCCAGGATGCAAAAAGCTGCCTGTTTTCAAAACAGGCAGCTTTCGTATTGTTTGAATCTAAGGATCCCGGACCGCTCGTCCCCGTTTTAAACGGGATAAGCCTTGCTGTCCTTATCCGCAATGGTCTGATCCACCTTGGTCTGCTGAGCTTCACGATAAATAAAGAACTCCTTTGCAACCTGGGGGAACAGCGCGTAGCTGAGTACGTCCTCATCCTGCTGCTTCCACTGAGCGCATTCTTTCTCGAACTGAGGAAGCTGAGGCGGGATCAGGTCTGCAGGTCTGCAGGTGATGGGCTTCTCATCGCCGATGATCTTCTTCTGAACCTCAGGATTGAAGGGCTTAACGGTCTGGCCGAACTCGCCCAGCATAATCTTCTTGGACTCCTTGGGTACCATCTTGTAGCGCTCACCCATGATCACGTTCAGCACGGCCTGGGTTCCTACGATCTGAGAGGAAGGAGTAACCAGAGGCGGCTCACCGAAGTCCTTACGAACTCTGGGAATCTCCTCAAGCACTTCGCGGTACTTGTCCTCCTGACCAGCTTCCTTCAACTGGCTTACCAGGTTGGACAGCATTCCGCCGGGTACCTGATACTGCAGGGTCTTGATATTTACGCCCAGCACCTTGGGATTTAAGAGGCCGCTCTTTAAGGCATCCTCACGGATGGGCTGGAAGTAATCGGCAATCTCGGCCAGCAGGTTCTGGTCGTAGCCGGTGTCGTAAGGTGTTCCTCTGAAGGTCTCTACCATAACCTCCGTAGCCGGCTGGCTGGTTCCCAGAGCCAGAGGAGACATTGCACAGTCAATGATGTCGCAGCCTGCCTCAACCGCCTTTAAGTAGGTCATGGAAGCAACGCCGGAGGTGTAGTGGGTGTGCAGGTCGATGGGAAGGCTGGTTCCTTCCTTCAGTGCGGTTACCAGCTCAGCAGCCGCATAGGGGGTCAGCAGTCCTGCCATATCCTTGATGCACAGGGAATCGGCGCCCATCTCCTCAATCTCCTTGGCAATGTTCTTCCAGTAATCCATGGTGTAGGCATCGCCTAAGGTGTAGCAAAGGGCAATCTGCGCATGGCCCTTCTCCTTCTTGGTAGCCTTAACGGCAGTCTCCAGGTTGCGGATGTCGTTGAGGCAGTCAAAAATACGGATAATATCAATCCCGTTTGCGATCGACTTCTGAACGAAGTACTCTACCACATCATCTGCATAGTGGTTGTAGCCCAGGATATTCTGTCCGCGGAACAGCATCTGCAGCTTGGTGTGCTTGAATCCGTCTCTTAATTTTCTCAGACGATCCCAGGGATCTTCCTTCAGGAAACGCAGGCAGGCATCAAATGTAGCACCGCCCCAGCACTCTACCGCATGGTAGCCAACCTTGTCCATCTTATCCACAATGGGGAGCATCTGCTCGGTGGACATTCTGGTTGCCAGCAAAGACTGATGAGCGTCACGAAGGACGGTTTCCACAATCTTAACCGGCTTTTTCTCTATCTCTGCCATAGTCATAATCCTCCTAAAATTTACAGTTCAATCATTAAACGCCAAATACTGCCATAAATGCACCGGCCGCTACTGCCGTACCGATCACACCGGCTACGTTGGGTCCCATTGCATGCATCAGCAGGAAGTTGGTGGGATCTGCCTCAGAACCAACCTTCTGGGATACACGGGCTGCCATGGGCACTGCGGATACGCCGGCGGAACCGATCAACGGGTTGATCTTTCCTCCGGTCAGCTTGCACAGGATCTTGCCCAGGATCACGCCTCCGGCTGTGCCGAAGATAAAGGCAACCAGTCCAAGGGCCACGATCTTTAAGGTCGTTACATTCAGGAACGCTTCCGCGCTGGTAGTAGCTCCTACGGAGGTACCCAACAGGATCACCACGATGTACATCATGGCATTGGAAGCGGTCTCCATCAGCTGCTTTACGACTCCGCACTCTCTGAACAGGTTGCCCAGCATGAGCATTCCGACCAGCGGAGCGGTGGACGGCAGGATCAGGCACACAGCCACGGTCACTACGATGGGGAATAAAATCTTCTCCAGTTTGGAAACAGGACGAAGCTGTTCCATCTTGATCTTCCGCTCCTCCTCAGATGTAAGAAGCTTCATAACCGGGGGCTGGATAATCGGTACCAGCGCCATGTAGGAGTATGCCGCCACTGCGATGGGACCCATGATCTGAGTCTGTCCCAGTTTGCTGCAAAGGAACAGGGAGGTAGGACCGTCTGCTCCTCCGATAATCGAAATTGACGCTGCCTCAGCGCCGGAGAATCCCAGCAGGATCGCCAGGAAATAGGCTGCGTAAATACCCAGCTGTGCCGCAGCTCCCATGAGGAAGCTGATGGGATTGGCGATCAGGGGACCGAAGTCCGTCATGGCACCTACACCCATGAAAATCAGGGAAGGCAGGATGCTCCACGCATCCAGCTGGAAAAAGTACCACAAAAGTCCGCCGGTTCCATTGGAGGCTTCTTCCGGAGAATACATGATATCCGGATAAATATTCACCAGCAGCATGCCGAATGAGATGGGAATCAAAAGCAGCGGTTCGAAGCCCTTTTTAATCGCCAGCCACAGAAAGACCAGTGCTACTACAATCATAATATAGTTGCCTGTACCCAGATGGAAAAAGGCCATCTGGTTCATCAAGTTGCTAATCAAGCTGCCAAAATCCATAATATTTCCTCCATAGCAGGACTGCGGGCGGCAGCCCCGCTTTTATTACTGCTTTAGTTCAGTGTTGCAAGTACGGCTCCGGACTCTACCGAATCGCCGGAGGAAACATTAACGCTGGCAATGGTCCCATCCTGAGGTGCCACAATATCGTTCTCCATCTTCATAGCTTCCAGAACCAGGATCGCCTCTCCTCTCTTAACAGCCTGTCCAACAGACACGTTCACCTTTACCACCTTGCCGGGCATGGGAGCGGTTACCTTTACGGAACCAGCTGTGCCTGCAGGAGCTGCCGGTGCGGGAGCCGGGGCAGGAGCTGCTGCCGGTGCGGGAGCAGGAGCGGGGGCGGGAGCTGCTGCCGGTGCGGGAGCCGGGGCAGGAGCGGGAGCTGCAGGAGCTGCTGCCTGAACAACGCCTCCGGTAATTCCATCCTCAACAGTTACTGCGTATACCTTTCCGTTAATTGTAATTGTATAACTCTTCATGATTTGATTCCTCCTGGATTATTTTTGTTAAAATGTGATTCCTTTATGAGCGTTTCCATCTGGCATCCTTTGCACGGCGGATGGAACGTACCTTCAGGCCGTTGGCCGGAACCGACTCATAGGCCGCAATAGCAGTAGTGATCAGAAGCAGAAGCTCCGTATCATCCATCAGATCCTCTCCTGCTGCAGCCGCCGGTGCGGGAGCAGGAACCGGTGCAGGGGCAGGAGCCGCTGCAGGTACGGGTGCAGGCGCTGGAGCAGAAGTTTCTTCTTCCTTGCCTTTTCCTTCCTGAGCGTTGTAAATCAGCTTAAATGCCGCAATAATCAGGCTGATCACGATCAGTACAATAAATACGGTTCCCAGACCGAAGGCGGAATAGATTCCGGCTTCCTTCATCTGGTCCCCCAGAGTAGCGTTGTCCGCTTCACCGGTGCCGCTGGCAAACGCTACCTGCATGTATCCTGTAAAGGGGTCTACATTAACCATATAGCGGATCTGGCCGTCATTGTAGGTTACCGGAATGATCACTGTATAAGTGCCGTCCTCCACCTGATTGACCTGAGCCCCGCTGTAGTCAATGGCTCTGGGAGTGCCGTACTCAATTTTGGCGTCCAGCAGAGCGGTGATCATGGCGGTCATGGCCTCATCGCCGGAATCCTCCACAATTGCCTGCTGGACCAGCAGTTCTTCTCTGCTCAGCCCCAGCAGCTGCATAGCTGTCTGCTTAATCATGGTGACCATATTTTCGTCTTCCACAGGAGTCCCCTCCGTAGCGAAGGGAATCTCTCCCTCTTCTGCCGCAAACGCAACGGAGAAGGCTGACAGGCTCACCAGGCAGGCCGCCATCAAAGCTGCCGCCGCTCGTCTTAATAATCCTTTCATACCTGTCACCTCACTTTAAACTGTTCCATGCTTCTTGGACGGACGATCCTCTCTCTTGGTGAACAGCATCTCAAACGCCGCTGCCACACGCTGACGGGTTTCCTGCGCCTCAATGATATCGTCCACATAGCCTCTCTTGGCTGCTGCCAGAGCGCTGGACTGGAGGGCAGTATACTCGGCCTTCTTCTCATCGATCAGAGCCACGGAATCCTCTGCGGCTTCAATCTCCTTTGCGTACATGATCTTAACCGCCTCAGCCGGATCCATCATGCCGATCACGGCATCCTTCCACGCAAATACCACATCTGCACCGATGGACTTGCTGCCCATGGTCAGGTAAGCGCTTCCGAAGGCCTCCTTCGCGATCACGGTTACCTTAGGTACGCTGGCATTTGCATAGGCGTAGGTCAGACGGCCGGCAGCCTTGGCAATGCGCTTCTCGGTGCACTTGCTGGCCTGGTATCCCTTTACATTTACCAGGGTCAGGACAGGAATGTTAAAGGCATCACAGAAATTGATGAAGTCAGCTGCCTTCTCACATCCGGCTGCGGTCAGAACGGGCTCATACTTCTTCTCCCCATCCTGGCTGCGGTTTGCCACACATCCGATGGTTACGCCGTTTAAGCGGATAAAGGCGGTTACCATGGAAGGCGCATAATTCTTCTTAACCTCCATCAGGAAGCTGTTGTCGGAAATCATCGCAAGAGCCTGCGCGGCATCGCCGGCAAGGCCTTCGATTCCGGCACACATGCGGTTCAGATCATCCTGGCACTCGCCGTAGGACATATCATCCTCGTTGTTGGCCGGGAGAATGGAGATCAGGGTACGGATCTGCTCCAGTACAGCCGCCTCGTCTCCCACAAAGTCTACCAGGCCTGCCTCCTCGCTCTGGAATGCAGCGCTGGAAGTATCACACTTGGATGTGTAATTTCCGCTGATGGCGTTGGGGGCATTGACAAACAGGCGTGCGGATTTCTCCTCCATAAAGGTGAAATCAGTAATAGCCGCAGACACTGCCATGCCGCCGCCGCAGGTGCCGAAGATTGCGGAGATCTGCGGGATCACGCCGGAAGCCATGGTCTGGTTTAAGTACAGCTGTCCAAACCCGTTCAGAGCGTCTGTTGCTTCCTGGAGACGCAGACCGGCGCAGTCAATGAACCCGATCACGGGAGCGCCCATCTTCATGGCCATGGAATAAAGGTTGGAGATTTTCTTTGCATGCATCTCACCCATAGAACCTCCCATCACGGAAGCATCCTGGCTGTACACATACACAAGGCAGCCGCCGATGGTACCGTAGCCGGTTACCACTCCGTCCGCAGGGGTTTCCTGCTCAGTCATGTTAAAGTCCGTGCTTCTGGCCGTAACGTAAGCGCCGACTTCAACAAAACTGTTTTCATCAAGCAGCGCCGCAATGCGTGTGCTTGCTGAAGTTTGTGCTGAATTACTCATATTGCAGTCCTCCATTAATAGTATTTTTACAATATAGGCGGCAGTAT